>CAYGQD010000200.1:0-13258 GCA_964351855.1 uncultured Verrucomicrobiales bacterium
AAGAAGCGAAGCGGGCAGAGGATCATGCAAAGCGCGCGGAGCAAGAATCAAAGCGCGCCGAGCAAGAAACATAGCGCGCCGAGGAAGCGACTCAGCAGTTTGAAGAAGAGAAGGAGCGAGCAGCAGACCTAGCAAAACAGCTGGAGGACGAAGCGAAACGCGCCGGGGAGCTGGCTCAGAGACTACGTGACGCAGGTCTTGATCCAGGCTGAAGCCAGTCCAGAGCAGGCAGTGGAATCGGGCTACTGATTGAGCTTGAACTGGATCTCCAATGTCCGGTGAAGCTGGTCGAGGACGTCAGCCATCTTCGGATCGGTGGCGAGGTTCCGGGTTTCTCCGGGATCGGTTTCGTGATCGTAGAGTTCCCGCTCGGCGACTTCGCCGGTTTCCTTGGCAAACCAAGCCACGTAGCGATAGCGATCCGTCCGAATGGCGCGTCCCATATAGGTGCCGTTGAAGCGGGAATATTGACTGAGGGCGACTTCGTGGGTGGCGTTTGGCGCGAAGAGGCTCTCGCCTTCCAGGTGGTCGGGGGCGTCGATTCCCGCCAGATTGCAGAGCGTGGGATAAAGGTCGACGAGTTCGACCAGTTCCTGGGATCGTCCGCCTTCGATCTCAGGACGGGCGATGAGGAAAGGGACGCGGGTGGAGATTTCGAAGTTGGTCATTTTTCCCCAGGCGCTCGCCTCGCCCAAATGCCAGCCGTGGTCGGACCAGAGGACGATGATGGTGTCATCTGCGATGTAATCGAGCAATTTGCCGATCTGGGCATCGACGTAGCTGATGCAGGCGGCGTAGGCATGGAGCAGTTCGATCTGTTTGGCTGCGGGGATTTCGCCCTGATAAGGCACGTTGATGTAGCTGCGTAGCTCATAGCCGTTCCAGGCTTTGGCGGCGTCGGGTTTCGGACGTTTTGGCATGGTCAGACCGACGTTTCGGGCGGAACCGACGTAGCCGTCCGAGTTGAACCAGGCCATCACGGGAGAGCCGACCGGAGGTTCGGGATGCGGCGTGAGCCAGCTTGCGTCTGGTTCGTAGAGGTCGAAGTAGCGTTTGGGAGCGACGAAGGGGAGGTGGGGCCGACGAAACCCGACCGCAAAGAAGAAGGGGCGATCATCTGGAATCACGGCGAGTTGTTCGATCACGTTGGTGGTCATTCGTCCGGCAAAGAGATGATCGTCCGAGACTTCAGGGCTTTGCAGGACGGGACAGGCGAGACGCTCCGCGATAAGAGTCGGCGCGGTTGGGTTGGTTTCATCGACGACTTCCCACATCTCGCGTTCGCGGCCGGGTACGGAGGGAACCGACCAGTCTTCCGGGTCGTCCCAGCCATCATGGTAAATCTTGCCGAAACTCTGGGTGTGGTAGCCGTTTTGCCGAAACCAACGTCCCAGGGAAATGGCGTCTGGGCGGCGTTCCCGAAACGCGATCACATCGCGCTCATTGTTGCTGAAGACGCCGATCGCGTCCGGACGCAACCCCGTCATGATGGAGAGCCGCGAGGTCCCGCACTTCGCGTATTGGCAGTAGGCGCGATCGTAAACCAGACTGCGTTGAGCGAGACGATCGATGTTCGGCGTTTTCACACGCGCATCTCCGTAGCAACCGAGCATCGGCCGGAGATCGTCGATCGCGATCATGAGGATGTTCGGCGGTTCAGCACGAGCGGTAAGCGCCAGGCTCATCCCAAGAATGGCTTGGAAACCAGTGAGAAATGCGAAACGACGGGTCATGGTCACCAAAAAACGATTTCCGCCTTCTCCGCCACCCATTGTTCGGTCTTTATCTGGAGTTTTTCGCTGACGACACGTGTGCTAGGGTCGCGAGACCAACGAGCATGATACCGACTTCCATCCAGCAGATTCAGGTGATCGATTCCCATACCGGGGGTGAGCCCACCCGCGTCATTGTCGATGGGACTTCGCCGCTGCCCGGGGCATCCATGGCCGAGAAGCGGGCGAATGTTGCGGGGGATTACGACTGGCTGCGGTCCGCCACGGTTTGTGAACCGCGGGGACACGAGGCGATGGTAGGGGCGATGCTCTGCGAACCGGTGGAGCCGGATTGCGTTGCCGGAGTGATCTTTTTCAACAACGTCGGGGTGCTGAACGGTTGTCTTCACGGGACCATGGGGATCGCCGCCACTCTGCTGCATCAAGGGAAGATCGGGACAGGCAGTTTCCGGCTGGATACGGCGACGGGCGTGGTCACGGTGACGGTCGAAGACTCTGGTGCGATCACGGTGAAGAACGTCCGTAGCTACCGGCATGCTGCGGATGTGGAAGTTGCGGTCGAAGGCTATGGAATTGTTCGCGGGGATGTGGCTTGGGGCGGCAATTGGTTTTTCCTGACGGATGCGCGACCTGAAATTCCGGTGGAGGCGCGCAATATCGAAGCCCTCACGGCCTATTCCTGGGCCATTCGGCAGGCATTGGAAAACCAGGGGATCACGGGAGCGGATGGTGGGGCGATCGATCACATTGAAGTGTTCGGGCCTCCCGCCGATCCAAGTTTGGCGGACAGCAAAAACTTTGTGCTCTGTCCGGGGAAAGCGTTTGATCGGTCGCCCTGCGGAACCGGCACCAGCGCGAAGCTGGCCTGTCTTGCCGCCACGGGACGGCTCCAACCCGGTGAACGTTGGCGGCAAGCCGGGATTGTCGATTCGGTGTTCACCGGAAGCTTCGAAAATCATCCCGACGGTGGGATTGTCCCCAGAGTGACCGGATCAGCCTATGTCACGGGCGAAGCGATATTGCTGATCGATCCGGCTCATCCGTTTGCCTTCGGAATCCCAACCTTGCTCTGAATGGGAGCCTCCTCGAAAACCCTGATCGTTGGTGGTGGCGTCATCGGGCTTTCCACGGGCTATTTTCTGGCCAAAGCGGGTCATGAGGTGGTGATCATGGATCGAGATGCGAGCCGTCGAGAAAGTTGTTCGGATCGCAATGCCGGGATGATTGTTCCCAGTCACTTCATTCCGTTGGCGGCTCCGGGGATGATTTCTCAGGGGCTGAAATGGATGTTCAACCGCCGCAGCCCCTTTTTCCTTCGGCCTCGGCTTGATCCGGAGTTGTGGATGTGGTGCTGGCAGTTTTTTCGCAGCGCAAACCGGCAACACGTAGAAAACAGTCAGGAGCTCTTACGCGATCTCAGTCTGGAAAGTCGATTGCTGTTCGAGGAGCTTTCTGCAGATTTAGACTTCGACTTGGTCCGCAAAGGACTGCTGATGCTCTGCCAGAGTGAGGCCGGTTTTCACGAAGAACGCGAAGTGGCCGCTGCCGCCGAAAAATTGGGAATCCGCGCGGAAGTTTGCTCCCCGGAACGGCTGCGGGAACTGGACCCCGGGGTGAGCATGAATGCGATCGGCGGCCTTTGGTTTCCGCAGGATGCTCATCTCGACTCGGAATCGTTTCTTGCCGCTTTGAGACGGGGAATCCAACATCACGGCGGGGAATTTCAACGCGGGGAAGTGACCGGTTTTGAAACCAGCAGTGAAACGCTCAGTCGCGCCTCTTTGTCGGATGGTGAATCGATCGAAGCCGACCAATTCATCATCGCCGGCGGAGCCTGGACGCCGAAGCTGGCAAAGCAATTGGGCCTCCGGTTGCCGATGCAGGGCGGGAAAGGGTATTCCTTTTCGCTGCCCAACCCCGCGCAGTTGCCTCAGCTGTGTTCGCTGCTCAAAGAAGGCCGGGTGGCGGTGACCCCGATGGGCGAAAACCTGCGCGTTGCCGGAACCATGGAAATTTGCGGGAACGATTTGTCGATCGATCGCATTCGGCTTCAAGGAATCGTCGAATCGTTCTGCCGGTTTTTCCCGGAATTCTCCGCAAGCGATTTTGAGGGTTTGCAACCGTGGTCCGGTCTGCGACCGTGTTCGCCTGATGGCTTGCCCTACATCGGTCGCTGTCCGAACTTCCAGAACGCGACCCTTGCCACCGGGCACTCCATGTTGGGGCTCAGTCTGGGACCGGTCACCGGTCGATTGGTTGCGAGTTTGTTGACCGAAGGAGAAGCGATCGATACCCGCCTGCTTCCCGCCCGCTTTTAGCGACCCACGCGCGCCCGGAACGCATCCCGGATCTGGCTCGAAATCGGCCCTGGACAGGGCAACGACTGATGATCGACCGCGCTGATCGGCAAAATCTCCCGCAAGGTGGAAGTCAAGAACGCCTCGTCCGCGGCGGCGAGTTGAGAAATGGGCACATCAATTTCTTTCACGTTGATTCCCAACGATTCACAGAGTTCCAAGACCACAGCGCGCGTCACGCCCGGCAGGCAACCGACGCTCAGCGGCGGGGTGATAAGTTGGCCGTCGATCACCACGAAAATGTTCGAACCGGTACCTTCACAGAGATTTCCCTGCGTATTCGGGAAAATCGCTTCATTCGCTCCATTTTCCTTCGCGTGTTTCAGAGCGATGACGTTTTCTCCGTAAGACGTGGTCTTGTGTCCGGCCAAGGCACCGCGCTCGTTGCGGCAATAGGGAACGGTCACCACTTCGCCGGTCTCGGGATGATCCGGGAGCGAACCGCTCGCGATGACCAAGGTCTCTTCCGCCACACCTTTCTCGCTGCCAAGCGGGGCTTCGCCGGCGGTCAAGGTAACGCGAAGCCGGACATCTGCCTTTTCCTGGCCATTCGCGAGCAAAACGGCTCGAATCGCCCCCAAAAGAAGTGTTGAAGTCGGCATCTTCAGGCCGAAAGTCTTCGCTGCATTCGTCAGGCGCGCGTAGTGGCGATCATACTCAAACGGCTCGCCGTCGTAGGTTTTCATCGTTTCAAACACACCATCCCCGGTCAAAAAACCATGATCGAAAGGGGAAATGGTCGCATTTTCCCGCGCCACAAGATTTCCATTGATCCAGACGCGATCTAGCGCAGCAGGGGAGGGAACAGGGTCTAAGGGATTGAGGCTGGGAGCGGGCACTTCGTTCATGGGGGAAAAGGTCAATAACGCTTACGCGCTGAAGTTGAGAAACTTTCCGATAGCGCCCGAAAAAGACTCTAACAAGTCCAAATTTCTGGCCACGGAGGTGGTTTGGCGAATCTCTGCGCGGGGAGAAACGCGGCGTAAGATCGCCTCAAATCGCTTCGACGTCGAGTAGCGAATCGCCTTCTGGTTCGAAGCCGGAATCGGGAGCCAGATCGTCCGATTTGGCGGCGGAAACGGCGAGTTCGTCGCAGCGCTCATTCAGCGGGTTCCCGGCGTGACCTTTGACCCATTTCCAGGTGACCTCATGGGTTTCGGCCAGCGCGTAGATTTCTTGCCAGAGATCGGCGTTTTTGAGCGGGCCATCTTTTCGCTTCCAGCCGCGCTTGCGCCAGCCTTGAACCCACCCCTGATCCATCGCATTGACGACGTATTTCGAATCCGAATAGACAGTCACCGCGCAGGGTTCTTTGAGCGCCTTGAGCCCGGCGATCGCAGCCATGATCTCCATCCGGTTGTTCGTGGTTCGCTGGAATCCCGCGCTCAGTTCCTTGCGAAATTCGTTGAAGAGGAGGACCGCGCCGTAGCCGCCGGGGCCGGGATTGCCGAGCGCGGATCCATCGGTGTAGAGTTCGACCTGTTTCATGGTTGGGATGGTTCCTCCGGACGGATGAGGATGTCTTTGGCCTGGCGCATTCCTCTTCTCTAACCAATCCTGGAAACCGGGCCAACTCTAGAATTCAGGAATCCGTCGATCACGCTTCGCGGAGAAGAATCTCGATCTTTCCCAGTTCTTGTGCCTCAATCGCCATCGTGAGCCCAGAGATGCGCGATTCAACCCTTTCCCCGCCCAAATGGCCCCGCTTCCTCTTCTGGATCGGCGTGGCTCTCTGTTCCGCACCGGTCTGGGGATTCCTCGGCACGGTCCTGAACATGTTCACGATGTTCTCTGCCGCCACCTCCTCCGGGTCGACGGATCCGGAAACGATGGCGGACGACATTTCCAGTGGAATGACCTTCCTCTTCATCGGGATCCTCCTCTTCTTTCCGGGCTTGGTCTTCGTTATCATCGGGATCGTCGCGCCGCGCCTGGCCAAGAAACGCGCGTTGCAACTGCGCGACGAAGGTTAAGCGAAATGGACAATCTGATCTTCAACCTGATTCTATCGCTCTGGGCATCGACCTGGGGAAAGATCGCCCTGATCGCCGCCGTTGTCATTGGACTCGGTCTCTACGCGGCCGTTCGATGGTCCAATTCCGCGTTCAAAAAGCAGCTCACGGATCTGGGCGAACGGTGGCCCCTGTTTTCCTGGGAGGCGCTGGAATGGCGGGTCCGAAACGCCGCCGAGCTCTATTTCCACGGTTGGAATGAGCAGAACTTGGACGCCTTGCGCCCACACATGACCGGTGCAGGCCATCAACAGCTGGTCGAACAGTTGGACGCAGCTCGGGCGAATCAGAAATACAAGCGCTACAGCGTGATTGACTTCAAAACGCCGGAACTGGCGGAGCTGCACCTGCCGAATGATGAGGAACCGCCCCGCGTTGTGATCAAAACCGATGTCCCGCTCTCCCATTTTCTGAGCGAATTCGGCGTGGGAGAGGCCACCCTGCTCTTCGACCTCACCTACTCGAACGACGGCCGATGGCTGGTCTCCGCGATTCGGCGAGACGACGCCTATTCGGTCAATCCTGATCTGGAAAACGCTCCGGACACGACCTGGTTGGAGAGCCATTCCCTGCCCGAACCTCACCCGGAAACCCGGAATCCGGAGCCGCCCGCCAGATTCGGAAAGCGACTCCGCGGGACCGGGAAGCTGTTGTTCGGAGCCTGGGCGAAGGCAATCGCGATGCTGGCGTTCATCGGCGCTGCCGGATGGCTCACGATGGCAGCACAAGATCGGACCAAGTCGGACGAGTTAGTTCGCGAGGAAGGGATTCGGATTGCGGCCAAGATCGTCCACGCCGATCACAACGAAGAGAAACAGGTCTCCCGCATCCAATACACCTTCCAACTTCCGAGCGACTCCCGCGAATTCAGTCATCGCAACCTCTTCGGCGTTCACGACTACGCCCGCATCGATCTCGACCTCGGCAAACAAGCCGAGAAAACCGGCCAGATCCCGGTTTCCTACCTACCCAGCGATCCGACAAAGAACTTCCCCGTCGAAGCCCACTCCATGGTGCCATCAGAATTCAAATGGGTCGTAGCATTTGCCGTTGCCGTGGTCTTGTGGATCCTCATCCTCGAAGTCCGCAAAATCATTCGATACACACCGCGTTCGTTTTCGTTTTTCTGGGAGCGATAGCCAGATGGCGCAACGACGAAGCAGATCCACCCCCAAAAAAGAGTCTCGCCACCGTTTCCGATGGCGAGACTGCAAGCGTTGCTCCGCTACGCAACCACTCGTCCGCGCAGCGGCGCTAGTTAACCCAGTTACACCACAGACAGGTATCGCGCGCCAACGCGACACCAAATTAGTTTCAAAATTTCTAGGAACAAAAAGCAACCGGGTAGAGCGCTTTTTCAAATTTGGATATCACCCATGATACTGTTCTCAGATATGAACGCAATCCTATTTTCAAAAAAATCAGGAAAAATTGAGCACTGTAGGGGTTGGGTAGGATTTGATGGTGTGAAAATCGGGGCTCTTGTCAGGGTCTGGGCAGCAACTGAGGTAGCGGCGCGACCCGTTTTCATCCGTCAAAATCAGGGTCACGTTCATCCGGACGTTCTGCCAAATCGCCTCGTGATGAGGGATTTGTAGGATGATGCCCCAACCTTTCGGCTGAACGATTCGCTTCACGGATGTGGCGCGATCGGGCGAAAAATCCGGGGTGCGCACTCGCTCAGCGGACAGGGTTTGGCTCCACCAGGCACCGCTCGGACTCACGTTCCATTCCTGATAATTCGTCGAATCGGCGTCCCGTATAAACAGCTCCGCCACATCTTGTTCCCATAATCCTTCGATGAATTCGCCCTCTCGAGATTCTAAAAAAGCGGTGGGGAGATCGGTCGTTGCCAGGAAGTGGAGGAAGCCGGGTTCTACGGCGAGGGCAAACTCGACCCGAAACGCCAATGGCTCTCCGTTCCAATCCGTCTCGAACCGCTGACGCGGCAGAACCTGCAGCTCTTCCGGAAGAATCGCTCGTGAACAACGATGAATCTGGGGAGTGATCCGCATGCCCGAAGGCTACAACGGCCGCTTGTAGGTCTCGGACCGATTCGACCAACCCCGCAGCCACATCGACTCATCCTTCGGCTTGGCGTTTTCCACCCGCCGAGTCAGCACTCTCCGCGCCGAATTGCCGAATTCCACCGCCGCGGCGGCTCCTCGGGGTTCGCCTTCCATGTCGAGGAGCACTTGGGCGAGGCCCCAACCTTGGCCCTTGTAGCGTTCTTCTTGTTTGACCCCTTCGCCCTTGAAATTGACGTAGTCGATCAGGGCATAAACGCCTTGGGGGCTTTCAGCGACCGCGTAGAAGTTCCGCTCCAGCTTGGCGCGCTCGTCCCCGGAACTGGCGGCTTGGCTCTTCATTTTCGGCAAGGCGCTTTGCAGGCGGGCGACGATGAAATCAGTCTGAACCTCGATGGTGTTCTTCAGGAAACCACGGAGTTCGTTCATCTTCTCGCTGTTTTTGGCGGCGTGAAATTCTTCGTAGGAATTCCAAGGGCAATCCTTGGTCTCGGCGATCCATTGTGGCATGACCACTTTCCGATGCTTCATGAAGGCGACCAGCTTGGGCCAGCTTTCGTCAAACGGCCCCGGCCGATCTGCCGTGTACCAGATGAAGTGACCAATACCGAGGCTGGCAAAGTATTCGCCCTTATTCCAACTGGTCAGCCCTTCGACGGTGCCGCTGCACTCGTTTTGCCAGATCTTCCGACCAATCTTCAGAGTATCCGCGCGGGAAAGCTGGATTTGGCGATGGCTGGGGGCGGCAGAGGCGGTTTGGGCAACGTCTTGGCTGACGCAGCTCACGGTGAGAAGGGGCGAAAGAAGGAAGAGCAGGGGGATATGAAAATGGCGCATGGGTGATTGAGACGAGTGGTAGGGCGGAAAGATGCAGCGAAACGTTTCGCCCGTCCACGGGAAAACGCGGTCTTCGTTGAAGCGAGTTTTCCTGAACGAATCGTCTGCGGGGCCTGTCCGTAGGTTCAACGTGTCTGGTATGTTCCGATCCCCTCTGTTGTTTAGCTCATCTCCTATTTGGATCGTCGTGCTCCTTGCTCCGCCTGCTTTTCTTCAGGGGGCGACGTGGCAGGATGACGCCTGGACGTTTTTTGAGGCTCATTGCGTGGAATGCCACGATGATGCCTCGGCCAAAGGTGGGCTCGATTTGTTCACCCTGGATGAAGCGATTTCCGGGATCAAAGCGGTGGATCTCTGGACGCGGATTCACGATCGCGTCGCGGCCGGCGAAATGCCGCCAAAGAAGAAACCTCGCCCGGCCGATGCGGAGATCGGTGCGTTTCTGGCGAGCGTCGCTCCGGCGCTGACTCGGGCGGATGCGGAACTGCGCGAAGTGGCGTTGCGGCGGCTGAATCGGCTGGAATATGAGCACACCGTTCAGGATTTGTTAGGGATCGACGTCGAGCTGAAGCATCTCTTGCCGGAAGACCAGAAAGCGGGCGGGTTCGACACGAACGGAGAAGCTTTGGCGGTTTCAGCCGAGCTGCTGGAGCGCTATCTGGCGGCGGCGAGGCTCGCGCTGGATCACGCGATCGTGCAAGGTGAGGCTCCAATGCCAACCACCTTCGTGGCCAGCGCGATGCGGGAAGTGAAGCCCTATTTCGGAAAGCAATATGGCTATCATGAGGGCCGAATTGTCGCGTATCTGACGGATCGCGGAAACTACAGCAAGATTTCGACCCGGGACGCTCGCCTGCCTCAACGCGGTCGTTATCGCTTCAAATTAACCGCTGCGGCGCACCATAGCGATCAACCGATCGTCTTCTCCGTAGTCGCGTCTGACTTTGCCCGCACCTCGGCGAAGTCGGTCAACCTGGGCTACTTCGAAGCTCCGCCGGAGGGGAAGGAATTCGTGATCGAGGCGGTCCTCGACGAAAAGTTCGCGATCCAGTTTTTCGCCCAAGGTCTGCCGGTTTACGCGAAAGATCCCGACCTGAACCACCTTCCCGGAGTCGGCTACAGCGATGTGGAGATCACCGGTCCTCTCATTGACACCTGGCCGCCGCCGAGTCATCGCCAGCTCCTCGGCGATGTCGATCTTCAATCCGGAATGTTGGCCGATGCCGAACCGATCCTGAATCGCCTCGCCTCGCGCGCCTTTCGACGCCCGGTAGCCGACGCGGAACTAGCGCCCTACGTCCAGCTAGTGGCCGATCGACTGGCTGCGGGGCGCAGTTTTGAAGTTAGCTTGCGAGTCGGTCTGGAGGCGATTCTCTGCTCGACTCACTTTTTGTTCCTGAGGGAGAATCCGCCGGGCGAAGCGCTCTCGGATGTTCAATTGGCTTCCCGTTTGTCCTATTTCCTCTGGAGCAGTCTCCCGGATCAAGCTTTGCTCGATGCCGCGACGGCGGGGAAGCTGCGCGATCGCAAAACCCTGCTCGCGGAGATCGATCGGATGCTGGCGGATCCTCGGAGTGATCGCTTTGTCACGCATTTCACCGGTCAGTGGCTGAAGCTGCGCGAAATCGATGAAACGGTGCCCGACAGCCGCCTCTATTCCAGCTTCGACGAAGTTCTTCAGGTCAGCATGGTCTGGGAGGGTGAACAGTTCTTCCGGAAACTGCTCGATGACGATCTCAGCATCGAAAACTTCCTCGATTCTGATTTCGGGATGCTCAATGAGCGGCTCGCTCGACATTATGGGATCGAAGGTGTGGCTGGAATCGACCTGCGCCCGGTGAGCTTTCCGGAGGACAGCGTTCGTGGTGGCGTCATGACCCAGGCCGGGGTGCTGAAAGTGACGGCCAACGGGACGACGACTTCTCCGGTGCTGCGCGGCGTTTGGGTCCTGGAAAACATCCTCGGAAAACATCTGCCGCCTCCGCCGCCGAACATCGCCGGGATCGAGCCCGACATTCGGGAAGCGACCACGATCCGGGAACAGCTGGATCTCCATCGCAACGTCGAGAGTTGCCAAGGCTGCCACCAGCACATCGACCCGCCGGGATTCGCCCTGGAAAGCTTCGATCCGATTGGCGGCTTCCGGGAGCACTACTTGCAATTCAAAGTGAACCCGGAACACGCCGACAAAGGATGGGGGAGAGTGGTCGATGCCAAGCCGGTCGATGCTTCTGGAGTGATGCCGAATGGTGAAGCGTTCGATTCCATCCGTGCCTTTAAGCGTCTGCTCCTCGCCAATTCCGAGCCCTTTGCCCATTGCCTCACCGAGCGGCTTCTTACCTACGGAACGGGCCGGGAATTCGGCTTTTCGGACCGCGCCGCGATTGCCGCCATCGCCCAACGCGCCAACGAACGCGGCAACGGTCTGCGCACCTTGATCCACGAAATCGCCCTGAGCGATCTCTTCCAACACCCCTGATTTCCTCTGATGAACCGTCGAACTCTCCTCCACGGCGCGGGCGTCTGCCTCGCCCTTCCCACGCTCGAAACCGTTGCCCAAGCCGCGCCGAAACGCTCGCCAAAACGGATGGTAGCGATCAATATTCCTCTGGGATTTCACAGTCCTAATTTCTTCCCGGAAACGGGTGGTCGCGACTACCAACCCAGCGCCTACCTCCAGGCCGCCGCCGATTTGCGCGACGACTTCACCGTCATTTCCGGGACCAGTCACCCCGGCGTCGATGGCGGCCACTCCGCAGAAAAATCCTTCCTCACTGCCGCGCCGCATCCCGGATCACGAGGGTTCAAGAACACGATTTCGCTCGATCAAGTCGTCGCCAAACGGATCGGCGAAGCCACCCGTTTTAGTGCCCTCACCGTCGGCGATCGCAGCCTTTCCCGGACCGAAACCGGCGTCGCCATTCCTCACATCTATTCCCCGTCCAAACTCTTCGCCAAGCTATTCCTTTCCGGCTCGCAGACCGATGTCGCGGCGCAAAAGCAGCAGCTTCACGATGGGCACAGTATTCTCGATACCGTCCTGGAAGAAGCCCAGTCCACTCAGGCGAACCTCAGCGTCTTGGATCGGGAAAAACTCGATCAATTCTTCACCGCGATTCGTGAAACCGAGCGGCGTCTGGCCAAGTCCGAAGCCTGGCTCGAGACTCCCAAACCGCAGGTCGAGGCGAAGATGCCGAAGGAGGTCGGTTCCAATGACGTCGTCAACTGGATGCGGAGCCACTTCGATGTCTTCCGTCTCGCTCTCCAGACGGATTCTACTCGGGTCATCGCTTTCTCCGGGGCCGGTCACAGCCTCGTCGTTCCGCTTCCCGGAGTGAGCATGGGCTACCATAATCTGACCCATCACGGGAAAAACCCGGAGATGATCAAGCAACTGGAGGTCATCGAGCACGCCACGATCGAAGTTTGGGCGGAATTTCTCACGAACCTGAAGGCGACTTCCGATGGTGAGGGAACGCTACTCGAACACACTCAGGTCCTCATGGGAAGTAATCTGGGCAATGCCAGCGGCCACATCACCACGAACTTGCCGGTGATTTTGGCCGGGGGAAGTTTCCGGCACGGGCAGCATCTGGAGTTCGATCCGAAGAACAATCGTCCCCTGGCAGATCTCTTCGTCAGCATGATGCAAGAGATGGGAATCGAGGAAGATGCGTTTGCGACCGGGAAGTCGACCTTGACAGGATTGGTCTAGTGCTACAGACTCCTTAACTATTAGGAACTAAGAAGCAACCTTCCGAGATTCGGTTTCTAAAACCAGCCAAAATTTCGGAAACTTTATGGTTGCAACCATAAAAACGAGAAAGACGGTGGCACCTTAGCCGCTCCGCATCGCAGTGTATGTCTATCCCGGACCACAATCAATTTCGTCGTGACGGTGAGCCATCCGACTCATCGAACCCTTCCTCCTCCCGCTTCCTGGAGACGCTGGGCTTCCAGCCAGACGCCCCCATCCCGCCGCTGCCGCCATCGCCCAAAGCTCCGTTTTCCACTTCCACTCCGGCTCCAGAAGTGGTTTACGTCCTGTGTCCGGGTTGTCATGAGGAGCTCGCGATCCATCGCGCCAACTTCGGTGTCGAAGGCCCTTGCCCGACTTGCCGGACCCAGATTGTGGCCAACCAAGACGGCGATGGGACCATTCAAGCGCGGATTCTAAGCCAGTTTTGTCCCCCGCCCAGCCTCCTCGAGCAGCACCCGTTTCATTTCCCGGCAGCGAATCCCGGCGTGCGAATTCCCCAGATCGTCCCCAGCTTCGTTCACGATCCCAGCAC
>CAYGQD010000201.1:0-13256 GCA_964351855.1 uncultured Verrucomicrobiales bacterium
GGCTCTATCAGTTGAGCGATTTCTCACGCGGCAACCTCAACATCAACCACACCCTAGTCGGAGCCATCCCCGAGAACGAAGAGCAATTCCGCTACGATCCCACCGGCAACTGGCTCGCTTACCAGGACAACCAGATCCCCCCCCCGACGTCTCCAGTGACGGCATCGCCCACGATCTGAACGGGAACACCCTGATGCCCCCGGACGCAAGCGGAGTCTGAGGCGTCGATTCAATCAATTTTTACCTAGCGGCTTGCCGGAATTTTACAAATTTTCACTTTAACACGCACACCGAAGATCCAACCTTGTTTCATCGCTCGCAAACTAAACTATTCCGACCACATGTCCGTTTAAGCGCTACAGAAAGAACTGACAAGGAAACTTAAATATTACACGATTGAGAACTATTCATATTATCCATGACACGCTTTGGCACTCTGAAACCGTGCTATCCTTGGTTGCAACTTTAGAGAGGCTAGAGTTGGATTATCGACTCTACTTTATGGATGGTGCCTTAATAGGTAGCCGTTTTGGACTCCACTCCCTTAGACCATTTATTCGATTAGGAGACGCAAAAGAAATCAGACGGTATCTGAAAGACGGAGACATCCTTTTTCTCGTCACCGTTGAACGCTTAGACCGAACCAAGAGGTGGCATTGGACCAGTACGTTTCGCGACCTGAGAATTGGTGGAATCTGCCATGTCACAAAATGCCTAGCGCCGGAAAATTGGCAAATCTTCATTTTAACAGATTCGCCTACCAATCCGATCCATCGGGCAAAGCCATATTTTCAGGTGGAGGAACCGGATAATTTCCGATCGAACAACGAGAGAAAGATTGATCTTCCAAAGTCATTTTTCTTAGTGACCGGAAGATTCGAGGGTATCTTGAAAAGAAGTTCCGTAAGCACACTAAACTTAGCGAAACAACTTCCGTACCCAATTGTGATTGTTGGGCACGGAGCAAAAGAAGCAAAGCAAAGCTTAGAGGGCCTAGGATCTATCCACTGTGGGCTTTCAGACTCGCAGTTAGCGACAATTGCTGAGAAAAGTACGGCGGTTCTATATTTGGGAGATCCACGAAAAGCGCCTGAATACTTGCAGAAAATTTCGGGATGCTTTTCGCTTGCATTGAAATATGGAAAACCCCTAATCTGCCTACAAGAGTTTTGGCAAAGTCACGGTTTCAGAAATGGCATCACCTTGGGAGACAAGATTTCCCTAGCAGATTTAAATTCTGCTGCCGTTTCCGCCAAAGTTCAACGAAAAGAGATGATCACGAAAAATGAGGAAACAATTAACTCCCTAACGCGGGATCGTATCGTAGTTATCCCTCCAGTAAGAGGAACAGGTTCCCTTGGAGATCAGGCCGTTGTTCGATCGGTTGTGACTCGCCTTCAAGCAAAAGGCAAATCGCTGGCAATGGCGTTGGCTTCATCCAATTGGATCGACTTACTACCAACGAATCCAGACGGCAGCAAGATTGAGTCAATTGGCGATGATGTTTCCGAATACGATACTGTAATTTATTGCGGTACGGATGTTGCGGACGGTCGCTACGGTCCTCGGAGAAAAGAGAGAGCATTATGCGAACGAGGCAGGAAATCATATGTCGTGGGAGTGAGCATGACTTCAGCTAAATTTTTAGACGGACTTGGCGTTAGCGGGGTCACTGTTCGTGACGCTGACTCACTCAAATATCTGGATGGATACCCTACAACTAGTTGCGCAGACCCCGCCTTCCTTTTAACTCCAACGGCGCCCTCCCAAAAAGTCATCTCTTGGTTAGAGTCGTCGCCAGGAGAAATTATAGGAATCAGCCTACCATGTCTGAAAGCAGTCGAACCGTGGTTAAGTTACATTTCTGCCCGATTTCCAAATGCCTCCTTGTTTCCACTACCACACGATTTTAGACCGCAGCACCCTGACATAAAGGTATCAGACCATACAATATCAATAGCTAAACAAATAGGCTTGCGCGTTTGGAGCCATGGGTCAATTCGAAGCCCTTCAACGGTAAAGTGGATAACGTCTAAGGCAGATGTAGTCCTTTCTTCCCGTATGCACTTATGTATAGCTGCACTAGGCTCAGGGACACCTGTAATAGCATTTTCGTATGACCGGAAATTCCTTCATCTTCAGAATCTCTTTGGTGAAAATGTCTACATCTTTGAAAATGGGAGCCACGAGCCCATAGTTGGGCTGCTTGAGCGACTTATGCCTTTGAGAGGATGTTTCGTGGAAATGCTTGACCATGTGAAAAGCTTAGCAGCGAGCTCAATTCCTCAAATTCCTTGAACAACGTTGTAGACTGGCAACAAAGCGATGCCCAACGATATCCTGCTTAGCAGAAAAACTACTCTAAAGGTTGGAGGGAAAGCGAAATTTTTTAGCGAACCAACTTCCCAAGAAGAACTGCTTTCATACATCATCGGCCGAAAAGGAGAGCCAATTCTGATTCTAGGAGGGGGATCCAATGTACTAGTTTCAGACAAGGGATATAATGGACACGTCATTGGAACCCGTAACCTTAAGTCGATTCAGCTTTTGGGTGATTCAACCTTTGAATTTTCTCCAGGCGTTATGGTAAGCCCACTTGTGAATAGCCTGGCAAAGGAGGGATATGGCGGAATTGAGTATTTGAGCCATATGCCCGCAACTATCGGAGGCTGTGTAGTCAACAATGCCGGAGTGGATGAACGTAGATGTATTCAAAAATCCTTTGTCAGCCTGAAGGCCTTTGATCGTACCGTCGGAAAAGTAGTCTCGCTTGGGCCGCAAGAAATGGACTTTGCATACCGGCATTCGACTGTGAGAACAAATCAGAATTTGGTAATACTTTCGGTAAGATTAAAATTGGAACTCGTTCCAAAAAGGATAACCTTTGAACGGATTGCCAAACACCTCCAACAAGTTGTTTCCAACCATGACCGAACAGGCCCAAGCGCTGGAAGCATTTTTGTCCACCCGAATACTCATAAGATGCGACTTCTACAAGGAATGACGATCGGAGAAGCTATGTGGAGCAAATCAAGAAACAACTGGATTGTTGCCAAAAAGGGCTCGAAAGCCTCCGACATCATAAATCTAATCAAATTGGCTAGAGCGCATGGTGTTAAGGCCCGGCTGGAGATCCAATGTTATGGCTTCTGAGAATCCAGTTGATTTATTTGACTTCGTCATCGTTTCCGCTCCTAGAGTTGGAACCCACATGCTTGCCTCTGCTCTCGAAACTTCCGGACTAAAATGCGACAAAGAAGTTTTAAATCGTAAGCACTATCCAAAGGTAAAATTACAGTATGGCCCATGGGTTACAAGATTCTGGATGGAAAACCTAGAGAGATACGCAGAGAATGGGGCTCGCGGCTTCCTCGTTCATCGAAGCCACCAAGGCTGCCCTGACTTCTGGAAAGCTGTAAGAAGCGCCGCACCGAGAGTCAAAATCGTCGTTCCGCACCGCCAGGATCTTCTTGCGATGTTTGTTTCATTTCGATTGGCCAAGGGAGGCCAAAATGGAAATCGTTGGAGGGATTCCCATACCTCAGGTCTTTTGCGTGTAGAGATAGCCGAATTGCTTCACTTTGTTCGGCACTATATTAAGGGCTTGGAATTTGCCATGGGTCTTTCGCGCAATTTGATTCTCTGTACCTACGAAGACATGCTTGACGGAGGACATCTTAAGAATGTTGCAGAGTCAATAGCGGGAAATGCCCTGGACACAGTTGAACCAACAACCTTTAAACAGGAACAAAGAAGCCTTCAAGAAGTCATTGAAAACTACGAAGACATTAGGTATTTCGTTGAACATTTTTCGATACATCTCTAGGGTGCGTTCGAAAAACCTTTCCTAACATTGCAACCAGTTTGAGTCCGGGTAAGTTTCGCCATGCTGAATATTCATTTCTCTGAAGCTGATGAGCGTCGCCTCAAACGGCTAAAAAAATTAACCTAAGGAGGCGGGTGCGTTTAACGAGAATATTGGGAAACAAGGGCGGCCGCCTTGTCCCTTGGAGACGATTCTCAAGGCCATCATGTATCGATTGAGGGAGGGATGTTCTTGGCGGGCTCTTTCGATCTTTGCGCCCTATTCTACCATCTATGGATGGTGGACTTACTGGTCCGAGTCGGGCATCTGGGATGACGTTTTTCAGAAGGTTTGCGCCAAACCGGCGGGCAAGCTCTGGGGAATCGACTCAACCTGTTGCAAGGTTCATAAGCATGGTCTTTGCTGGGCAAAAACCACTGATAATGAGTGCATTGGGAGAACCCGAGGTGGCGCGAACACCAAGATTCACGCGCTGGTTGATAGCAAAGGCAGACCGATCAATTTCCTTCTCTCGGCGGGCAATTCACACGACTCTCTCTATGCCGAGGATCTGGTGACTGGGCAAACCAACCGCATCATTCTCGCCGATAAGGCCTACGATAGCGATGCAATTAGGAGCTTCCTTAGCCACAATGGATTGGGGGCCTGTATTCCTTCGAAGGACAATCGCATAGAACCAATTGCGCACCACAAGGGACACTACAAAAAGCGCCATCACGTTGAGAATTGTTTTCAGCGAATGAAGGAATATCGCGCAGTGACCACACGGTATGAAAAACTGGATTCACGCTTCCTGAGCATCGTGACGCTGGCATCCATTCTAGCCTGGTTCTAGGTTTTTCGAACGCACCCTAGAACAGTCAGCTCCCAGAAACCCCTCCGTATCTCTAGCTAGCTAGCTATTCGACGCCTTAACCAAACCGGCACCAATCGCTGCGATTTTTGTTTCTATAAGATCAAAGTCAATATTATCAAACGCAAAATAGTCGCAGTCGTCCCGCGAGGTTCCCCAAAGAAAACCTTTAGATCCAGGATGGACTTTACGCTTAAGGTAGACTGTCGGTTTTCCTTCTGACCATGCGATGTGAGTTAACGCTGAATCCCCTCCTATGAAAAGACTGGCGTCTTGGACAAGTTTCAACGTGGCCGGCACCGAAGAATGGTCCAAGACCACAGCATTTGGAGGCAAATCAAAATCAAATGCTTCGTGTCGATGACAGACTTTTTTCGATCGAAGATTTTGTCGAAGATAGCTCCGCAAAACAATATACACCCTAAAACTAGTTTGATCGATAAGTTTCAATAACTTCCGACATACATTGGCAGGTATATTCCGATCTGGAGTACCTGCAAACGGCTGAAAAACAATATGTCCGTTGTCTCCGATCAAGTCAGGTGCATAAAACTTCCTCTCATTTGTATGATCCTTTTTCAGAGAGGATTCAGCTTCTAAACCAGCATAAGCTATCACCTCTCTAATAGCCTCCGATTGACTTAGTCCTTTACCTCTATGAGACAAAAATCTTGAGGATTGATCAACTACTACCAAGTTGTCGGCCTTAGGATGCCACTTAAACAGTTCTGACACATAAGGGTTGTGCGAAGCGATCACGACAAAAACCCGGCCAGAATCTGTTTCGAGCCTTGTGTAGGCATTCGTGCGATAGATTTTTAGAATTACATCGCCTAATCCTCCGAAAAATGATACGACTGGAGTCCCCAATTTCATAAATCCTACTCAAAGTTTGGCTGTTTGGCCTGTCGTCATTCTAGCATGGCGATATAGCTTCCTGTCTGTAAAGCTCATTGAGATGTCGCCTTTTGGAATCATACTCCAGGAAAGAAAATGGATTCTTGTTGCTTCAATAGTCTGGCGGGAGGCTCTGAAATCGTTTTCAAGACTTCGGCAAACGATGGCGAATGGCTCACCAACATTTTTTCGATCAAAGGCTGAAGATCGCAAATGTCTTGATTTAGTTCATACGAGAATGCAAACAATAACCTTTCGTAGAACCACTTGAGACGACCAATGGACTTTTCACGGATCTCTTGTGGTGAAAACTTACCTAGTCGTCTTCCTAGTAATAGTTTTTCGTGAGCCTTCCTCACATCGTCCTGCAGAACACTTCGAGGAACTTTTCGCTTTAGGACCGTGATCGAGTTACTAGAATCAAGAAACACATCACGGCCACCTGAGTTCTGCATCGAAACAATTGGCAGTCCACTCAGAAGATATTCAAGAACGGAACGACAAGCACCTTCAACAAACGAGAGAATCATCGCTGTCTCTGATTGGTGAAAGATTTCATTAATTTGGATTCTGCTCAACATCCGATCATTTATATAGGCAGCATCTGGCAACTCAGTTTCTGGCCTGTTGAATCCGGCAGAAATTAGACATGCCAATTTGGGGATGCTCGCAGCAAGATCCCGATTCTTACACGGCAGTCGACTAGCAACCATTACTGCTCTAAAGTCTTTGCTAGTATCCCCTCCAGCTATAGAAAACAAGGAACCATAGTCATAGCGGAGGAAAAAGAAGAACAATTCTGAAACATAGCAGCAAGGTTGATCAGGAAATCTCTTTCGGAAAGAAACATACGATTTTGGACAGTTCAAGCACATGGTAAAGCTAGCCTTGGCTTGAATGGCTCTAGAAACGAGACGTGTGAGATGGCCATTTGCTGCAAATGTAGCATGATACCCAATCGAGACGAAGCAATGATCAGACCGGCCAATCAGCTCTCTTTTCACTCGCTCTACAAACGGCGCTAAATTTGAGTAGTAAAATGTTCGTCCAGCTACCTCACCAAGGTAAACTGAGCCAATAGCCTTTCCCTTACGATTCACAATTTTAAGGACTGTATGGTTTTGGGTTGGCTATTCAAAATTTGAAAACAATGAGCGGTGTTGTTTTTCGGGGCTGACAGAAAAGGGGAACTCTATCACGCGGAGTAGTAGTCACTTTAACCGATCTGCTTTGAGCAATTTAATCATGATGTGCACAAAATCTTAGCCCATACTAATCCTTTTCAAAATTCAAGCCTTTTTGTGTAAGGCTATTATCATCTTTGATAATTCGTTTCTCAAAATGTTTCAAAAAAGGAAGTGAATCGCTCAGTCAATCCTCAAAATGACTGGTTTGCGCATCCGGGATCATTGTCAGAGAGAGGCGTGATCCAGGAATTGTTTTCCCAAAGCGCCGGACAAGGTGTTCGCACATCGGTTAGAAATTGATCAGGGTAAGCCAGGTGCAAATCACGCACCGCTGCGGTGAGGAGAACCACATCGCCCGGGGACTGCCGATTGATCAAAATGAGTTTTTTGGGAGTTCGCTCTGTCACCTTTGAGAAAATTTCACCTTAAACAGGTGGACGTCGGCATGTCAAAGCTGTTGTCTCGTTGCTAGGTTTTTCATCTCAAAGTTTTTGTGAGGAGGTTATCATGAGTTCCAGTTCGTCTAATTCCGGTTGGTCATCGTCATCGTCTTCGAGCCCTAGTGGTTCAAGCAGCTCCAGTCCATCGAGTTCTAGCAGCAGTAGTAGCAGCAGCGGCGGGTGCCCAATTCCGAATCCCGGCGTTTACTACGATGCTCAGGAGCCAGGCGCGGCGAATGATTTGCTAGATCAAATCGGGGCCTTGGATATGATGCCGACCGGTTCTTCGGCGCGCACTTCGGGGAAATACCGCGACGCGAGGGAGCTTTCAGCCGGCAACAACTTTTCGCGGGCCAGCGCCTTTACGTTCAATCCGGGAACGATGGATCCGTTGGTGATCTCGCTCTGGTTCAAGGCGGACGGGGTTTCGCAGCAATATTTGCTGGAGAAGGACGGGGAATATCAGCTGTATTTCGAGGGCACCAAAGCGGTGTTTCGCATCGCGACGACATCATCGAGTGGATGGGACAAAACGGTGGAGGTCTCGCGAACTTACGCGGTGGGCAATTGGTATCACCTGCTGGTTTGGGTAACTCCGGGGGTGCAGATCGGGATGCAGGCCAATGGAACGACGCAAACGACGGCTCTTTCAAGCGGTGAGGCTGCTTACGTTGGCAATGGGGATGTCTATCTGGGACGGCAGGCGGGATCGACGAGTGGGGAGTTTGACGGGGTGATGGATGAGATCGCGGTGTTCAATACTTCGCTGAGCGCCACGGCGAAGAACGATTTGTGGAGCGGAGGTGCGGGAAGTTTCTGGACGGGAACGACCTGGACGACGTGCCTGAGTTCCTCGTCGTCTTCATCGTCGAGCTCCAGCAGTTCCTGGTCACCGCCCCCATCATCATCAAGTTCGTCGAGTTCCAGCAGTTCCTCTTGGCCACCCCCATCATCTTCAAGCTCGTCGACTTCCAGCAGTTCCTCCTGGTCACCGCCCCCGGCATCTTCAACCTCGTCCAGTCCAAGTTCCTCAAGCAGCACACCTTCGGGAGCAACGGCGTCTGTGGCCCGCTGTCCCAGCAGCAGCAGTTCGAGTTCCGGGAGCCCTGCGCCCCCGCCAACCTTTCAATGCAGTACGACTCAACGCTGCTTGCCGGTTGTTTCAGCTGCGGAGCACGGCACCGGACAGTCAACCTGCGAACTCACCACGTTCAACAGTTACGGCTACCCTGAGTTCGATCGCAATGGTGAAGGATTCATCACCGCTTTCGAATACAATCTCGCCACGGGAGCGATGATCTCGAAGGTCGAGGACGCGGATCTTGCACAGTTTTCCAATGCGCCACCCGATTGGGAAACTCCGGCCAATGGCGGGGCGAACCTGATTACCAATTACGAGATCGACGATCAGGGGCGCACCACCAAAACGCTGGGCCCGGTTCACCAAGCGATCCTGGTCGAAGGCGATACTTCCATCGACGTGCGCACGGTGCAGTTTCGGGTCTACCGCGATGACATTCGCGAGCAATGGTCGGCGAGCGGGTATGCGACCGGCAATGCTCCGAATCAGCGTTTTGCTACGATCGGCCCGGTCACCATCAGCCGGAAAGACTACGCCGGACGTGTCATCGATGAAATTTCCTCGATGCGCCAGGACGATTGTGGGGCGTTGAATGAGGACGAGGAGTTTGCGCAAACTCACTGGACGCGTTGGACCCATCATCTCTACGATTTGTGGGGGCGGCAATTGGCGACGCGAGCTTACCACAAAATTCCACCATGCGGAGTTGGCGAGCGCGGCGAGAACTACGAGGAAACCCGTTATGGGTATGACGACATGGGTCGGCGCAATAAAGTGGTGAGTGCGGGAGGGACAATCACGCGGACGGTGTTCGACGCGCGGGGATTAACCTTGCAAAGCTGGGTGGGAACCAATGACACCGGGGCGACGGACAACGATCCGAGTGGAGACGATGCGCCCGGCAACAACATGGTCGAAACTCAGTCCAATGAATACGACAACGGAACGGGAGGCGGCAACGGAAACCTGACCCGGGAAACCCGCCCGGTAGATGACGATTCGAGCCATGACCAGATCACCAGTTACACCTATGATTTTCGAGACCGGCTCCATGAAACCCTGACCGATGACGGCACCAACGGGTTCGTATCGAAAAACTTCTACAACAACCAGGACCAGGTCACTGAGGTCAAGCGTTTCGTCACACCGAGCGACAACTTAATTGGCCGCACCAAGAGTTATTACGACGCGTTGGGCCGGGTTTATAAGGAAGAAAGCTACGCGGTCAACCCTGATACCGGTGCGGTAGGCAATGCCCTGGTGAGCGAGCGTTGGTATGATAACGACGGGCAGCTGATCAAGCAAACCCAGGCCGGAAACGAGGCAGCTCAGAAATTCGTTTACGACGGGATCGGGCGTCAAATCGCCCAATACCTGGTTCTAGCTGGACAAAGTTCGTCATCGTCTTCGTCGAGCAGCTCCAGCTCGATTTCGCCGTCCTCATCCAGTTCTAGCAGCTCTTCGAGCCCGGTTTCTTCCTCATCAAGTTCCAGCAGTTCTTCGAGCCCGGTTTCTTCCTCATCGAGTTTTAGCAGCAGCAGCTCGTCGAGCAGTGAGATGATGGTTCCTTCTCCATCGGCTTACTACGATTGTCAATGCGACGGGAATTTGCGCGATTTACTGGGGATTATCAATCCGAGCACGGGCCATGATTTCACGAAACACGGCAGCCCTGGAACCACGAACGGGAAATGCCACAAAGGCCGGGAACTGATCACCGCAGGGGAAGACTACTTCTCCCACGCGCACGACTATATTTTCAATCCCGGCGCTTCGAGCGCGCTGAGTATCGTGATCTGGTTTAAAACGGTCGATTCAACGGCGGTTCTGTTTGAGAAAGCCAATGAATATCAAGCCTTGGTCACGGGAGATTCCAATCAAGGAACTCAATCGGTCACCTTTCGAATTGCCACCAGTGCAACCGGAGGCTGGAACAAGAGCGTCACCTCAGGCCTCGTTTCCATCGGTGGATGGCACCAATTGATCGTATGGATCGATCCGGGTAACGAAATCGGCTTGAGCCTCGACGGGGCCGCTGCAGTCATCGATCCCCTCAGTTCCGGCCAAAGTGCGCAATCTGGAAACAATACCATCCGGATCGGCGACTCGGACACATCGCAATATCAATTTAGCGGGGAACTCGACGAGATCGGCTTCTTCTTGAGTGCGCTCGATGCCAACCAGCGCGATGCGCTTTACAACAGTGGGGACGGAATGTTCTTCGATTCCAATATCGAGGAATTCATGCCTTGCGGAATGATCACCCCACCGGCTTGCCCGGGCAGTAGTAGTAGCAGCAGCAGCTCCAACTCCTCGTCCTCAGGCTCCAGTTTATCATCCTCGTCCTCAAGCTCCAGCTCCAGCTCATCATCTTCGTCTTCTTCCCCATCGAGTTCTTCGTCTTCTTCTTCCTCCAGTCCTTTTCTGTGCGACTCCGAGGAAGCCAGCGAAAATGCATCTTACCCCGAAAGCGAGTCGAGCGACACGCAGGGCAGCGGCTGCTCGCTTTGCTGCGAAGATCCTTGGTCGCCGCCTGTTCCCTGCGAAGGGCCTTACCCGGTGCGCTATGCCAACGGGCAGCTTCGTCTCAATGAAATGGATCTGCGCTCCGGCGGGTTCGGAATGCCTTGGGGCCATCAACGCAGCTACGGAAATCGGGTCGACGATTTGAGTCCCGACTCAAACCCGAACGGGGCGCGTTGGCGGGTGCGCCAGATGGCTTATCTCAAGGCCAGCGCGACCCAGGTCATGATCGTCTTCGGAGCCAGCGCGACGCTGCGTTTCAAGCCCAAGAACGGCGGGGGGTGGGAGCCGGCCTTTACCAGCCACGCGGTGTTAACGCACGATGCCACCAAGCAAGAATTCACCCTGACCCGCAAAGACGGCACCCGATGGGTCTTTTTTGACAACAGCGTTTCGTTGCCCCTAGCCCTGCGCGGTCATCTCAAACAGATGATCGATTCCTTTGGTCACGTCACTTGGGCGACCTACAACGCGAACTTTCAGTTGGAGAAAATGGAATTCTCCGCCGATGACACCAACCAATCCACCGGCTATTTCTACACCTATGTCGGCGGAGGAGATAATGCCGGGAAATTGGAGTCGGTCACCTTACGGGTCAACGGCAACGATGTGCGCCGGGTCCTTTACGAATACTACGAAAACGGTGATGACCACGGAGCGACCGCCGATCTGAAACGCGTCTCGATCGGTCAATTCAATGCCCTGACCTCCAGCTGGAAACTGCTGCGCCAAAGCTACTATCGGTATTACTTGGCGGATGATCCGAACGGGTTCGCCCACGGCCTCAAATCGGTGGTGGGAGCCGAAGGCTACGCGCAGCTCCTTCAGCAGGGAATCGATCCCGAAAGCGCCAGTGACGAACAAATCGCTTCGTCCAGCACTTACATCTTCCAATACGACGACAGCCAGCGGGTGACGGAAGAGCGAATTCGCGGAGGCCGGGAAACCTATGCCTACACGTATGAACCTAACGCTGCCGCTCCGGGCGCCACTGACTACAACACCTGGGCCTTGAAAACGACAGAGACGTTACCCGATGGCAATCACCGGGTCGTTTACACCAACTCAAAAGGCACCACCATTCTCAACAAACTGGAGGACGTGGCCAATGGCGGCAAGGTTTGGTATCAGTATTTGGAATACAACAACGAGGGCCGGGTCACGGTGTCGGCCAAGCCCTCGGCGGTGCAGACCGTGAGCGAGCCTTCCGGAGCCAACCAAACCCTGACGGTCACCCTCAAACCGAATGAAGGACTGGTTTACCTCAACGAATACTACACGGTGACCAACTCGGCGCAGGGCGAGGTCGCCACCTACCAGAAAAGGCTCTCGGTCAAAAAAGGCAATAGCGGGGCACTCGCTCCAATGCGCAGCGCCACCTACAAAACCCAGACCGTGGACGGGGTCAGCATCCATCCTTTTGCGACCAACACGGAATATCCGGAAACCAACCAACCCTCGACCACGACCTTCACCTGCATCTATTTCACTGCGGATGGAGGATCGAGCGATGGCGGGAACGTCCCGGTGACGCAGAACCCGGCCAACCAGATCACCGGTGACACCGTGATCGAACAAACCGAAATCAGCTACAACGAAGTCAACCAGGCCGTCCTCACCACCCAATATCTGCGATTCCACGACGCCACCGGCTCCGGCTCGCTCAACGGTCCGAACAACACTCAGCCCAAAGCCCGGCGCATCTACCAGAGCAGTTACTTCGACCCGATCGGGCGCGGGATCGCCCAAGTTTCCGTCGGCACCAACGGTGGAGCGCTTTACACCCGACCGGATGATGTCCCGGAACGTTCCGATCTTGTCATCGTCAGCAGCACGCGCTATGGTCAAAGCGGTGAGGCCGTCGCCTCGATCGACCCCAACGGGATCGAGACGCGCTGGATCAATGACAACGTCGGAAGACGAATCCGTCTCCTCGAAGGAATCAATCCCTGTCAGGAATACACCGAAACCAGCCCGTGTTGCCGCCCGGTGATCGACCCGTGTCACGAAGCTCCCCGAATCACCGAGTTCGCCTACAACGCCGATGGGCAGATGGATCGCCTGATCCTGTTCAATGACGAAACCGGCAACCAAGTCACCCGCTGGGTCTATGGAACCACGCTGGAGGATTCGCTCATCGCCCGCAGCGACCTCCTTCGCGCCAAGATTTACCCGGAGAGCGACGATGAAGGTGACCCGCTCAATGATGGCCTGGACGGCATCTACAACCGGATCGAATACACTTACAATCGCCAGGGAGCGATCACCACGATGCGTGACCCGAACGAGACCGTTCACCTCTATGAGTACGATTTGCTCGGTCGCCAGACTCAGGATCGGGTCGTGGCCTTCGGCGACGCCATTGACCAAGCCGTCAAACGGATCGGCACCAGTTATGAAGTGCGTGGCATGGTCGCCACCGTGACCAGCTACGATCAATCCGGCGTCG
>CAYGQD010000202.1:0-13237 GCA_964351855.1 uncultured Verrucomicrobiales bacterium
GGGACCACGAGTTCGCGGGCGATCCTTTTCGATCATTCGGGAAACAGCGCTCCGATTGTCGCCTCGCGCGAGTTTCCCCAGCACTTTCCTCAACCCGGATGGGTCGAACATGATCCTCACGAGATCTGGGATTCTCAGATTGCAGTGGCTCGGGAAGTGCTGCGCGAAAACAAGGTATCCTCAGCGGACCTTTCGGCGATTGGAATCACGAATCAGCGGGAGACGGTCGTCCTCTGGGATCGTCAAACCGGTCAACCGATCCATCATGCAATCGTCTGGCAAGATCGACGGACTGCTGGAGCTTGTGACCAACTGGTGTCGGACGGCTTGGAAGCGTTGTTCACCGAAAAAACCGGCCTCCTGATCGATCCCTATTTCTCCGGCACGAAGATCAGCTGGCTACTCGATCAGGTTCCCGGTGCCCGGAGGCGCGCTGAACATGGTGAAATTGCCTTCGGAACCATCGATTCCTGGCTCGTTTGGAATCTCACCGGAGGTCAATTGCACCTTACCGACGTCAGCAACGCCAGTCGGACCCTGCTCTTCAACATACACGATCTCGAATGGGATGAAGAACTCCTGGACATTCTCAAAATACCCCGTGAGATCCTTCCGGAAGTGCGATCCAGCAGCGAGGTTTACGGAACCACTCGGGAAGAGCTTCTTGGGAGTGAGGTCTCTATTGCGGGAATCGCCGGGGATCAACAGGCAGCTCTCTTTGGCCAGGCTTGTCACGAACCCGGACAGGCAAAGAACACCTATGGTACGGGATGTTTTCTGCTCATGAATACAGGGGAGACTCCGGTGAGATCGGAAAACCGGCTCCTTACCACGGTCGCATGGAAAATCGGAGACCGAGTCGATTATGCCCTGGAAGGAAGTGTTTTCATCGCCGGAGCAGCCGTTCAATGGCTTCGGGATCAGCTGGGAATTATCCGGGACGCCACGGAGGTCGAAGAACTCGCTCGGACGGTCCCCGACAGCGGCGGTGTTTATTTCGTGCCCGCCTTCGCCGGACTTGGAAGCCCCCACTGGGATCCCTATGCGCGCGGAGCCATCGTTGGCCTCAGCCGGGGTTCCAGCAAGGCGCATCTCGCCCGGGCGACACTTGAGGCGATTGCGTTTCAGTCTCTCGAACTCCTCCAGGCCATGGAACGAGATTCCGGAATTCAACTGAGCGAACTCCGGGTGGATGGCGGGGCCTCCTTGAATTCGCTCTTGCTGCAAATCCAAGCTGATTTGTTGCAAGTCCCCGTCATTCGCCCCCAGGTTTCGGAGACAACGGCCCTGGGCGCAGCCTATCTCGCCGGACTGGCCGTTGGATTTTGGGCGTCTTCAACTGAAATCGGGACCAACTGGAAAGAAGCGACTCGATGTGAGCCTCAAGTGTCACCAGAGTCCATTCAGCCACGCATCGCAGGTTGGAATCGCGCGGTAGATAGCTCCCGAGACTGGGCAAGTCCCCGATAAAGGCGCATCTCCTGTTGCTAGACCGGAGCCAACTCAGGTTTGATGATGGAATCGAAGCTTTCTACGATAAGCCGCGACCACGATTCCAGTCGATCACCTCGAGTTTCCAACTCCATTCGGGTCAAAAACTCCAGTTCTGTAATGGCGTCTTCGTTGGAGAATACCTCCATGGACTCCAAGTCAAAAAGATGCACCACACCGAGGTGGACTTGGCCGACCTCATTCGTGTCATCGTTAATCAATCCGACGATCGTCTGCGTATGGGAGGATTCAATCCGGAGTTCTTCGTTCGTTTCACGCTCAACCCCAGCGAGGTAGAGACCTTTTCCCATCGATCCACTGGCCTCGTAATCCTCTTCATTCACGTGACCTCCGATCCCGATGGAACCCTTCGCGGCAAGGCGCTTTTCCCCACCTCCTCCTCCCCGAACGTAGTGCAGGAATCGATCGCCGCAGCGAAAGATCGCATAAGGGATCAATTGCTTGTGACCGGGGTCATCTTCCGCCAGGTTGCGATCGAGAAATCGGTTGTTTGCCGGGTCTAACATCCGCGTAAGATAGCGATCCGCGTCCTGGGTAAAGCCTTGGAAGGCGCCAATTTCCTCAAATAATTGCCGAGTGATCACCAGGACATTTTCGTCGTAACGTTTGGTAGCCATGTTAGGACCGGTAAGGTCTTGAGCAGAACTTTCAAGCCCCGTTGTTGCAGTTTTGCATCGACACTCAAAACCCTAGCAAAACGCTCAAATCCCGCTTGACCTCCAGTCGCGCCCCTTCCAAGAGTGATTCGTGGCCTCAGGACTCAATCTCAGAGAACAACTCCGGCAAATTCTGCCGGGTCTTCTTCCCAAAAACCCAGCCGATGCAATCAAAGGCACCGAGCTGATTCAATTGGTCAAGCTCCAGCTGCAGCAGCCTTATTCGGACGCGACTCTGCGCTACCATTTTTCGATCATGTCTTGCGACCCGTCTTCGCCGATCGCGAAGGTGGAACACGGTCAGGGTTACTATCAGCGCTCCACCACGCTTCGCTCGCTCGAGAGTGCCCGGAACTTTATCCCGATGGCTCAGGAAGGCTCGCTTTTCGGTTCGGCGGATCCAGTTACGGGAGAGCAGCTCGCACTCTCTCGCGCCAATCGATTTCGGGCCGTATTCAACCGGTTCTGTGAGTTCAACGATCGCTTTCCGTTCGCCTTCGAAAACGCCTTGTCCGATGAAGAAGGCGAGCAGTATTTGTGGCGATTGCCCGACGTGGCGACCGTTGAATGGATGATTGGCGAAGCGGATGAAGAGAAGGAAGGCCTGATTCTTGATCCGGAAAGCATTCGCACCCGGCAGCTGATGGGCGGAACGCCATTCAAAGTTACGGCGATCAAGCTGAAGCTCGATACCAATTACTCCACCGCTCGCGCTGATTTTTTTCGCACTTTGAGTGCGGGACTTTGGGCCAACTACACGGACTTGGTGATCGCCGCAGAAATCACGGATGAACAACTGGTCACGGACCTACGGAGCTTGGCGGACCAATTCGGTGTGGGCGTCACGAGCCTCGGCCTCACTGTCGATATCATTGATGATTTGCCTGAGCCTGCCGCAATTGAAAACATGCGCCTGCGCGAGTTCGAGGCGCTTCTCGGGCTGTTCAACGTCCGCCGGATTGCATTACCCCGCGATACCGGTCGGCTTGATTGGCAGACGATTAACCAGTTCCGGGGGAACGATGACTTCGAATCCTTCTACCAGTGGATTGCCTATTGCCTCGACAATGGGCGCGCCTTCACGGCAGAGCAATTCGCGGAGAAGCGGTCCCAATCGCTCAAGGTAGAGCCTGGTGAAGCGGCTTAAGGGAACTTCGGGCCATATCCATAGTCAGTCCGGGTCCGGGAAACTTGCCTTGCCTGCTCAGGGTTTCGCAGCGTGACTCCTGGTCATGAATCTTCTTTTTCTTCGGATACTCATCAGTGCCCTTCTAGGGGCGTGTTGCCTAACGGCAAGCGAATCGCCGAATTTCCTCTTCATTTTGGCTGATGATTGCACGTTCAATGATCTCCCGCTCTACGGAGGGGAGAATGCAAGAACCCCAAATCTGGACCATCTTGCGGCGCAAGGATTGACCTTTGACCGGGCGTATCTCTCGATGGCGATTTGCCAGCCCTGCCGCGCCGAGCTCTACAGCGGCCAGTTTCCTTTGCGTAACGGCTGTGCCTGGAATCACTCCGCCAGCCATCCCCATACCAAAAGCCTGCCACACTATCTCGAACCGCTAGGCTATCGAGTGGGCCTCGCGGGCAAGGGGCATGTCAAACCCGCCAAGGTGTTTCCCTTCGAGGAAGTTCCCGGATTTGACCCTAGCTGTGTCCGCCAACCGACCAATCCCCATGATCTCGCCGGAATTCGCGAATTCATCAGCCGAGATTCGGATCCCTTCTGTCTGGTGGTCGCCCTTGTCGATCCTCATATTCCCTGGGTGATGGGCGATGCTTCGAAGTATCCTCCGGAAGCGATCAAATTGCCCCCCAATTTGGCGGATACGCCCACGACTCGAGAGCATTTCTCCAACTACCTCGCTGAAATCACCTATATGGACAGCCAAGTCGGGGAGATTTTGGAGACGCTCGACCGTTCCGGAAAAAGAGAAGACACCGTGGTGCTGTTTTCCTCCGAACAAGGTTCCCAGTTTCCCGGCTGCAAATGGACCAACTGGGACACCGGGCTCCACACCGCGTTGATTGCTTCCTGGCCCGGCAAAATCGCCGCAGGAGAGCGGACCGATGCGATCGTGATGTATGCCGATGTGGTTCCGACCTTCCTGGCATTGGCAGGCGGTGAACCCGCTCCCAATCTCGACGGCACCAATTTCGCCCCCGTTCTCACGGGAAAAACCTCCGCCCATCGCGAATTTGCCTACGGAATCCACAATAACCTCCCGGAAGGTCCGCGCTATCCGATCCGAACGGTCACGAATGGTCAATTCCGCTACATTCGAAATCTTCTGCCAGACGAAATCTACATCGAAAAACACCTCATGGGAGGCGGACGGCTCAACAATCCCTACTGGGCAACCTGGGTCGGAGCGAATCCCCTTCAAGAAGGCACCAATGCCTATGCCATGGTGAAGCGCTACATGTCTCGCCCAGCGGAACAGCTTTATCAAACCAGCGAGGATCCTTACGAACTCCTCAATTTGGCGGAAAACCCTGAATTCCAAGCCGTCAAGGAAACGCTCAGCGCTGAATTGGATCGCTGGATGGAGATGCAAATGGATCCGGGCGCAGCGGTCGATACGGTGGAAGCCCTGATGGCGGCGAGAAAGGGCACGCATCTTCACGGCCCAAAATGAGGGAAGATTGAGGCTAATGGGATTGATCTTGCAACGTCCAACCTTAAGGCGACGCTTCCCCAACCCTAACACGCCTCCAAAATCATGCTCCTCAAGCGCCTCAAATGGATCGCAATCGGAATTGCGGCCTTCTTTCTCATCCTCGGTATCGCGCTGTTCGCCTCGCGAGGATGGATTGAAGACAAGATTCACTCCACTCTGGAATCCCAGCTAACCAGCCGGGGGATTCACCTGAAATACACGCCCTCCGACTTCGATCTGTTCCGGGGCGTCGTTCTGGAAGACGCGACGCTGTTCCGAACGGAGGCTCAGACCGAACCCGTGATTACACTCTCGAGCTTGGCGATCAGTTATCAGCTCAGAGACCTGCTCTTTTCGCCCGATCAACGCAGAGTCGAAGTTTCGACTCAGGACGCAACCCTGACCGCGTTCCACGAAGGCGTGCCCTTCGCCTTGGAAGCCCTGGATTCCCAGTTCTCGATTTCACCCGCCGGTGTCGTCATTGCTCAACTCGATGGCCAAATGTTTGATCTGGAGCTGAACATCGAAGGTGAAGTCGATTTTCCAGAATCTTCGGAGACGACGCCTGACGCGGAATCCCTAGCCGATGATTCTGCCGAAGACTCATCGACGGATCCCTTGGCCGAATTGGATCTGAGTCCCTTGGCTGACTTCGCCGAAGCGTGGAAACTGAAAATCACCGATGAACGCCCAAAACTCAGCCTCGGTCTTGACCTTGCCGCCGATCAAACCCTAAAGGCAGAAGGTTCGCTTTCCGGTAAAGACTTTTCGTGGGACGGTGTCCCGATCGATCAATTAATGGTCGATTTTGATCTGAAAGAAGGGGCGGATCCGGTGGTTATTTTGGTCAACTCTCTCCAACTCACTTATGGTGGCAACCCGTTAACTGCAGCAGCAGAGTTTGACACGGGCACTCAGACGCTGCTTCTTCAAAATCTGGATTCCAAGATCGACGTGATCGATCTCGCCTCCCAATTCTCGAAGGAAGAAGCCGATTCTACGATGCGTTTCCTCGCTCCACCGCATTTGATTGCCTCAGGAACCATCCCGGTTGCAACACCGGAATTGGCAAATCTGAAAGGCACTGCTACTTGCTCAAAGGGCATCGAAATTGCATTTCCGGAATCACGAAATTTGCTGATTTCCAATCTCACGACCAGCTTCACTCTCAAGGATGGATCCCTCCAGTTGCCTGACTTCTCTGCGTCCACCCTCGACGGTAAAGCGGAGGTCAACGCTAGCTTCCGGGTTTTCGATGATCCACTAACCCTCCAGGGAACTGTGGGACTCCATGAACTATCCCTGGCCGCTCTTTCGAAGTTTGCCGGTCAAAGTGACGACAAGATGGGCAATCTCAGTGCCACTTTCCAGGGAGGCGGCGCTCCGGATCTCACGAAGCTGAAAGGAAATGGGACCCTGACCATGAGCGAAGCCTATTTCGTCTCAATCCCGATTTTTCGTAAGTTGCAGCCCCTTCTTGGCGTCCTCAGCAAAGGACCGTTCGAGGGAAAATCGAAAGGCACCTCTCTCACCTCGACCTACCAACTGGGTGACGGTGCGCTGACGACCGATGATGTGGTTTTGACCTCCGGTGTCTTTTTGGTCGAGGCGACTGCAAACGTCAATTTCGCGACCGAAGAGCTGCAAGCCAATGCCGTTGCCAAGACTCGAGGCGCCACTCAACTCATCTCGGAACTCGCCGGAAAGTCGCTTGAAATCGAGGCATCCGGAACCTTCCAAGACTACCAGTGGAAACTCAAAAATGTTCCCGGTGTGGGGGAGATCGGTTCTCTATCGGATTTGGCGAAGAAGAAAGGCGGCGAACTCCTTGAAGGACTAGGATTGAACACAGAGGGGGCCGACGATTCTGCGGAGACGCTCTCCGGAATGGCGCAAGATGCAGTGGGAAACCTTCCCTTTCTCCGTGGCCTCAAGCCGAAACCTGAAGGCACTTCAAAGCCGGAAAGTGCCGAAAAGCCAGACGCCGAAGAAAAACCGGTGCGCGCCTTGCGGCCAGGTCAGGCCAATTAACGCCGTACCACTCGGGTCCCCACCAGGTGATCGTGAAGGGTTCGTTTCTGACGATCGAACAGTGCGAACAAATAGCCGAGTCCCAGCACCAGCACGGTGAGAGATTCCGCCCAAGAACGACCGAAGGCTTTTCCGTAGGTGAGAGGATCGCCCTGGTCATCAATGACGCGTGAGCCTAGGAGCCACTTTCCCCAGGTATTCCCTTTTAGAGCCGTGTTGTAGATAAACCAAGTCAGCCAGACCCCGACAAAGCCGAAGAGGCCAACGACGATCGCGGGGCCCCATTGCGGACCGTCCGGTAACTTGGCGATCAGAAAAATGGAACCTGCATAGAAAGCGGCACTCACAAACGTGAGATCCAGCACTTTGGCAACCAACCTGCGCCCCCGGCTCGCCAACATGACCTTGGGTGCCTCAATGATCTCCACGTTGGCCACATGTTGATGGATGGGGTTCACGAAATCCACCGCATCTGGAAAATCTTCCGCCTGCGCACCGAGTTCAAATAAAGGCCGTTCTTCCCCCGGGACGCCCAACTGAAACAGGGGTTCCTCATCGTCGTAATCTGGGGAATCCTTCTTCATCCACCTTGAACGGGAGGCATGATCGCCACTTCCTGGTTCTCCGTTAATTCGGCATCCCGATCGACATAATCCAGATCCGCCGAAATCAACAGTGACGAATCCCAATCCCGAAGTTTGGGGTAATCGAGATACAATTGATCGAGCAAGCTTGCCACGGTAACGCCTTCAGAGGTCGGCATTTCAATTTGCAGGCGATCTTCTCCCACGATGTCGCGAAGCACCGAAAAAAACAGGACCTGAAGTTTCATGGAAGGGAGGGACGCAAGGTTTCCATTTTTGGCGTTTTTTTCGGACCACTCATTCGAATGATTTGATAATCCAAATTGAGAGAAGGGGCAACTGACACTGGGGTGATCGGGATTGCCAAAAAAAGCGAGCGCACGGCAAAAACCGTGGCTCGCTTCAAAATTCTACCAGCAGATCGGTAAATCAGCGGGCTGACGAATGCCATGATCAATCCAAAGCGCTTTTGATCATCGCGGAAAACGACTCGCGGGCTTCGTCAGCGATTTTCGCGGGCGCGGTCATTTTCACAAACACCATTCTGCCATCCGGAGTCGGCAAAATGGCACCTAACATGCGGTAATTCTCTTTGGGCGTTTTCGAGGAAGCCGGTGCCATGGGAGGCCCATCCAAATACACACCGCTCAAAATGACGATGACGCCGCCACCTTCCAGAACTTCTCTCTCTTCTTGCGGAGGAGCCGAAAACTGGCCTTTCCAGCGGTTGATGTTCTGCTCCAGAGTTCCACCCATGTGGAAAAAGGCGGCAGCAGGGTCTTCATCGCCCTCCGCGTCGAAGACCACCTCGGCGGCACGCATCGGGCTACTGGCTCTTTGGGAGGACCAATTTTCACCAAGTTCGAAGGAGTAATTGGCCACTTCAACTTCGTCGGCAGTGGCGAAGCTAACGGTGAGGGCGAGGAAAAGAGGGGTTAAGAAAAGACGTTTCATGCGAAGGAGTTAGGCTCATCCCGAACCAAATTCCAGCTTTTTCGGTATTGAATCGAAGGACGTGGCTGCTATCGATGGTTCATGAAAACCTTGTTTGTGACGCTCACCCTTCTCGTCGGACTTTTCGGGATCTCCTCAGCCGAAGAGGAATGGATCCCACTCTTTGATGGCTCCAATCTCGAAGCTTGGCGGGGTTATCAGCAGGAAGGCATCCCCAAAGGATGGTCGATTCAGGAGGATGGGACGCTCTTGGGCGACGGAAAATCCAACATCGATCTGATCACGAAAGAGCAGTTCGAGAATTTTGAGATCGTGATCGAGTGGAAGATCGAAGCCCGGGGCAATAGCGGCATTTTAATCCGGGTAGACGAGACTCCGGCGAAGATCTGGCATCATGCTCCCGAGATCCAAATCTTTGACGCGAAAGAAGGTGACGAAAACCTCGGCCATCATGCCGGTGCCCTTTATGCCCTGGCCCCGGCGAAACCGGAGGCGATCAAAGCACCCGGAAACTGGAACGAAACCCGGATCAAAATTCTCAACAACGTCATCACCATCACCCATAACGGAATCGAGATTGTAACGATTGAAGCCGGCAGCGAAGAATGGCACGAGAAAGTGGCCGCGAGCAAGTTCGCCAAGTTTCCGCAATTCGGAACCAATCCGAAGGGACACATCGGCCTTCAAGATCATGGTCACCCCACTTGGTTCCGGAGCATTCAACTGCGGAAGCTGTGAATCGGCAGCAAGCCATTGGCCAAGGGGCGATTCGCTTCGCCCTCGTTAGCCTCATTTCCTATGCCATTTGGGCATTCGGCGCGACGATGGGCACAGTAACCCTGTATTCGTCGATTACGGTGGTGTTCTTGGGCCTCTCGGGACTGCTACTTTTTCCCTTGCTGGAAGGCGAAAGACGCGTGGTCCGGACTTACCTGGTCTTCGTCCCCGGATTTCTGATTTATGCGATCCTCTGGTGCGTAGGGTGGTTTGGGTTAAAGGGAAACGCGGGGGAAATCTTTGGCTCAGCGGCGGGGTTGGCCGGCTTTGCCTTCTGGATCTCCCTGATGCTAAAAAACCGGGAGGGTTTCCTCGTGGTTTGGGCAGTCTTGTTTCTTTTCCACACGCTCGGTTACACCTTGGGTGGCGTTTGTTACTACTCCACCTACGGAAGGGCCTTTTTGGCACCCGTTCTGGAAGGTCACACGGCACTCGGCCGTTTACTGTGGGGACTGTTCCACGGACTGGGCTTTGGCGCTGGATACGGTTTTGCCCTGCACTTTTGGCGGAGAACAGAAGCCTAACTCAGCTTCGCTCTACGACGATCCGGTCTCCGTAAACCGCAGAGACCTTGATGCTGGTATCACGCTCGATAAACTCCGAATCGCTCGTCACATCCAGCATCTTCCCATCGAATTGCGCTTTGCCGGCAGGCCGGAGGTCCGTGATGGTCTTTCCTGTTTTGCCTAACAAGCTACTCTTCCCGGTTTCCGCATCGATTTCCGCCGTTTCTATCGATGTCCCCGAAGGAAGCGCACCGGCCAGGACCAGACGACGTGCCGGAGCGAACGTCGGCAGGATTTTCATGATCAAGCCAATGATGATGGCGGTGAGAATGATCGCGATGACCATGGTAAAGGCAGGAACGCGGGCAATCGTCCCAATCGTTGGGGCCGCTTCGCCCCCCTCCAGGAGTTTGCTCAAATCCACCCGATCAACTAAGGCAAAGCCGAGCGATCCTAACATCAAAAGGATTCCAATGAAGCCGACAATCATTGTGCTGCCGCCTAGGATCAGCAGTTCAATGCCTAGTAGAATGAGTCCTATCATGAAAAAGACTGCCGTCTCATAGCCTGCCATGTTCCCGGCTAAATTGTTGCCAAAAAAGAAGATCGTGAAGCAGGTGATCGAGACAAATCCCGGAATGCCGAATCCAGGGGAGTTCAGTTCCATGTAGGCACCGCCCAAACCAAACGCGATCAGGAGAAAAGAGAACGCCTGGGTCCATTGAGCAAAGGCCTCCAGAGGCGTTGCTTGAACTTGCACCACCTCGCCTTCCAGTTCTTCGACTTCGATGAGTTCTTCGATCGAATTCACGATCCCTTTCGCAAAAAGCGGTTCGCCGTTGTAGATCTCCACCGCTTCGACGGCATTGAGGTCCAAGACTTCGCCGATCGCGCAGATTGTCACTCCGTCGCGAATCACTTCAGTCTCGGTGGTGATGAAAGCCACGCAGAGATCCGGGTCATGACCTTTGGCAATCGCCACATTCCGGACCGTGGATTTCATGTCGGCCATCACCTTTGCCATCATCGTTTCCGGAATATCTTGCCCGGTGCTCATCACCGGAAGAGCGGAGCCAATCGTGCTGGTCGGCTTCATGTAGATGTGATCGGTGGCGATCGCGAGGAGCGCGCCGGCGGATTTCGCTTTCGTATTGACGAAGGTGTAGGTAGGGAAATCCACTTCCTGGAGCGCACCCATCATCACATCCGTGGTGTACCAGCCAACGCCGCCCGGTGTGTGCATATCGAAAATCAACGCAGAGGCACCCTCATCGCGGGCTTTCGCGACGACTCGCTCCATAAAAATAAATCGTGCCTCCGAGGAGAGATCCTTCATACCGACTTTCACGATCAGAATCTTGCCTTCGTAGCTAGCCTGATCCGCTTTTCCAAACAAAAAATCGTCCTTTTCCTCCGCTTCATCCCCCACTTTCGGTTCTGGCTTCTTCGTCGCCATTTTCTTCCGAAAGCCGGTGCGCTGCCATTCGGGAACGGTCAGGTTCACCACGTCGCCTTCCAATTCCTGCGCAGAAACGATCTGAGCAATCGAATCCACTACCGCATCCGCCAGCAGCGGCTTTCCATCGATCAGGCGGGTAGCTTCTTCGGCCGTCAGCGTCAGCACCTCCCCTTTCTTAGAGGTGAAATCCCCTTTTTCGGCGGTCAATTCAAAATCAGGATCAATCATCGCTTCCGCAATGTCAGCCCGGTGCCCCTTCCCACTGGCCAAACTTCGAGCCTGGGCTTTCAAGATCGACACGGTCTGCCGATCCTTCGCGGAAAGCTGATCGCCATCTTCTCCGCTCATACTGACGCCTTCCGGAGTCGCTCCGCCGATCACGGAGACGGGGCTCATGTAAATCGCATCGCTTCCCTGCGCGAGCAGGGCTCCCATCCCCAAGGCGGAAGAATTCGCATAGCTGTAGACCGGAACCTTGACCTTGGGCAGGTCCCGTAACATTAAGTTCGCGAGTTCCGGCGAATACCCGGCCGCGATATCGAGATCCAAGATGATCGCGGAAACCTTTTCGCCATTGGCTTGAATCAACAGTTGGCGCAGGGCCCGAAGCCGTTCGCCGCTCTGGACGTCGGTCGTGGTGACCTTCACCACCAGGACATCGCCTTCCATTTCGGATGAACCACTCGTATCCGGTTCCGGAATCTCTCCCGTCTCCTTCAAACCCATTCCGGCGATGCCGAATGTCATAAGCGCCAAGTAGGCGTAAATTCTGAGAAATCGACCTTTTCCTGACATAGCTACAAATTCGTTGATTTTTTCAAGGCTCTGACAACACTGTCAGTTGTTTCAACGTAGGCGGAATTGCGCCGGTTGCAACGGAGGTTCACCACTGTGTATTCCGAAGAATTCATCAAACGCGTAGCCGACGCCAACGACATCGTCGATGTCGTCGGTGAATACACCGAATTGAAGCGTGCCGGAGGTGAATACAAGGGTCTGAGTCCATTCACTAGCGAAAAGACGCCGAGTTTCGCGGTGAACCCGGCCAAACAGGTCTGGCACTGTTGGTCTTCCGACCGGAAAGGGAATTTGTTTAAATTCATCATGGAGGCAGACGGGCTCCCCTTCCCTGATGCCGTCAAAAAACTCGCCCAGCGGGCAAGCATCCCGATCGAGGAAGAAGCGGAGTCCCCCGAGGTGGCAGCTCAGCGAAGAGCCCGGGATCGCCTCAAAGAAGCCCACCGCCAAGCGGCCGATTGGTTTCATGAACTTCTGATGAAGAGCCGGGATCCCGGGCCCCAAGAAGCTCGCGAATACCTCAAAATGCGGGGCGTCTCCGGCGACGTCGCGAAGCGCTGGAAGCTGGGTTACGCCCCAAAGCCGGGGAGCGCCATGGTGCAATGGGCACGCAAGAATGGGCTTCGTGAACCCGATCTCGTTGAAGGAGGCCTACTCGGTCGCGGTGACCGCGGCTACTACGGATTTTTCCGCCATCGCTTGATGTTCCCCATTCTGGACCAATACGGAAACGAAATTGCGTTCAGCGGACGGGAGCTGGAAAAGAGCGCCGATGGCCGCAAATACGTCAATTCGCCCGCAACTCCGATTTTCGACAAATCTTCGACCTTCTTTGGTCTTTTTCAGGCGAAGCGGGCCATCTTAAATCAAGGCTTTGCCATCATCAGCGAAGGTCAACTGGACGTCATTGCCGCTGCTGAAGCCGGCGTCGAAAACATTGTGGCTCCTCTCGGAACCGCCTTTAACGAAGCCCATGCCCACGTTCTGAAGAAAGACGTTCGCGAAGCTGTTCTCTGCCTCGATTCCGATCGGGCTGGCGTCAAGGCCACCGACCGCATTTTTGAACATCTCGCGAAAGTGGGAATCTTCGCCAAAGTGGCTCGAATGCCGGAAGGAGAAGATCCTGATTCTCTAATCAAAAGCCAGGGGGCGGACGCGTTTCGGGACGTGATTCACAACGCGATCGACTACTTTGATTTCCAGCTTCAAACCGGCCTCCCCAATCCCGAAAGTGCATCTTCCCATGAGCGGTGGACGCTGATGAACAAGATCGCCGAAAAACTGCTCTATTTGGGGG
>CAYGQD010000203.1:0-13186 GCA_964351855.1 uncultured Verrucomicrobiales bacterium
GCATGAGGCAAACCGAGGCAAACGCGGCGTGCTCGACGGGTTCGAGTGATGAGTTTCGAGTCGAGTTTCCGTTTTCTACAAAGTGTAACGCTTCCTCGGGAGAAGCGGAGAATTCGTTTCGAGCGCGATTCAGACCTCGCTGCCAGATCAGTAATTCCGAAGCATTGGGCTCCCGTCCCAGAACCGCTGTGCCGGCGAATTGAAGTCGCGCGTCGTCGGATTCCGCGGCGTTGATTGCTCGCTCGGCTAAATGGCGCGCAGCCTCCACGTAGGTCACATCGTTCAGCGTGCTGAGCGCATGCATCGGCGTATTGGTTCGAGTCGGTTTGACCTCGCAAATCTGCCGGTTGGCGGAATCGAAAAACATGGTGGGACCGACGATGCGACGCCAAAAGACATAGAGACTTCGCCGATACAATTCGTCGCCGGTGACCTGAGCGTAGGTTTTTTTCCCGAAGGTCGCTTCTTCCCAGATGCCCGGTGGTTGGTATCCATTGAAGGAAGGCCCTCCGACTTCCGCATTGAGCAAGCCGGAGGCGGCCAGTGCTTGGTCCCGAATCATCCAGGACGGCATTCGGAATCGCGGACCGCGACTGAGCCAACGATTGTCCGGATCGGCCTCGTAGGCGACTCTGGAGGGGATGGCGGAGCTTCGTTGATAGACTTCACTGGTAAGGATCAGTTTGAGCAGATGCTTCACGTCCCAGCCGGAATCCATGAACTCGGCCGCGAGCCAGTCCAGCAATTCGGGATGTTTGGGAACTTCGGCTTGCACGCCAAAGTCTTCGACCGTCTTGATCAGGCCGATTCCAAAAATCATCTGCCAAATTCGGTTTACCGTGACCCGAGCGGTCAACGGATTGTCCCGCGAAACAAGCCATTGGGAAAGCGCTAAGCGGTCTGCTTTTGCCTCGGCTGGCAGTTGGGGAAACAGCTTCGGAACCGATGCAAAAACCGGCTCTTTCGGCTGATTATAGAGTCCGCGGTCCAAAATGAAGGTCTGACGCGGCTTCGGGAGGTCCTCCATCACCATCACTTTGGGGATGGTTTTGCGATGATTCTCCAACGCCGTCTTCGCCTTTTCCAAAGCCGCTTTCAATTGGCGGTGAGTCGGGTCAGATGCCCGAAAAGCTTCGAGGACCAGCGCTGCTTCTTCTTTGCTGCGTTCCGAAGGAGCCTCGTCGAGAACGAGCTGGAGTTTTGGGTCGCCCCCGCTGAGTCTGGGCTTGGGATCGCTGGTGAGCGATAGCTTGAATCGGCCCAAATGATGATGCGGGTGGACAGAGTCATGCCGAAGCGTCACCTCCAACGACGTATCGGGCACCAGTTGAATCGGGAACTTCAATCGAAACAAGGCTTGCTCGGGCCGATCTACGGCTTTGCCCCGGTGCACGGCCCATCCGGTCCGATTGTTGTCGTCGAAGGCATTGGTCACGGGGAATCCACCTTGCGCATATGACGCCTCGGCGGAGCCAATCTCGACAGGCGATCCATTGATCAGAATTTCGATCTCCGTGAGGACGAAGTTTCCGCTATCAGAGCGGGCTAGACCCGTTCCGGTCAATGAGTCATCCTGAAGAGCCTCCACGCGGATCGCGGTTATGTCTGGATGATCCAGCGGCCCTTCGATTCGGTAGGTGTCATTCGTGGCGAGCGGTCCTTCCGCGAGAATGGAACCATCCTCAAGGACTCGGAGCTTCTGATGCTCGGCGGAGAAGTTCGCCGGCGTCCAGGTCTGCCAATCGGTTTCTTTCTGGCCCCTTTTTTCCCAATCGAGTTGTCCTTCGGCCAGATCTTTCTCGCGTTTTCGCAATGCATCCAACGCGGAGGAATGGAGCGCGACCAGTTCCTTCTCGCGCGCCTTCTGCGCATCCGTCGCAACCGCCAGAACTGGCTTGGTTTGGGGATCGCCGCCACCACCGGTGACCGGGGTCTGGTTGAAGAAGGCCAAAAACGCGAAGTAGTCCTTTTGCGTCAACGGATCGAACTTGTGATCGTGGCAACGACAGCAATTCATCGTCAGCCCCAACCAAACCGTTCCCACGGTCTCGCTCATATCCATGGTGTACTCGACCCGGTTCTCTTCGGGAATCCGCCCACCTTCTCCGTTGATCATATGATTGCGATTGAAACCGGTCGCGAGAATTTGTTCCTCGGTCGCGTTCGGTAACAAATCGCCTCCCAATTGCCAGATCGTGAACTGATCGTAGGGCATGTTGTTTTGAAAAGCGCTGACCACCCAATCTCGCCATGGCCACATGGTTCGCTCTCGGTCCCCTTGGTAGCCATTGGAGTCCGCGTAGCGAGCCGCGTTGAGCCAATCCCAGGCCATCCGCTCTCCAAACGCAGCGGAGTCGAGATACCGATCAATCTGTTGTTCCCAAGCTTGGGGAGTCTCATTACGAACGAACGCATCCACATCTTCCACCGTGGGCGGCAGGCCGGTCGTATCGAGCGAAAGGCGTCGAATCCTGGTGTGCGCTGGGGCGATGGGATTGGGCGATATCCCGTTTTCTCCGAGACGGCGTTCAATGAAGGCATCGATCGGGTGAATCTCCTGATTCGGCGGAGTGGGCTTTTCAACGCGTTCGAACGCCCAATGGGTTCCCCACTTCGCGCCTTGATCGATCCAGTCCCGAATTTTCCCGATCTCAGCATCGGTCAGTGTCCGGTTCGATTTCGGGGGAGGCATTAGATCGTCGGGATCGTCCGTGATTAAACGGAACAACAATTCGCTCGCATCGCTGTCTCCTTCATGGAGCAGTCGATATCCATCCCGTTCGCGCTTGACATCGGCCTCGTCATCCAAGCGCAGATCGCCTTCGCGAGCGTTGGCATCAGGGCCATGACAGTGAAAGCAGTTTTCGGACAGAATCGGGCGAATATCGCGAGTGAAATCAATCTCCACCGCTTGGCCGGAGACCAAACCCGCAACGAGGAGCATTGAGCTGAGTAAACGCAGAATCATGGTGGGGGTTATTCGGGGCGGAACGACCAGAGAGCGGCAGGTTTTCCTTCGGTGACGGATTTCTGAATCTCTTCGCCGGTCAGTGCGCGTTTCCAAATCGTGAGTTCATCGATCCGACCTCGAAAAGCTCGATCCGGAACATAAGGCCAATCATCGTCCCAAAGCCAGTTTCCGATTCGGCAAAATCCCGGCTGAAGGATGGTTTCTGGTGAAACTTTCCGAGCGCCGGCGGGCATTCCGTTCAGGTAGACTCGACTCTCCAACTGATCCAGAGAGATCGTGGCGGCGAGATGAACCCATTGACCGCCGGGAGCCACCAGGCGTGGTCCCTCGATGACTCCTGCGGGTTGGTAGCCGGCCAGCCAAGCCGTTCCGGAACGATTCAGCTGCCAGTGAAGGTCGCCCTCTCTCCAGCCATTCGAGTTCAGAATCGCAATATGGCTGAAATCAAAGCGATCGATTTTGACCCAAGCCGCAAAGGTCAACTCTCGAAACTCGCCGGGAATCTCCAGCTCGACAAAGTCGTCGTCCCGATCAAAGAGCAACGCCTTCTTTCCGGGCCAGCGCCCGGTGACCCATCTCGCTCCCTGAATTTGGCCATCAGCAATGATCGAATGGGTAGAAACGTTTTTGAGGACTTCGCCATCTGCTTGAGGAACGAAGGGGAAATAGCCGATCAAATCTGGATCATGAGATGGGAGCTCTTGCCGCATCTGCCAGCGAAGAAACCCAATCGAATCCGGGGTGATGAATTGATCCGGAGAGGGGGCCTTCGCGGGGAGGAGTTCTCCGCGAATGAACTGCACGGATTCCCCGTCGAGGACGGAGGAGAGCAGTTCTCCGGAACCGGGCACTTTGGCATCGACTTGACCATCGAAGACGTGCAGCTCACTCCGACCGGTGTTGGGATCGACGGTGACGCCGAACTCCGTCCCCAAGTCTTCGTAGTCGATTCCCGGAGTGGCGACGGTGAAACCTTGCGCGGAGGGAGGGACGATGGCGCGGAATCCGCCGGTTTCGAGCCGGAGATGAAAGGCATCATCAATGACAAACGCGGCCGGAGCCTGCATCACGATATCTGCACCATTGGAGAAGCGAAGGTGAACGGCTCCCGATTCCAGCTCGAACCGACCGGCGTGAAAGCGGACGTCCTCAGGCCCGAGACCTTTGGCAAAGCTCGCTTCCGCTTCATCGACCAGGAGGGCGACAAATTCGGAAGCCGGAGCCTCGGCGGGCGTTTTCATGATCATGGGCCGGATCCATCCCAGAATCGCCACGAATGCAGCAGTTGCGGCAAGCGCCCAGGGCAAATAGGCCCTCTGCCTAGATTGAGCGATGGCTCGCGGTGCGGCGTAGGATTGGTTCTGCTCCTGGAGTCCTTCGCTGACTGTGGCCAGAAGGCGAAGGCGAGCGCGGGCTTCGGAATGTTCTCGAAGCAGCGTTTGAAGCTCCGGGAAATCCTGTGGAGGGAGCGTTTCATCGAGGTAACGCCCCAGCAATTCATCGTGGTGAGGCGTCATGTGGTTTGGGCAATCCGTTTTTCGATGCAATCGCCCAGTTCCGTCCGAATCCTCCGCAGCATTTGATAAAGCGCGTCTGGTCGTTTCCCGTGTTCTGCAGCCAGTTCGCGCATGGAGACTTCGGGGCGATATGCCTGGAGGACCAGGTGGCGTCGCTGGTTGGAAAGCTTTCCGAGGCAACCTTCGAGCGCTTCAATCCAGGATTCCCGCGATCGGCATTCCTCGAGGCCCTCTTCCGCGAGCTTCTCCACGATATCTTCGTCCAAAACCAGCCGATCCCGAGCCTTTCCGCGCCGGAACTTCAGAATCTCGAACCGGGCAATCACGCACATCCACCGACCGAACGCGTTCTCAGGGTCGTCCAAATCGGAGAATTTACGCCAAGCGATCAAACTCGCGTCCTGAATAACTTCGGCGACGTCTTGAGGGGAGGGGAGGCTAGCCCGGATAAAGGCGCGGATCTCCGGTTCATGCTTGGCGAGCAAGCGCACAAAAAGCTCGTGGGAATCGTTCTGAGAATCGACGTCGGGCATGGGGTTTCACCTTACCACTCCCGCTGCACGATGATTCTGATTCAGAAAACGAAAAAATCTTAGCTGTCAGCCGCTTCACTCAGCTCTTCGCTCATAAATTGGCGCAAAAACCGGGCACTTTGGCGGAGGGCTCCTTTTCGTCCCGCGAGCGACTTTTCATAAGGCCGATCTTCGACTTCGACGCAGACGGGTCCCGTATATCCGACCTGGCTCAACGCGCCGAAGAATTGGCCCCAGTTCACATCGCCGAGTCCGGGAAGTTTTGGCGAATGGTATTCCAGCGGAGTCGCCAAGGTCCCGACTTCGTTGAGAGCCTCCTGATCCACCTTCGCATCCTTCGCATGAACGTGGAAGAGCTTGCTCGAAAACTCACGCAAGGGGCGAAGATAATCCATCTGCTGCCAAACGAGGTGCGACGGATCGTAGTTCAATCCGAAGGCGTTGCTGGGAATGTCTGCAAACATTCTGCGCCAGATGGCCGGGCTGATCGCCAAATTTTTACCGCTGGGCCACTCGTCTTGGCTGAAATACATCGGGCAATTCTCGATCCCGATGCGGACGCCGCAATTCTCCGCGAGCTTGACGAGCGGCGTCCAAACTTCCAGAAACCGAGGCCAGTTTGCATCGACAGATTTTGCGGGGTCGCGGCCAATGAAGCTATTGACCTGGTGCACGCCTAGTTTTGGGGCGGTTTCAATCAGCCTCGCCAAATGATCGATGTAGACTTGGCCCTCGGCCGGATCGGGAGTGAGCGGGTTCGGATAGTAACCCAAACCAGAGATCGTGAGGCCGCAGTCGGCGACTCTCTGGCGAATCTCAGACGCGGTCTGCTCGGTGAGATTCGCGATGTCGATGTGGGTAACGCCCGCGTAGCGTCGTTCAGCTTGACCGACCGGCCAGGCCATTAGTTCGATGCAGGTGAAGCCTTCTTCAGCGGCAAAGTCGAGGACTTGATCCAAGGTTTGCTCGGCGAAGATGGCACTGACAAATCCAAGTTTCATAAGTTGGGGAGTGATGAGTTAAAGTTCGATCCAGGTCTGTTCCTGATGGCTCTTGAGAATCGCGTCGCACAATTCCACCTCCCGGTGGCCGTCTTCGAACGTGGCGAACTCTGGCTGAGCCGTGAAGTCTCCAGCGGCGATGAAGTCGTAAAACGCCCGAAAACACATTTTGAAGGTGTCGGGAAATCCTTCGGCATGACCGCCCGGAAAATCGGTAGATCCACGGGCCAACTCTGAATTCAGGCCAGGATCTTTCAGGACGATTTGGTTGGGCGCGTCACGATCACCTCGCCACATCTGATTTGGTTCCTCGCTATTCCAGCGAAGGCATCCTTTGGAACCGGAGATCTCATAGCGGAGACAGTTCTTCCGCCCCGGAGTGACTTGCGAAACGAACATGACGCCTCGACCTCCGCCGCTCAATCGCAAGATGACCGAGCCAAAGTCATCGGTGGTTACCTCGACGGGATCCGTTGCCAGGGGTTGGTCCAATTTCCCGGAAAACGTTTCCACTTCGCCTTTCGGTCGTTGGCGGACGGGATGCAGCGTCTGCACGTCGGCGAAAACAGCGGTCACGGTTTGCCCAGTGATGTTTTGGACGAGGTCGATCCAGTGCGTTCCAATGTCGGCGACGGCTCGGAGCCGGCCCTGTTCTTCGGCCAACACTCGCCAGTTGTAGTCGGTGTCATGAAGGAGCCAGTCTTGTTGGTAACTGCCGAAAATCGAATGGACGGAACCGAGATCACCCGCTTTCACCCGCTGCTTCGCCTCCAGATTCAACGGGTAGAAGCGCATGTTGTAGTTCACCCCGGCGGCGAGCCCCTTTTCCCGGGCCAGGTGGACCAATTCGCCGGTTTCCGAAGCCGTCATCGCGAGCGGTTTCTCGCACATCACATGTTTTCCTGCCTTCAGCGCGGCCACGGCTTGCTCGAAGTGAAGCCGATTCGGAGTCGTGATGTGAACGGCACCGATTTCCGGATCTCCGATCAAATCGTCGAAGGAAGAATAACCCTTGGGCAGTTCGAGGCGATCTGCGGCGACTCTTGATTTCTCCGGACTCGATCCATGAATCCCGAGGACTTCGATTCCCCGAACGCGCTTGAGCGCTTCGGTGTGGACGGTTCCCATGAACCCGGTTCCGGTGATGGCGACGTTCATGAGAGTGAGGCGAGAAAGGATTTGCCGTGGCCCGCCCCGTTCAGGGTGCGAATGCGTTCGACCACGCGCATTTGGTAGTGGGAGGCAATGTAGGTTTGTAGGCCATTGTCCATGGCTGTTGATTTAAACTCGGAATGTCCTTTTTCCAGTCTTTGACCATATTTCTGATAGTAGTCGCGGGCGGCTTGAGAGCGGATGAGGAGCGATTCGCTCGACCAATTGACCTTCGCCACACCGGCAGCGACGGCGGCTTGGAGTTGTTCGGTGGAAAGTCCGGAGGACCCATGGAGCGCGATGCCGATAGGCCTTTCCGCCAGTTCGCTGGCGAGGGCCTGGTGGCGGCGGACCGCGTCGGGATCGAATCCACCGGCGTCCCCGAGACCGTGCTGCGTTCCGACTCCTGGAGCCCAAAGTGCGAGGTAGCCCGGATGAAGGCGCTCCAGCTCTCCGAACAGCGATCGCGTTTCCTCCAGTGGAGTGACTCCATCATCTACCCCGGCTTCCATCTCCAGGGTCGCCGAGAGATCGTGGCTCTGGGCGTAGGCACAAAGTTGACGGAGATGATCGATGTTTTCCGCGTGACTCAGTTCCGAGGAATCCAGGGAAATGCTGGAGGCTTCGGCCAACATCGCGTGCTTGAGGATCGAGAGCGTTTCCGGACCTTTGATATGATCTGTGTGGTAAATCACGGGAACCTGCGCGAACCGCTCGTGATTCGCCAGGACGCGAAGGTCCGCCAGATAGCGGTCGAGGCCGAGAAGGGGATCGCCAGCCCCGAAGCTATGGCCGGTCAATTGCCAGAGACTGGTTTCGATGATGACGGGAGCATCGCACTCGCGAGCCGCGTGGAGGCAATCCATCACGGCGGCCGGGCTATCTGCGTTGACCGCTAAAATGGCGTAGTGATTGGCGACGGCGTGCTCATAGAGTTGCCGGCTTTGAGGCGGGGAAAGCAGCATCGGTCAGGATTTGAGATCGATACAGACTTTCAGCGCTTCGCCAGATTCCATCAGCGGAAAGGCTTCGTTAATGCGGTCGAGCGGAAGCGTGTGGGTGATGATGCGATCCGAGGGGAAGCGACCACTTTGAATCAAGGCCTGCGCAGCTTGGAAATCGGTCATCCGCTCGGAATACGAACCGGTGAGGACGATTTCCTTGTAGTGGAGATGATTCGTGTTAAGAACCGCTGTCGGAGCCGATTTCGGCAGGCCACCGAAGAATTCGACCCGGGCTCCCTTGCCCGCCATTTCCAACGCGTCGGCTTGGGCATGAGCGTTGCTGCAGGCAACAATCACGACGGAGGGCCCAAAGCCATCGGTGAGTTCCTGCATCGCAGCGAGGTGAGATCCGTCAGGTTTGACTTGGATGGTTCCGTCCAGATCGAACCCCTCTGCTTTTTGTAGCCGGTTCTCGGACACATCGAACATCCAGACTTTCTGGGCACCTTGGAGACGGGAAACCAAGGCGTGCATCACTCCGATTGGCCCCGCGCCGATCACGGCCACAGTATCATAAAGACCGATTTTGAGGCGGCTGTGAGCATTGATGACGCATCCGAGCGGTTCGGAAAGGCCCATCTGATCGGAAGGCATATCGTTCTCAACCTTGAAGAGTTGGCCGTTGCTGACCGCCTTCGCGGGGACTTTCAAGAGCGGGGCATAAGCACCGTCATAGTGGTAGGACATCGTCGTCCGAGAGACGCAGAGATTTTGGCGACCCATCGTGCAATAGCGACACTCTCCACACGGCAGCACGATATACATCACCACCCGGTCACCCGTTTTGACCGAAGCGCTACCATTGGCCCGAGACTCGATGATCGTCCCACAAAACTCATGACCCAGGATTCTGGGCGGCTCGATCTTTTTGTCACCATGACGGAAGGTCCGCAGGTCGGTCCCGCAGACGGCGCAGGCATCCACGGCAATCAAAACTTCGCCTTCTTCCAACGTGGGATCATCGACTTCCTCAACGTCGATCTGTTCTTTGCCCTTATAAACAGCTGCTTTCATGACATCCAGTTCTGGGCCGCGCTTGCCGACCACTTTTGGGTGATTTTCTTCGTTTTCGTCCAAAACCGGATTCCGTCTTCGCCGGTAATGTCACCGACACCGAAGCGAGAGGCATTCCAACCGCCGAAGGAGAATGGCTCGCGCGGAACGGGAACTCCGATGTTCACGCCGATCATCCCGGCGCTGGCCCGATCTTCGAAGTAACGAGCCGTGGCTCCGCTGGTGGTGTAAATCGAAGCGGCGTTGCCGTAGGGATTCGCGTTTTCAATCGCGAGAGCTTCATCCAGGGTATCGACGTGGAGAATCGTCAGAACGGGTCCGAAAATCTCTTCACAGGCGCTTTCGTGGCCGATATCGACGCCATCGATGATCGTGGGACCGACGTAGTTGCCCAGAGCTTTGTCCCCGTTGACACCCGGCTTGCGCCCATCGACGGGGATTTTCGCTCCTGCCGATTCAGCGCGGTCAATGTAGCTTTCGATGCGATCCTTCGCCGCCTTGCTGATGATCGCTCCCATGTTTTCACCGGGGATCACGGTCTTCATTTCGGTCTCGATGGCTTCGAGAACCTTCGAACAGTCGCCCACCGTAATCAGGACGCTGGCAGCCATGCAGCGCTGCCCAGCACAACCCGTGGCGGAGGAAACGACGTTCTTCGCGGTGATCTCCGGATCGGCATCAGGAACGACCACGAGGTGGTTTTTCGCACCGCCGAGTGCCAAAACCCGCTTTCCAGCCGCGTTGCCTCGCTCAAACACTAATTTCGCGATTTTGGTCGAGCCGACGAACGCCACGGCGGCGATCCCTGGATGATCCAGAATGCCTTCGACGGTTTCTTTGCCCCCTTGGAGAATTTGAAAGACATCCTCGGGCATACCCGCATCCAGGAGGATTTCGCCAAGCCGGACTGGGGTAAGCGGTGTTTGCTCACTGGGTTTGAGGAGAAAGGTATTGCCCGTCGCAATCGCCATCGGAAACATCCAAAGCGGAACCATCGCCGGGAAATTGAAAGGCGTAATACCTGCGACGACTCCGAGTGGGTAAGTCCGTGAATAGCAATCGACGCCGCGGCTCACCTCCAGCTTCCCGCCCAGGCCAATCGCAGGAAGTGCCGTCGCATATTCCACAACCTCGAGACCTTTTCGGATTCCGGCTTCCGCTTCGGCGGGCGTTTTGCCGTTTTCAGAGCTTACCAAGTTGGACAGTTCCTGAATGTGGTCTTCGACGAGTTGCTTGAATCGAAAAAGCGGTTGGACACGGTCTTTGACCGGCGTTTGGCCCCAGGTTTCAAACGCCTTTTGGGAGCGCGCAACGGCTTGGTCAATCGCGTCGGGGCCCTGCGCCTCGATGCTGCCGAGTGATCTGCCGTCAACGGGAGAGGTGACTTCGATGGTTTGCATGATGAAAGAGAGTTAATTCGTCAAGCGCAGCTCCACGCCGGAAGATGCCAAGCCGGTAGTTTCGTTTTTGAGTTCGTAATGGTCGCCACGGTAGAAGAGGCGCTGATACCAAAGTGGTGATTGATCTTTCACGAATCCCACTCCTTCCACGAGCAAGGCGGGGGCGGGGAATTCTGCGGCAAAGGCAGCCGTTTGTTCCTCGTTCAGAACCACTGCGGAAATCGAATGACGCTCACCCGTCATGCAGAGACCAAACTGCTCCTCCAAAACCCGGTAAAAGGATTCGGCGACATCGTTTGGGCCGAGATCGGGCGCCAGTTTGCTCCGAACCCAGCGATGCTCAAGAATCATCGGAATCTCGTTGGCCAGGCGGAGACGCTCTAGATAGATGATTTTCTCTGGCAACGCATCGGTCAGTCCGAGCCCTTGCTTGACCACTTCGGGAAGAGCTTGGCTCGATTGCGTCTCGAACTTCAGGACGATGGTCGAAGGTTTGAGTCCCTGCCTTTCCACATGCGCCGTAAAGCTTTCCATCCCACCCAAAGAGGCGAACAGGGTGCGTCGCTTCCGGACTCGGGTGCCGATCCCTTTTTGAAATTCGAGCAAGCCTTCCGCTACCAACGTTGAGAGAACCTTGTTGGCAGTGGCTCGACTCACGTCAAATTGTTCGGCGAGCTCCCGCTCGGAAGGAAAGCGTTCATCTGCAGCATAAGCACCCGCCAGAATCGCTTCCCGACAAATCTTCGCCAATTGAAGATGAACCGGCTCGTTGGCAAAAGATTTTCCGGGTAGTCTGGACAAATGAGCTGGCATCAGGTAGGGAGTTGCTGGCGAGTGGCCTAGCCACCTTATCGGAGGTGAGTCCCTTGTCAACAACCTTGATTTTTCTTGATGAAAACCATTCTTCTAACCGGGGCCAGCGGCATCGTAGGGAACGCGATTCGACCGGTTCTCCGCGAATGCTTTGACCAGGTTCTGCTGACGGATCTTCGTGAGTTGAGCGCGGACTTGGCTCTCAATGAATCCTTTGAGCAGGGTGATATTGCGGATCTTCGCTTCATGAAGAACCTCGCCGGGCAGGTGGATGGGATCGTTCATCTCGCGGGTTTGGTGGGAGCGGCGTTTACCTTCGAGGAGGTTCTCCGACCGAACATTCTCGGCACCCAATCCGTTTTTGAGGCAGCCGTCCATTGTGGGATCCGAAATACGATCTTCGCCAGCAGTCACCATGTCGTCGGATTTCTCCGCCGTGGCCAGCCGATCGATCACCGCACCCCTCCTCGCCCCAACAGCCAATACGCGCTATCCAAAGCCTACGGAGAGGCTTCGGCCTCCTTTCACGCGGACAAGTATGGGTTGAACGTGCTCGTGATCCGCATCGGCTATGTGGGCGATGATCTTTCGAAAGAGCGCCGGCTTCGCACTTGGATCAGCCCGCGCGACCTGGTGCAACTGATCGAAATCGGCCTCAAGAAACCGGATTTAGGGTGTGAGATCGTGTATGGCGTCTCGGACAACCCCGACAGCTTCTTTGACAATGCGAATGCCACGAGGCTCGGATACCAACCCCAAGACCGATCACCGGATTTTGCAGCAGATCCTTCCTTGATCGATGTCGAACCGGAACTGGAAACGCTCGAAGGCGGATTGATTGGAGGAGGGTTCGCCGCAGAAGGTTTTGCCGGTAATCTGAAACGAATTCTGGGGCGATAGCAGCCCGGATCGCTGAGCTAGCTGGCGAATTCAGGGATCGTTTCGCTGAGAATCTGACTGATGCGCATCTGCTCCTCGCCGGTGAGATATTCGTAACCGGAAACGGGTTCCGGAGCCGTCAGAATGGTGCGGATCTGTTGAAAGACGGCTTGTTTCAGGGGAACCGGTAATTCGGTGAACGCCCGCGAGTAGATCATGTAGGAACAGCGATTCTCGAAAAGATGTCCCGTAAGTTTGAGATCCTTTAAGGAATGGCCGTCTTGGGTATGCCGCCGTTCATGGCGAAAGACTTCTTGGAAGGAGGAATCGCAGCGAATCGTATTTTCTCCGAGAGACGCTTCGTCCCGAAAGAGAAGGTAATTGACCAGCGGCTTGGCGATCTTTTGAATCTCGCGCGCGACCTTCTCCGGCAGGACCTCCAAGGACTACCTGATTGTCGTAGAAGGATTGATGGGTCTTGTAGTGGGCCACCATCAACTGGTAATGCATCCCAATTTGATGGTCGAGTAAGAGCAGCACGAGGACGTCGCTTTTCGCTCCATAGGGAAAATTTTCGGCGGGAAAAAAGCGACCGAGTTCTTCCAAGTTCGCATGCTTCTCGCCATCTACTTGAAGCGAGCCGTTTTCGTCTTTCTTCGCGATGGTATTGCCAAGGTGTCGAAGATCTCCATGAAATCCTGAAACATACCAGCCACCCCAGCGCTCCGAGATATCGATTTCATGACCGGTAAGCTCGTGAGGGGGGGGGCGGCGAAGGGTTCGACCGACTTCATTCAGATAAATCGAGCGACCGAGGGGCCCGGGCAGGAAATTCGTCGCGCTGCCGGCATGACCACCCCGGCAATTGTACGAAATCGCAAAAACGGGGTGTGCGAGATCGT
>CAYGQD010000204.1:0-535 GCA_964351855.1 uncultured Verrucomicrobiales bacterium
CCATCGCGATGGTAACACCGCCCCCACGCATCGAACCGGCTCCACCAGCCCCAGCCGTTCGCGAACTTCCCGAGCTGGAGATGAGCCCGCGCCGACCGTATCCATCACCCCCGACCCTGAACCCGCAGCAGAGGTGCCTCCTGCCGATGTGCCCGATATGGAGCCGACAACGATGGTTGAGGAAGCTGAAGCTCCGGGACTGGCCCCGACTCTCGAACCCGTGGAGCTAATGCCTACGGAAACGACCCTGGATTCGACGCCGGAAGCCCCTGCGACCGAAGTCGCCGCGACCGAACAAATTGGATCTCCGACGGTGACCAGTCTCCGTGCCACGCCGATTCTGCAGGTCGATCAACTCGTCACGATTCCGTCAGTTGCTGACGAGACGGCGACCCGAATCGCTCCATCGATCGGACGATCCACGGATGCCGTGAACGAGAGCCAAATCGGTTCAACGGGCCCTAATTTTGCGGAAGATCAGATCGAAACCGATGTTCGCCCGATGGCCAGCCAGCCTACGGAATCCGCCCCAAGC
>CAYGQD010000204.1:545-13180 GCA_964351855.1 uncultured Verrucomicrobiales bacterium
GCGATGGCGAGCGCCTTGGATCGTGTCCGCGAGATGCGAGCGAAGGGAGATTTGGCGACAGCTTCCCAGAATCTATCAGAGCTACTGGAGAATTTCGCCGATGAGCCGGCCGTGAATGCGGAGTTGGATTCGCTCATGAGCAGCATTCGCAATGAGCAGCATCGCCTTTCTCCTCGGGAAAAGGAACAAGCCCGGGGGCTGGTCGAACTGGCCGCCATTCACCAGCATTATGGAGCGGTCAGCCTCTTGGCGAATTGGGCCGATGAAGCGGACAGTCCCACCGCTGTTCCATGGAATGAGAGGGCCGCACAACAGGGCGACGCGGACGCCATGGCCCGATTAGGCGTCTACTACTCTGTCGGGAAACACGTGGAAGCCAGCCCGGGAACCGCTGTGAAATGGTTTGAGCGCGCTTCCAAGCTCGATCAGATGGATGCTCTTTACTATTTGGGAGAATGTTACTTCTTCGGAAAAGGAGTAGAACGCGACCCCGGCCGTGCCGTCGCCCTTCTGGATCGTGCTCACGAACAAGGTGACGCCAAAGCTTCAGACATGCTGGCGACCTGTTTCGCCAAGGGCGAAGGCGTAGCGAGCAATCACCAAAGGGCTCGTGAGCTTTACGAGGAATCGATTCGACGTGGAAACAAAACTGCATTTGGCAATTTAGGAGTGCTCTATCTCCAGGACCAAGGAATCGAACGGGACGAGGGAAAAGCCTTCGAGTTGTTCAAAAAGGGAGCTCAATCAAATGCTCCCAATGCAATGGTTCTCTTTGCCCTCAGTCACGAGCGGGGAGTCGGAACTTCCAAAAATCTCGACCTCGCCCGTCAGTGGTATGTCAAAGCGGCGAAACAAGGACATCCCGCCGCGATTCAGTGGTGCAACACCCGCCAAATCGACTTCTGAAGCGGGAATTACCGGTCGAATCGGACGCAGTAGATCGGTGGGAGGTGACTGGACAGAACCTGCCAGGAATCTCCTCCATCCTCACTGATCCAGACAGAACCGGTCGTTGATCCCATCACGAGTCGCTCCCCGGATCCATCGACTTCCAACGCGTGCCGATATACGAGATCATAGGCTTTCCCTTCGGGCAAACCTTTCCGACAAGCTTCAAAAGACGCTCCGCCATCCCGGGTCCGATTGACGATGAACTCTCCGCCGACGGGGTAACGCATTTCGTCTTTTCGCGCGGGCACGAACCAGGCGGTCTCCGGATCATTCGGATGCACCGCAACGGCAAACCCGAAGCCTGAGGGAGCGACATTTACGACGTTTTGCCACGAAGTCCCGTCATCCATGGAGCGAAAAATCCCGCAGTGATGCTGCACCCACATCTGTTCCGGGGCCGAGGGGCAACGAACCAGGCGATGCGGATCCTGGCCTTCCGGATCCGTTTCCAATTGCTCGGGATTGAAGTCGTAAAACATCCCGTGGGCACACTGTTTCCATGTTTCGCCGCCATCCCGCGTTCGCCAGACTCCTCCACAAGAAATCGCCACCACTACGTCCCGGGAATCCGAAGGATGAACCGCAATAGAGTGGATCCCGGGGAAATCGTATCCTCCTCCAGCCCACTTTGCCCGCTCGGGCCGATCCCAAAGGCCGCTGTTCAGCTTCCAGCTTTCGCCTCGATCTTCCGAACGAAACAACCCACCGGGCAAGGTTCCGCACCAGAGTGCTTCCGGTTCATCGTTTCCGGAGGATTCCAACGACCAGATCTTTTCAAGCGACCAGGGAATCGGGGAATTGCGAAACGGATCAAGGATCTCCGGCGCATCATCGGGTTTCTCCGGATAAGCGGGCGGATCCAACTCGGTCCAGGTTTTCCCCACATCATCGGAACGATGCAGTTTGGTCCCAAAGTGGCCGAGTTCCAGCGCGGCATACAGGGTTCCATCTCGTTGATCAGCAAGGAGCATTGGAACAGGATCTCCGAGAAATTGCTCGGAACACATCTCCCATCGGCCTGATCGTTCCCGCTCGAACGTGAAGAGGCCCTTACGGGTTCCTAGGTAAAATCGATCACTCATGACGTCGGGTAGTTCAGGGGATTTGTGGAACAAGACGGCCCTATCCTCCGGACAACGCCTGCATGACAAAAATTTCCGCGTTCGCATCGACGGGATCACTCAGGGAATTTCGGTCGCGAATGGAAACCCCATCCGAAATGATCGCAATGTGTTTTCGAACGGCTCCTCGATCATCCAACAGGTAACCTCGAAGCCTTGGGTAGCTCGCAAAAACGGCTTCCAGAGCCTCCCCTACCGAAGTCGCCACCACCTGACAACCGTCTACATCGACGTGCCTTCTGAGATTCTGGGTGAAGACTACCTTTACCATCGCACGGAAAACCTGACACAATTCGCTTCGAAGCAAAATAGCCTTTGCAAAGATCCGCCACTGTTTCTTCCTCTCCCAGTTGGAATCGATAGGAGCATCGCGAGCGATTCAAGGGGGATTCCGACGCCGGAAACGAAGAAAAAAACAAGCAGACTTGGAATGGCTATTTCAAGGACGGTCCAAAGGTCAAACCAAGACTCCTACCCTTCCATGAGACTGGTGAGAAGAAACTCTTGGATCGCCCCAAAAACGCGATACTGAACCATGAGCAGCCAGCGCTTTTCCCCCATTTCCGTAGGATTCTGCTCGCCGAGAAAGAGTTCGAACTCGGCATTGGCAATATTATGTTCCTCGTTGAGGATCAACCGCGCTTGGTTCAGGACACTGTACCAAATCTCGGCATGCTCATTCGGAACCTGAATGCGATGCAGAACAACGCCGTCTTCCTCGTATTCTTCCGCTCCGGCGAGGTCTTTAGAAACCGTTTCAATTTCCTCTTTGAACTGCGTTTCCAACTCCGGCTGAACATAATCCTTCCAGTCGGCCACAAATTCCTCATCCTCTTCCGTGGGATCCGGGAGAATGCGTTTCCGCCCCTTTTGCGACTGCGTAAAATCTGCGGTTTCGGGCAGTTGAACGATCATGAACCATTCGACATCGCCAATCTCATCAAGCATCCAAAATTCTGAATCCAGAGAAACACGCATATCGATCAGCCTACGCCGATTTTTTCATCGCCGCCAGAAGTTGGTAGCTTTGAAGTTGCTGAACGTAAAACTCTGCTTTTTCCCTCACACCAGTCCAAACTACCGATTTGCCATCTTGATGAACCTGCATCATCAGCATGTCTGCTTTTTCTTCCGGGTATCCGAAAACGCGGCGAAAAACCAGCGCTACAAAGCCCATATAATTGACCGGATCATCGTAGACGATCACGTTCCACGGCTCGTCCAGACTGGGCGAAGTCTCGGTATCTGTAATCGTCTCCGTTCCGGGATCTTCAGTGATCGTCGGCATAACTTCCTGCTCAACAGTTACTCCACCGCGCGGGGTTGAAAAGCGGAATCACCTCCGGATTTCAGCCACTCGGGCAATCGAGAAGCCAAATCCGGCGTCATTTGCTCAAACGAAGCCTGATGATCCTCTTGGCCGATGGGCCAACCCGTGAGGGACTGCGCGGTCCTCCATTCCAAATACAAATAGGCGATTAAACCAGACGCGGCGGGAACGTTAAACGCTGCGCAGTGCAGGGCGAAAACGCTGGAGGCATGTCCCGGACAGATTCCATTCTCAATCTTCTCGCCGAATTTCGTCACCTCGTTGAAGTGCTTGGCTCCAACATGGCGCGTAAGGAGAGCCAGCCCCGCCGCCAAGCTCCGCTCAATCGTGTCCCGATCCAACGTTTCCGAAAACTGCCGGTCTTCCGCAGCCAGTTCGCGCACACCGATCGATGCCGCTTGCCGAGCCCGAATCAGGTGCGGTGCGATCTTCTCGGAAAAATCGGAATCGACCCACTTCACCCATTGACCTCCCCAGTTCTTCTTGGCTAACGGCTTAAACGCAATGGCTTGGGTCGATTTTGAGGCCATCAACGCAATTTCCACCGCTCTCCACAGTTCCACCGGTAAGTCTGATTCCGTCAAATAGATCGACAGCGCCTCAGAGGATTCTGAAGGTTCGGCATCGAAGCTTGGGAATGGGAGGATTTTAGCCATCTGAGTTTGTTAGACGGACCAAGGTTGGGGTTCATCGGATTTTCGATGAAAACTCAAACCAAAACGCAGCTCAGCTTCAACCATTTTCACGAGCCGTCCAATAAAGTTCGTCCTGACGACGAGGTTCGACGCCCCCCAGGGTCCCTATTCTGAAACCTTCGTAACTTGAGGCGCTTCAACCGGGGGCGGCAGGTTCAAGAGAGGCTTCGGATTGATTCCAAAAATCAAGATGCCGGCAATCAAAACGAGCATCACCGCGCGCTGCAAAGGCCCCACTTTGACCCTTGGTAGGTCAGAAGAAATCTCGTCCGGATTGACGAAATACATCACTCGAATCACTTTGAGATAGTAATAAAAACCGGCCCCGGCTGCCACAACCGCGATTCCTAGCAAGACCCATTGCTCGGCTTGAACCGCGATGCGGAAGGCAAAAAACTTTCCGAAAAAGCCCGAAGTGAGCGGAATTCCGGCGAGTGAGATCACCGCCATGGAAAGGGCAAACGCCAGAAACGGAGAACGCTGGCCAAGCCCCTTAAAGGTTGCCAAATCCTCTCCGCCCAACTGCGCCCGGACAATGGTGAGGACGAAAAACGCCAGCATCGTCATGATGGTGTAGCTGCCTAGATTCATCGCAATTGCGTTGATCGGGAGAATCGACATTGTATCCGTCCGACTCGGCGCACAGGCCAGGGCCAGCATGAGGAACCCAGCGTGGGAAATACTGGAATACGCCATGAGGCGCTTGAAGTTGGTTTGTAGAATGGCGATGAGATTCCCGTAAATCATCGTCGCTCCCGCCAGCACCATGAGAATGAGCACCACGGTATCGGAAATCGCTTCCGAATTCACAAACGGCTGCACCACTCTCACCAAGACGATGAAACCGGCGGCTTTCGAGGCAACCGACAGAAAGGCAGTGATCGGAGTTGGCGCTCCTTGGTAGACATCCGGAATCCAAATATTAAACGGAAACGCCCCCACTTTGAATCCGAAGGAAACCAGAATCAGAGCGAATCCAAACAACGCAGCGGTTTGGCTGACATTGGATCCCGATAGGGCGACTTCCAACGCTTGGAGATTGGTCTGCCCCGTAGCGCCGAAGATCCAGGTGATTCCGTAGACCAGAAAGCCCGTGGAGAGCGCTCCAAGAATCAAATACTTCACGCCCGCTTCCAGCGACCCGACGTTTCGCCGCATGAATGCGACCAGAACGTAAAACGAGATCGTCACCAACTCGATCGACACGAAAATCGAGATCAAATCAATGGCCGAGGCCGCCCACATCAAGCCGGCGCAGGTAAAAACTGGCAGGACGTAAAATTCGCCGATCCCGTAAGACTTCGAGGTGTAATCCTGAATCACCTTCTGGTAGTCCATGCTCATGAGGATCACCAAAATTGTCGCAATTAGGGCGATCCCTTTGAAAAAGCCCGCAAAGCTCCCCTTGTCGTAGGTGTAATAATTCCAGAAACCGCCCTCACCGCCCTGCACAAAGAAGTTCAGCACAAACACACCCGCCAATCCCAAAATCGCAACCCAACCGAGGATTCGCTTGTCCCTCCCCGACACAAACGCCTCCGCCAAGAGCAAGACCAGCCCAAGAACGACAACAGCGATTTCCAGATAATAGGCAGGCATGGTGAGATTTAGAAACTATTCTTGAGCAGATCCAACAGGACCGAGGGGTAGATGCCAACGACGAGCAACACGATGATGAGGAGGCAGATTGGCAGGCGCACGTTCCAGACATCCGGGTCCTGCAACCTCCGTTTCTCCAACGGTTGGCCAAGGAATACGTTCCGGAAGCCCCGGAGCATGTAGACCGCCGATATCACAACGCCCCAGATCGCAAGAATGGTGACCCAATGAATCAGTTCGAAGTTGCCCTCGAAATCCTTAAACCCGCCAAAGAAAATCATCACCTCTGCCGTGAAACTGGCAAACCCTGGCAGACCGATCGAAGCAAAGGCCGCCAGCCCAAACGAGAAGCAAAAGAAAGGGGCTGCTTTCCCGAGCCCTCCCAGCGTCTCCCAGTTGAGCGTTGGCAGTTGTTGACGCAATTGGCCAGTCAATCCGAATAACAGCGCAATGCCGATCCCATGCGCAAACATCAGGAGAACAGCGCCATTCATCCCGATCGAATTGTTGGCAACGATCCCAAGAAAGACATACCCCATGTGCATTACGCTGGAATACCCCAGCATCCGGTCCAAGCGATTCTGACTAATCGTAATCAGTCCGATGTAGATAATGTTCCCGACGAGGAGGAAAAGAATGATATTGGAGCAGGCTTCAAATCCCTCCGGTAGCATCGGAACCGCTACTCGTAGCAGACCGTAAAGCCCGAATTTCTTCAAAACTCCGGCGTGAAGCATCGCGACTGGCGTCGGAGCGGCGGCGTAGGCGGGAGCGGCCCAGGAATGGAACGGAAACAGAGAAATTAGCGTCCCGAACCCGACAAGCAACAGTCCAAAAACCCACGTTTGGGCTGCGGCATCCATCGTCCCCTGACTGGCCAGCGCCAGAAGCTCCATCATATCGAAAGTTTCGCCCCCCAGACCGATGAGGAGCCCCAAAAGGCCAATCAGCAGCACCATGCTACCAACACCCAGATAGATCGTGATCTTCCAGGCAACATCAACGCGGTCATTTCCGTGCCCCATCATCCCAATCATGAGGAACGTGGGAATCAAAGCCAGCTCGTGGAAGGCATAGAAAAAGAATAAGTCGGTGGAAAGGAAGGCTCCCAAGGCCCCCACGGAAATCAAGAGGGTGCAGATATAATAGAGTTGGTCCCGTCCCCCCAATTCAGATGACGCCGGGCTTAACCAAACCGCAGCGAGCGTCACAATCACCGTGAGCAGCAACATGATCGTACTCATTCCATCCACCCCAAAAGCCAGGGCGAGCTTCGGCGAATCCAAAATCACAAATTCACTGAATATCTGAAAGCGTTCCGCATCACCACCCTGATCAAAGCGAGCCAAGACCACTAACCCCAGAACCAGGTTCAAGAGCGAAACCAACCATGCGGTTCCACGGCTGGGCATCCCGATCAGAATCGCGAAGACGCCCAGAAGCGGCAGAAGAAGAATAGCGTGAAGTATGGTCACTTGATCGATCACGTCCGGTTATATTTACCGATTAAGAATCAGAGCTAGAAGAACGATGATCCCGACTACGATCACCAGCCCGTAGGATGACAAGTTGCCTGACTGAATGCGCCGGAGGGTTTTTCCAACCCCTTCCGTTAACTTGGCACTCCCCGTCACCAATGCCCCACCCACCACGAGTAGATCGATGGCGTAGAGGATGTTCGCGGTTAAATCCTGGAATCCTCGAACCAACCCTACGTAGATTTCATCGATCCAGAATTTGTGTTCCAAAATCGGAATCCGGATGGGGTCTTTGCTCTTCCCTCGATAAATAACGATGGCAAGAAGTAACCCGATGACAAAGGCGATCAATGAGATGGTCGGGACAGAGAGCCCATGGTGCCCTTCCTCGCTCGCAGGGATGGGTGGAATGACTGATTGAAGCGGTTCGGCGACATAGTCATATCCGGCAAACACGGATAACAGAGCAAGAATCCCCATCACCACTCGCATCATGACCGGAGCATCATCCGCATGTTTCGCGTTCTCACTCCTCGGCTTTCCGAAAAAGACCACCATGAAGAGCCGAGCCATGTAAAAAGTCGTCAGACCAGCAACGCAAATCCCGATCCAAAATAACGGCAGGCTCTCTTCATGGGCCGCATGAAGAATGGACTCTTTACTGAAGTAACCGCTGGTCCCCGGGAATGCCATCAAGGCAGCCGTCCCAAAAAAGAAGGTAATCAGGGTGGTGGGCATCCGTTTCCCAATTCCACCCATCTTCCAAATATTCTGCTCGTGATGCGTCATGTGGATGATTGCTCCCGCACCCAAGAAGAGCAGTGCCTTGAAAAAGGCGTGAGTGTAGAGGTGAAACATCGCCTCATCATAAGCGTGGAGGCCAACCGCCATCACCATGTAGCCTAGTTGAGACAGGGTCGAATAGGCCAAAATTTTCTTGATGTCGTCTTGCTGAATGGCACAGAGCGCGGCGAAGGCTGCCGTGATTCCACCAACCCAGGCAATGATTTCACCGGCTTGTGAAGCTGTGATCAAGAATTCCACCCGCACCAGCATGTAGACGCCTGCGGCGACCATGGTAGCCGCATGGATCAACGCCGAAACGGGAGTCGGTCCCTCCATCGCGTCCGGCAACCAAACGTGAAGAGGAACCTGAGCAGATTTTCCAACCGCACCGAGAAAGACGGCGAGCGTCGCAATGGTCAACACAGGAATCGCGATCCCATCCAGCTTCTCTCCCATCTCCGTAAACATGATCGTTCCGGTAAGCGCCCAGAGCATGAGGATCCCGATCATGAATCCAAAATCCCCAATCCGATTCACCAGGAATGCCTTCTTGGCTGCTTCAGCAGCGCTGTTCTTCGTAAAATAGTGCCCAATGAGAATATACGAACTGACTCCGACCAGCTCCCAAAAGACGAACATCATCACGAAGTTGTCCGCAAGAACGATTCCAGTCATCGAAAACATGAAGAGGGCAAGCCCCGCAAAATAGCGCCCTTTATCCGCGTCCGTCGCCATGTAGCTCAACGAAAAGAGATGAACCAACGTGCCGACAAAGGTCACCACGAACATCATCCCGATGCTAAGCGCATCAATCGTCAAACCAAACCGAACCTGAAATCCCGCAATGTCGATCCAAGTGAAGCTTCCTGCCTGGCGAGGCTCCCGCAGCAGCCCGATCGTCACAATCAGCGTCAAAATGACCGAAGCGACAGAAACGATGGCCGACAGGTTCCCTGAGCGCCTCAAAAATACCCCGCAAATGACCGCCGCTATCAGCGGAGCGATCAGAAGTGTCCAGGGTGAGAAGAAAAGGTCCATAAAAGTCGCAGCGATCCAGTTAGTTTTTCATGCTCACCATGTCCGCAATATCAGTGGTCTGCTTGGCACGAAAGAGAGCCACAATGATGGCGAGCCCCACCGCGACTTCCGCAGCAGCCACCGTGATGATGAAAAATACGAACACTTGGGCATTGTAAGCAGGGGCACCGTCCACCAGATGAAAGCGGGAAAAGGCCACGAGAGAGATGCTGGCAGCGGTCAACATCAATTCCAGGCACATGAAGATCACAATGATATTGCGCCGAACCAAAACCCCAGCCAATCCAATGGCGAAGAGCAGGGCGCTTACAATGAGATAGGAATTCAGAGTGACCATGGTAGTTCTGCCCTATTTGAGATCGCGTTTGCTAAGCACTACGGTCCCCACGGTGGCCACGAGCAGCAAGACACCGACGATTTGGAGGGGGAAGTTGAACTCCGAGTAGATGACCTTCCCCACTTCTTTGACATCGTTTGCGCTTGGATCTGCCAAATCCGGCATCGGCATATCAAGACCCGCCTTCGCAATGATCAGTAGCGTCAGAATCAAGAAGAGAATCGCCGAACCTCCACCTCCAAGAAGAGCGACAAAACTGAACTGCTTCCTTTTCTCCGCCTTGAGATCTAGCAGCATGATGATGAACAGAAATAACACCATAATGGCACCGGCATAGACCAGCACTTGGATGGTCCCGATGAAGTAGGCATTGAGACCGACAAACATGGCGGCAACGCCAAGGAAACTTCCAATCATACAAAACGCGCAAGTGACCGGATTACGATTGATCACAACCCCTAACGCACCCGCCACCGCAATGATGGCAAACAGATAAAACAAGTAGGACGGCATTATTTCAGTTCATTCCACTTGTTGACCAGTCCTTCCCGCTTCCCACCGATTTCGTAAAGCCGATCCTTGTCGTGAACCATCTCCTCACGACTGAGCCCGGTAATCGCATAGTCTTTGCGCAGATAAATCGCTTGTTCCGGGCAGACTTCTTCACAAAGCCCACAATAAATGCAACGAATCATGTCGATCTCAAACTCGCGCGGCCGCTTCTCGACCTTCGACCACTTCTCGTCTCCGGGGATCTCCTCGGGCTTGATCGTGATCGCGCGGGGAGGACAGATAAACTCGCAGAGCTGGCAAGCCACACAGCGCTCACGATCCTGCTCGTCGGTGACCAGGGCTGGTGCCCCGCGATAATATTCCGGAAGATGATCATCCCACTTCTGCTCGGGATACTGCATCGCGACGTTTGTCTTTCCCCGAAACATTCTCAGGAAATGTCCTGCCGTAATCATCAATCCTTTGATGATCGAGGGAAGATAGAGCTTCTCACCGAGGGTAAGTTTGGGACGCTGGACGACTTTGGTAGCCATGGAATCAGGGAGTCGGAATCGGGCTTTGGTTGATCCAGTTGAGAAAGACTAACAATAACGCGGTCAAAAAGACGTTGAAGAGGGCGATTTCAAAAAACCAAACCCAGCCCAGCTTCATCAACTGGTCATAACGGAACCGCGGAATCGACCATCGAACCCAGATGAAGAAAATCACAAAGGCGACGATTTTCAGGAAAAAGGTGCCGAACTGAAGCAGGGCAACCGGCAAACCCACGGTTTCCACCTGATCCGCGGAGAGTCCAAACGGAAGACTCCACCCGCCGAAAAACAAGGTGACGGCAAAACCGGAACCAATGATCATCGCCGCGTATTCGCCGAGGAAAAAGAGCGCAAACTTCATCGAGGAATACTCGGTGTGATATCCCGCAACCAACTCCGTTTCGCACTCCGGCAAATCAAAAGGAAGTCGATTCGTTTCCGCAAAGATCGAGGTCGTGAACACAACAAACGAAATGAACACCGGGATGAGCAGGAGCAGATGCCAGGCGCTTCCAAACGCAAAGTGTCCATTTTCCCAACGGACAACCGCGTTCTCCCCCCAAAATGGCAACAGGCTCCAACCGTTCTTCGCCTGTTCCGCGACGATGTCCCCCATGTTTAGGTTCCCATAGATCATGAGGATGGGAACGATTGAGAGACCCAGCGCAATTTCATAGGAAATCATCTGGGCGCTGGAACGGACTCCCCCGAAAAACGGATACTTCGAATTCGAAGCCCATCCCGCCAACACAATCCCATAGACACTCAGAGAGGTGATCGCCAAGATGAAGAGCGGCCCGATCGACAAGTCCGCGATTACGAGCTTCATATTCTGTTCCAATCCCAGCCACCCCATATCGAGCGTGGAACCGAAAGGAAGCACCGCGCAACTCAATAACGCCGGGATCAAAACCAAGCAAGGAGCCAGCCAGTAGTAAACCTTGTTCACATGGGCCGGTGTTACGTCCTCTTTCAGCAAAAACTTCAATCCGTCGGCGATGGGCTGGGCTAATCCATTGAATCCGACCCGATTCGGCCCTTGCCGATCCTGGATGAAGGCGCTCACCCTCCGTTCCGCGTAAACGGAATACGCCACCATTGGCAGAATCGTCAAAAAGACGAGTCCAATGATTTTCACAAGCGAACTAAGGATCATGAACCAGTCCATTGCAGGTGAGCGTGGGCTCGGCTAGCATGATGCGAAGTGTGGCGGAGCGAGCAACCTGATTTTGTGAAATTTTTCACAAAGTCTGATCCACTTCTTAAATTTCAAGGTGAATGAAGGAGTTGAAGGCGGCTTTTCCTCTGCCGTTTTCACGATTTTTTCCTTTTCCCTGGCCTCTTCCCTGTATCTTTCTGGCGTGCGTCCTGCTTCCATTTTGCCGATCCACCTTGAGGACTTGCTCGATCCGGAGCGCCTTGAGGAAATCTATCGACAGCCGGAGACGATTTATTGGACCACCGACTGGTCACCCCGGGCCTACATCGCCTTTGCCAAAGCCGGTTTCATCGCCACGAGCACCTTCCATCCGGAGTTGGGTCACCTTCTTCTCCCGGAAATCCAATCGAGCTACGCGACTCTCGATTGGAAGGATCTCCACCAGGAGCGATCGATGCTGCGCTGGCAACGTTCCGCAGAATTTGCGGATCAGAATTATCGATTGGTCCAAAATCACGATTTCGAAGCGATCATTCGAGGACTCGATGGCACTCACGGAAGACGGAACTGGCTGCGAGGCAATTACGTCGCCCTTCTCCAGGGACTCTTTGCAACCACCGACCTTGACGATTTTCAGCTCACAACCACGGGGCTGCTGGCTCGCGATGGCGACTTGGTAGCTGGCGAAATCGGGTATCAAATCGATCGGGTCTACACCAGTTTAACCGGCTTTTTCGACCGGACCAATCCTTCCGACAATCACGCGGGCAAACTACAACTCCATCTTCTGGCCAAGGAACTCCAGAAAGCTAGTTTCGCGTTCTGGAATCTCGGCCATCCGGAAATGCCCTACAAAACCCAGCTTGGAGCCAAAACCGTCAGTCGCGCTGATTTTCTACGGCGATGGCCCAAAGCCAGCTCTTCTTGAATCGAGATCTTTCGATCTTTCCGACGAGTTCTAATTCGTTAAAATGCTTTGTGAGGGGTCGGCGTTCGAAACACGGGAACACCAATGCGCTTCGCTTCCACGAATTTGAGGAATGGGCACGAATCGAGATCTCAATTCGTGAAATTCATTCCCATTCGCGGATCATT
>CAYGQD010000205.1:0-13158 GCA_964351855.1 uncultured Verrucomicrobiales bacterium
GACATCGCCTTCTACAGTCTCCAGATCGATGAAGCCGCCGCGCAACGCACCCCCTTCGCCAGTCGCATCATCGACCTCCAACCGCTGATCCAAGACTGGGCCGATACCGCCGGCCTCGTCCATCAGCTCGACCTCGTCATCACCGTCGATACCGGCGTCGCCCACCTCGCCGCCGCCCTCGGCATCCCCACCTGGATCGCCCTCGCCACCCACGCAGACTGGCGCTGGATGCTGGAGCGGAGCGATAGCCCCTGGTATCCTGGCGTCAGACTCTTCCGTCAGGCCGAACCCGGTCAATGGGAAGCCGTCGTCCGGAACATGCAGACCGAATTGCAGCAATAGCCCGCTTCCTAGCATCGTAGCAGAAGATGCCAAATCTTCTGTGAAAAGCCTCACGCGGAGTCGCAGAGCCGCAGAGATTCATGCCCGTGGCGCGAGCGTCCGCTTGCGTTGCCTCTGAATCGCAAGCGCCACGTTTGATGGGAGCCGTTCCAATGTCGCATCAAGTGTCCGGTTCGGCCAGAGCAGGTTTCTCCCTGGAAGGCCCGGCAGCAAATTCCAGGCTGGAAATACGTCGTCGAATGGCGCAGCGTGAAAGCCATCACTCTCGATGCCCTCGGTGATTAAAAACCCCAACCATCAGTCTTCATGAATCAACGTTTCCCTACGCTCACGGCCTTTCTCGCCTCGCCTTGGATCCTCGCCGCCAGTGACATTCACGTGCCGGAGGATTACGAAACCCTTCAGGCTGCGATCCAGGCGAGCCAGTCCGGGGACACGATCCTGGTCGCTCCGGGGATTTACCGGGAGCGGATTGCGTTGAAACCGGGCATCCATCTGCGCAGTGTCGGGCCGGATGTTCCGGGAGAGCTCGGATTGAAACGGGCCGAAGACACCATCATCGATGGTGGTGGTCAGGTCGGTGATACTCCGGGTGTCGTCATGGCGGAAGGGGCGACGCTGGACGGTTTTACCGTTACCAACGTCGGGCTTTACGATGACGCGAAGTGGCAGAAACACTGGAACGAAAAGGGCGACAACCAGTCTCACGAGCACATCGGCCATTTTGGAACTCCAGGGATCGCTATCACCGGAGTGACCTGCGCCGTGATTCATAACCTGGTGCATCACATCGGGAGTACGGGAATCGCGATCCGTGGCGTGGAAGGAAAACGCTGCGCCCCCATCGTTGCCGCGAATGTGTGCTATCGCAACATGGGCGGCGGGATCGGTTCCATGATGGGCTCGACCGCGATGATTGATGGGAATACCTGTTTCGAAAACTTCTACGCCGGGATTGGCCACGACGGGGCCGATCCGCTGGTGACGCGGAACGTCTGTTATCAGAACGTGCGGGCCGGGATCGGGATCAGCGAAGGCGCCAGCCCGGTCGTTCGCCAGAATCGTTGCTATGAGAATCGGCGCGCGGGCATTGGGGTCCGCACCGGTGAGGACACCCGTCCGGTGATCGAAGAGAACGACTGTTATGAAAACGGAATGGCCGGGATCGGGGTGGAAGAAGAAGCCGCGCCCATCATTCGCGGGAACCGCTGCTATCGCAATCAGCTCGCCGGAATTGGCTGTCAGGAACACGCGAAGGCCCTCGTCGTCGCGAATCATTGCTACGAGAATCAGGCGGCCGGGATCGGCTCCGCATCCGCTAACCCCGTTCTCCTCCGGAATCAGATCGACAACAACGGCACCGCCGGAATCGGGATCAGCGGCACCTCCAAGGCGATCCTTATCGATAACAGCTGTTCGGAAAATCGCCTCGTCGCCGTCGGCATCACCAGCGAAAGCCAGGCCATCCTCCTGGAAAATACCCTCGTCCGGACCGGAGGCATGCCGCCCATCGTCGCGATTTCTCCCGAAGGAAAAGCCGTCCTCGTTGAAAACCTCATCCAAGGCGGTGGCGTCGCCGGTATCATGGTTAGTGGTCGGCTCCATGCGATCGCTAACGTCATCGAAGGGAAGAACGGTGGATCGGGAATTTTCGTCCAGCAAACCGCCGACGCTACCCTCGCGGAAAACCAGATCAGTGGATACCGGGAGCCTGTTCGTGGAGCGGGGGCGAAGACGAAGCGTATAGAATGACCACCTTGCCTTGATTCTCTTCCTAGAAAAATCCCATGACCTGTCTGCCCTCATCTTACTCTCTGCGCGATGAAGAGCCCGGTTCACCGCGATCTCGCCCCCGCAACGAATTCGCTAACTCCGTGTCAACGTTGCTGGGGTGAATTGACCCATCTGTTACCTCTAAATTGTTAGCGATGAAAGAAGTGCGGAAGGCAAAGGATGATGCAGTCAAGCTCATGGTGTTTTGGCTATTGTCACTCTTCGTGCCAATATTCGTGATCTTGGGCTTCCCTCGTTGGGGGGTAACTGCCCAGGGAATGGTTTATTTGTTCGCCGTAGTTCCTTTGGTCTGGGCGACTCTTCTCCTGGTACGACGGATTGGTGACGCTGCGAATCGGGCAACCATCCAAACGATCCAGAGAAGGATGAACTCCGGCGTCGTCCTTGTGTGGTTCATCGCTAATCTCTCCCCTCGGTTTCCGTACCACCCGGACGAAATGATATTTGGGTTTCCCTACCCAATCCTCAGCATTCTGCTCCAGGGATTTCATCGCCCTGAGACGATTCCGCTATTTGATCTGAGTTCAGTGGCCGCCAACCTCTGGGGACTTGGTGCGCTTCTATTCGTAGCAAACTCGGCGATTCTGGTTGGTATCAGAATACAGCAGAACGACCGGGCGCGGAAAAAGGGCGAAAGTGCGATGGTTCCGATCCGTTCATCGTGGACATCCAAAGGCGATGCTGAGGAGGTGCCTCGGCCATCGGATCTTGTGAAGAAAATGAAATTCCGAATCGAAGCCCTTCAACCCGACCAATGGGAGACCTTTCGAAGCGTTCGCCTCAAGGCACTCGGAGATACTCCGGATGCGTTTGGTTCAACCTACGAACGAGAAATCGAATTCGTCGAAGACGATTGGAAGCGACGGCTCGAGCGACCCGATTGCGCGACATTCGTTGCGCTCACGAACGATTCAACGACTGTGGGCCTCATCGTCGCAGCACCCTACAACGACCATGCAGGCCTATTCGCCATGTGGGTGGATTCAACGGAACGAAGGAAAGGGATTGGAAGTGAGTTGATCGATGCCGTCATCCACTGGGCTCACGAGAATGATTTCCGAAAGATCCTGCTGGACGTTGCGGACGAGAATTCTGCTGCCATTTTTCTCTACGAAAGCAAAGGTTTTACCCGCACGGGTGTCACCGGAACCCTTCCACCTCCACGAGAACACATCCTTGAACACCAACGATGCCTCAGCCTCAATCTAGCAGGGTGTTGAAAAACTCGGGAACGCCGCGAAGACGTGTTTTTTGAATGGAAAAAGTGGGCTTCGCCAAATTTTAGGGATGGTCTTCCCTCCGGGCACAAGTTTCTGAGGCTGTGAGCGTTGTTGCGCCTCAGTCCCGAACGCCAGTTCGTTTCCTCGTCGCGCCTAGCTCACAACCTCAGAAACATGCGCGCGCCATCCCCGAAATTTTCAACACCCTGCTAGCGTAAAGATAAGGCAATAGTAGCGGCTTACGCTGCAATGATCCACAGCGAGTCGCCAATCCTTGGCGTTGATTTGCCGACTCCGATCATGGATCTGCCGACTCTCAGGATTGAACCGCGACTTCCGGGCGTTGAGTTGCGAGGTCCGGGGGGTGATCTGTCATTTCTGAGCATGGATCGGCCGACGACGGCGAGCAATGGAAACCGGTTCACAAGAATGAAGCGGACGCCCCAATTCGTGATGAGTCCTTGGAATTTGAGGTCGAAGCGCGGTATCTGCGCGTCACCGTCGACAGTCTTGGATCGGGCTGGGTCACGATCACAGAGCTCACGCCGCAGTTTGTCGAGTAGCGATCGTCACGCACCAAGGATTGGTTCCCCGAGGCATTCTTGGCTTGGAATTAGGAGCGCCTCTTAACCGTCAATTACGCCCCAGCCAGGGAATCCTTGATGGTTGCAGGACTGGCTTGGGCGATTCTTTCAGCTTCCGGAGCTTCGATCCCTTCAGGTTCAGAACTGCGGGATAAAGCATGAAGAAGAGGCAGAGATCGATTGGAATCGAGATCCCGCGGCTGGAAACCTTGTGGCTTCAACCTCGGTGAAGGGGCTGAAGAAAGGAAGACAGAGGCCGTCGTGGTAGAGGCATGAGATTTCACGGCAAACGCCTGTTGCCATCGGTCATCGGATCTGGTAATCGATGAGCCATGAAACTGTTTGGCTTATTGCTTTCTGCGACACTCCTGCCCCTTTCCTTGATCGCACAGGAAGGGAAAAAGGCCAGGGAGGATAGCCCTGGTGATCCTGCTCGTGAACAAGAGTTAAGTCTCTCTGCTTCTGATGTCATCCCACCATACTTGGAACTGCCTCATATTCGGCAGAAAAGTGGCACGAGCTATTGTGGTCCAACGGTTGTCTTAACCGCCTACCAAAGACAAACAGGATTGGTATTGGATAATCCAATCATAGTTCCAAGATTAGCTTCGATGGTGATGGAAAGTGCTGGCCATCCAAACTTTGGATTGGCTACTGATTGCCTTTGGGGGCCTCTCAATTTAAGCTTTGAATGTTTTAATTTTTCTGAGAACTTAAATATTACAGATGTAAATGACGCTGGAAAGCTTGCATTAACAACACTTCGTAAAGATATCATCCCAGCGCTTCAAGAGGGTGCATATTTTTCTTTTGGCATTACATCAAGTCATCCTAGAGGACATGCAGTTTTAGTAACTAGGTATGACGCAAAGACAGATAAGTTGACGGTGCATGATCCGTTGCGAAGTAGAGTTTCAGAAATTACAGTTCCGGAACTTGCTAAGATTTGGCCTCTCCGTCGTCCTTCTCAAAAGCACTTTGCGCTGCGTACAGAAAAATTATTGTTCCCTGTAGGTTCTGAATTACGAACCCCTCCCACGAATGCCTGTGTTAATATTTCAGCGGAGGCATTGGGAAAATTACAAATCCCTGACGTTTTAACACCTGAAATGCTCAATTGGGCTGAAGGTACTCCTCGATTAGGGCAACATACGGACTGGAAGCGTTTATCAAAATTTTGGCAAAATAGAGATCCACAAAAGGTTATTGGGGTTGCCGACGTCGCGAGGATTAAAGTTGCACAGGGGGAGCCACCGCTAATGGTGTTTGATAACGGCGAAGGGAACCTCGAGGTGGTGGTTGTCAGCGGATATCGCGGTGGTTATTGCAATCCTAAGGGAGAAATTCAACTGTCAGTGTTAAATGAAGGCAGGCTTGTGGGTAAGTGGATGTCTGTCAGTGATTTTCTCTTGAAGTGTAGCCCGAGACAGGGGGATGGAGAGTATGGTTGTTATATAGGATACCCACAGACTTCCTTAAGGGACCCCCGGCAGTCGCTGGCTTCTATCGGGACTGATCCAGTTAGCCCTGCTAGTTTGGATGGGAATGGACTTCAAGAAGTTGAAGGATCATCAGTTCGGCCTGCACCGGATTTCATCATTGAGGGGGAGTCCCTGGTGGGAAATGCGAAGAGTGATTCTGGAAGAGTTTTTGCTCAGCGGTTGAAGGGAAAAGAAAGAATTCTTTCTGGCGGACAGCACCTTTTCTGGAAAGGTGCTAACCCTGGGGATGTCCTAACATTCCAAGTGATCCATAAGGATCTACCGTCTGGGGTATATGATTTGGCTGTTTTCCCAACAACTGCTTTTGATTATGCCAAAGTGAAAGTGACTATTGATGGAGAAGAGCAGGAGGCGGACTTATACTCTATTCCTTTGGCTTTGGGCAAGCCATTGTGCTTTAGTCAGGTTACTGTTAGGCCGGGTTATACACCTCAAGTTCAGATCCAAATTATGGACAAAAATGTAAAGGCTCATCCTGAGCGCTTTTTTGTAGGCATCGATCGTATTGAACTGACTAGAAGTAGGAGTTCAGAAGCCGACCGCTCAACCTTTTGAAGATCTTTGGAGTACGGAGGAGGATGCTAGCCCCAAACGCGCCGGTTCACGCCTGTAGCGGTGGATGCATGATGGATGGACCATGGACCGCCCACCGTCAGCTATACGGACGCGGATAGATCGAACGATCGAACGGCAATACGGTCCGCCGCACCTTCCATCAAAAGTCGATGGTTTGCGGAAGTCTTCCGCAAGCCACCCAAATCAACTACGCCCCAGCCAAGGAATCCTTGATGTATTCCAGACCGAAGGTGTAGACCTCTTCGGGGCTCTCGAAGAGGGGGCGCCAGACGCGGGTGGCGGCGGCGAGGTCCGGGAGGGCGTCGCCGAAGGCTTCGATCACATACCAGTTATCGTAGCCGTTGCGGGCGAAGATCTGGATGGTCTGGCGGATGGGGGTGTGGTCTTTACCGGGAGTTCCCCGGTCGTTCGCGGAAATGTGGACGTGATTGATGACGTCCAGATTGGGCTCGATCACGCCGAGCGGATTCTTCTCTTCGATGTTGGCATGAAAGGTATCATACATCGTGGAGAAGTTCGGGTGATCGACCTGCTTCACGTAGGCTTTGGCCTGTTCCATCGTGTTGAGGAAGTGGCACTCGAAGCGGTTCAGCGCTTCCACCGTGAGGCGAATTCCGGCAGCTTGGGCGGCGTCTGCCATCTGGCGATGACCTTCAGCAGCCCAGGCTTTTTCCTCCTCGGTCGCTCCCTTGCCGGTGAAGTTACAAAGCTCTTGGTAAAAGGGGCCGCAAATATTGTCGATCCCGGCGTTGTGACCGCATTCGACGACCTTCTTCAGGTGGTCGGCCCCCTGCTGGCGATGGGTCGGGTTTGTGCTGATGAGACTCTGCTCATCCGTCGGGCAAATCGTCACGGAGCACCGCGCCAATCCGTTGTCGTCACAGGCTTTTCCGATCTTTTTGAAGTGGTCCGGATCGCTGGTGTCGAAAATGGGGAACTCGACGCCGTCGTAACCCGCAGCTTTCAGTTTTTCCAGGAGGTGGAAATCCGTTTCTTCGACATGGCCCGTCCAGAGCAAGAGATTGAATCCGATTTTCATCGGGCTGATGTAGCAAAGGGGACCCTGTCGCGCAAGCTCAAGGTTTACGCGGGGTCAGGGAATCGCGAGCACATCGCCCGGCCGAATCGTGTCCGAAGTCAGCGCGTTGACTTGCTTCAGGTTGTTCACCGTCGTCCCGTAGCGGCGGCTGATGCTGTAGAGGGTATCGCCTCTGACCACTTGGTACGATGCATCCTGCGTCGCGGAGGCAATCACCTGGGGCTTGGGTGGAGCGGGAGGCGCAGGCGGGGTGTAAGTGGGCTCCGAACCGTAACTTGGAGGCTGATAGCCGACCACGGGCCCCGCGGGAATGGCTTCTGCTCCGGCGTAGATATCCTCAGATACCGGGCTGACATCCACGTAGTCGGCGCTCTGCGGATAGGGGCCGGGAGGCGGCGAGCCGTAGGGCGAGGGATAGCCGTTTTCCCCGTAGGGATTTTCCACGGGCGGCGTGTAGGCCTCTGGTGGTGGAGTTTGGTCGGATTGGCAGCTGGATAGGAAGAAAACGGCAGCCAGGGAAGCAAGGATCGCAGCGAATCTCATGAGAGAATGAATTTAAGGTTTAAAAGTAATCTGTGAAGTTCTAATATATTATAATATGAAATTCTAAGTTATGAGAAATGAGAATCAACTCCAGATTGAGATTTTTTTGCGATCTTGCGCCTGCTCTGGATTTGCGGTTTCATAGGACCGTGAAAGACGTCCCCCAATTCATCACCGCGTTTCTCTTCCTGACCGCCGTCGTCACCGCCCAGGAAATCGATACTCAAGGCGGTCAGATCGAATTGGAAATGATCAGCGAAGTCCGCTCGATCGAGCCGGGCCAAACTTTCACCGTCGGGCTGCGAATTTGGCACGAAAAGGAGTGGCATACCTACTGGAAGCAACCCGGCATCGTCGGAGTTCCCACTTCGTTGAAATGGGAATTGCCAGAAGGCTTTCGCGCTGGCGAGATTCAGTGGCCCGCCCCGGAGCGGACCAAAATGGCAAGCTTGACCGCTTGGGGCTATGAGCGCGAGGTCATCCTCTTGGTGGACATCACCGCTCCGCGGTCACTGAAACCCGGCGAAACGGTTCGCCTCACCGCCAAGGGAACCTGGATGACCTGCGCCCAAACTTGCCATCCCGGGTGGGGCGATTTTGCGTTGGAATTGCCAGTTCGCGATTCCGACGCTGCCGAAACCCCGGATTGGGACCCGAAGTGGCACCCGCGCGTTGCCCAGACCCGGTCCGAGTTTCCCCGGCCTCTGAAAGGCTGGGAGGCCTCCGTCAAACCCGCCGCAAAGCCCAACCAATTTGTCCTCGCGCTCCACAATCGGGGAGGAGACCCCTTCCCGGAGAGCGCCGACCTCTATTTTTTCTGCTACGATGAACAGGTCCACTCGGACATGAAGCAGATCGTAACCCGCCAGACGGACGGCAGCGTGGAACTGCTGCTCGTCCGACCCGATTTTGCTCCGAAGGACCCGAAGGAACTTCGTGGCGTGATTTATAATTCGGCTGGATGGGACGCGAAACCGGGGGGGCAGTTTGCGGAAGTTGCGGCAGCTTGGTAGGTGGCTATCGTGCGCGCTGGAAACCATGTCCAAACGCAAGTTCAAGCGCAAGAAAGGTCCGCAAGACAAGAAGCGGTCGAAATGGTGCGAGGTCCACGAGTCCTCCATCCACAATCAAGGCGTCTTCGCCCGACGCTCCATTCCGGAAGAGACCCGCATCATCCAATACATCGGCGAGAAGGTCGATAAGGAGGAGAGCGATCGCCGCGGTCTGGCTCAGTTGGAGCACGCCAAACGGACGGGCGAAGCCGGCGTCTACATTTTCACCCTCGATGATGACTGGGATATCGACGGAAGTCAGCGAGACAACATCGCCCGCCTCATTAATCATAGCTGCGATCCCAACTGCGAGGCCTACATCGACGAGGAAGAGGGCGAAATCTGGATCTGGTCGATTCGCGACATCGAGATCGGCGAAGAACTCAGCTTCAACTACGGTTTCGACCTGGATAACTACGAAGAGCATCCCTGCCGCTGCGGCAGCGAGAATTGCGTCGGCTACATCGCGGGAGTCGATTATTGGCCGGAGTTGAAGGATATTCTTGCGGGTCATCAACCGAAGCCGTAGCTGCCCGAAACGCCGGAATTGGTGTATTTCTCTGATAGGTTGGGTCCTTTCCGGCCCGTGGTAGACGTTGCCCATGTTGCAATTGATCGATCCTTCTGCCTCCCCGCAGAATCGGCGCGCCTTCCTTCGAGTGGGCTCGCTCGGACTCGGCGGAATGGGGTTGCCCGGGATGTTGGCGGCGCGCGAAGAGCTCCCGCCGATGATCAAAGATCGCGCGGTCGTCTTCCTCTTCATGCACGGCGGTCCGTCTCAGTTCGAGACCTTCGATCCCAAGATGGACGCGCCTTCCACCATCCGCAGTGTCACTGGCGAAGTCCCGACGTCGCTGCCTGGCATCACCTTCGGCTCGACCTTTCCCCGGCTCGCCAGCCTGGCCCACAAAATGGCGATCGTCCGCTCCTTCACCACCGGGACCGGCGCTCACGATATCAAACCGATCGTGGGAACGAACTCGCTCGGCGCGAATATCGGTTCGCTCTATGCCCGCGTGGCTGGAAACTCGGTCCCGGAATCGGGGATGCCGAAGAACATCGCCCTCTTTCCCAAAGCGGTCGATGAAGCGGCGATGCCCGCGATTCTGAAGTTCGGCGATTTCTCCTCGACGGGGCCCCTCAGCCGGATTTATGCGCCGTTCGCTCCGGGATCCGGTGGTGATTTGCAGAGCGATATGCAGCTCCACCTTTCCCGTCAGCGACTCGAAGACCGGCGGGAGCTGCTCGCGCGGTTGGATGCGACCAAGGAGGCGTTCTATGAGCACGGCATCGCCGAAGGCATGACCCGCTTTCAGCATCAAGCCTTCGAGACCCTCTTTGGCGGAATCGTCGAAGCCTTCGACCTCGCCAAAGAAGATCCGCGGACCCTGGCGCGTTACGATACCGCCCCGCTCGTCAATCCCGGCTCCATCCGGAAGAAATGGAACAACCACGAGCGCTATCGCGACCACAGCCAGACCCTCGGCAAGCTCCTCCTCCTCTCCCGGCGTCTTTGCGAGCGCGGCGCGGGCTTCGTCACCGTGACCACGAACTTCGTCTGGGATATGCATGCCGACACGAACAACGCCACCATCGCAGAAGGCATGGGCTACGTCGGCGCGCCATTTGATCACGCCGTCTCCGCCTTCATCGAAGACGTCGAGGCTCGCGGTCTCAGCGAAAAGATCCTCCTCGTCTGCTGCGGTGAAATGGGGCGGACGCCGAAAATCAACAAAAACGGTGGCCGCGATCACTGGGGAAAAATTGCCCCTCTCATGATTTACGGCGGCGGATTAAAGATGGGCCAGGTCATCGGACAGTCCACCCGCGATGGCGGCGAACCCGCCTCAGATCCCGTGACCATGGATCACCTTACCGCGACCATTCTCCACACCCTCTTCGATCTCGGTCAGGTGCGCCTGCTCGATGGCATTCCCAACGACGTCATGCAGGTCCTGACCGGAACGCGGCCGATCAGTCAGCTGATCTGAAGGGTCCTGTCCTGAAAACTGAATTCGACCGATAATATCGAATGAGACGGTGAATTCATTGGGAGACTCGCTTGATAGCCAATCATTCTCCGATGAGAGTCGTGGAGGGCAAGGTAGCTTTCACCGTCATCAAGGCTCGACATCGGGCGGAGACTGCACACCCTAGCCGTTCTGCCAAATAGCCATGACCCAATTTCCTGCCCGTGTTCACGTGATCTTTGCTCGCGCTGCAGACTATGCGATCGTTCTACGCAGAGGTCCCTCAAAGTCGGTTTGCACAATTGGTTGGAATCGAAAGAACGACCACTTTGAAATTGGTCAATGGCTGCACGGTCGGATTGATGAACGGTCCAGTGATTTATCACCAGACGGAAAGCATTTCATTTACGCGGCAAATCGAGGCAGAGCGCGGGGGGAAGTCGAGGCATCCTGGACTGCTATTTCGCGATCGCCTTACCTGAAGGCGATCGGATTATGGACAGGCTTACAGCCAATCGGCGGGCTGTTTGTGAATGACACGGATTACTGGCTCTGGCCCTCCATGAATTACGGGCTTGGCCGAGAATTGCAACGTCCCGCAGGACTCTCGGAACATCTTGATCCTCCCTTGGAAATTCCTAACGTGTGGCCAGCGATCTATTATATGCGGCTAAAACGCGATGGTTGGAAGCTTCTGTCGGATACCAATGTGGAATTGGATGAGCAATTGGTCGTTTTTCGAAAACCTCTGCCATTCGGATGGTTTCTCGAGAAACGGATGCACGTCACACTCGATCGGCAAGAGGGCAAGAGCATCCCCTACGACACCCATCGTCTTACCCACCCCGTCCTTGATAGCGTTCTGAATTTTCCGGCTTGGGAATGGGCTGATCTCGATCGGGATCGCTTGGTTTGGAGCGAAATGGGCCTACTAAAGTCAGCTACGATGATGCGTGACGGACCGAATTTCATCAAGGAGATACACGATTTCAATGACCTATCCTTCAAGCCAATTCAGGCCCCCTATTAGAGGCAAAACAATCGGGCGCCCCGCTTTTCTCAACGCAGGCTGCACAGGCGAAACCGTTATTCTCCTTGAAGGGCCTTCTCGGTCTCCTCGGTCGAGGTCGTGGATACCAAGTCCAGCCGGAACGCTTGCTCGCTCTCTGTGCTTTTCCAGGAGTAGAGGAGGGCGGCTTGCCCCGGCTTGAGTCGCAGATCGTTTTCCATCACCTCTTCTTCGCAGATCGATGGAAGTTGGACATTGTAAGTATAGCCAGTTCCACTCGATGACCTTCCTTGGGAGTCTCCTTCGGAGTTTCCTTGCGGTTCCTCGATTTGTTCCGATCCGAAACGGAGTTCATGGTTGGCATTCATCCCCGAACCAGCCGTGGCATGATGCATGAATCGAAACTCGTGCGTTCTCGTCGCTTGAGGGCTCCAGAAGAACTCGTGTGATACCTTCCCGTTCTTCGTCGTCTTCGTGATGACGAACCCGACGAAGCTGGGATCATCGAATTCAACGGTCCAGTTCCCACCTTTTAACTCCAAATACTCCGCGATCTGCTCGATCGTGAACGGTGAATGGACGGATTTCCCGTCGTTGGCGTTCCCGGTGAAGGGAAGGATCATCAGCGTTAGTAGAAGTGGAATCAATTTCATGGGTGGAGCCGATCCTGGCAAATGGGAGTCACTTCGGCAAGCTATTCCCCCGACTTGCGCCGTCGCATCCACCAATATCCCGCCGCGCCTGCCGGAACCAGGAGACCCGCCGCCGCTAGGGTGATCCACATCCCGACCGGCGGCCGATGGATATCGACCTTCATCGCCACCGGATTCGCGACAATGTCCGAGAGTGGCAGACTCCAGCTGGAACTCTTGTTCTCCTCGCCACTCACCGTTCCATTGCTCTCCAGGACTTCCGTCGGGAAATGCATATGATACTGGAAGTTGTAATTGGACAGCACCGCATCGGTAATTTTACGGCCGATGTTCCCCTGCTCTTCCGGATTGAAGGAACCAAACCCGCCGGTTAAATCCACGGTCCGCGTCACGGAATACCGGTCGCTCAGCTTCTCCACCTCATAGCTGCCGAAGAACCGCGCGACGTCGGCGGCTTCCTCCGATTCGCCGATCGCCTGGAGCCGCTTCACATGATCGAACGCGATCGTAAACTCCGTCACCCGCACATTGTTGCTCGTCAGTTGGCTGGAGTAATGTGCCAGATCCAGCCCCGGTGCGTCACCGATGAATCCCTTCAATTTGTCTCCCAGCTTTTCCCCGCTCTCCACCGCCTTCTTCCCTTTGAACAAGAGAAACGCCCGGATCGAGCCCGCGCCCGAAGCGGTGATCGTGAAGTGCTCCTCATAGTTCACGCAGGAGGTGAAGAGAAGCAGCGTGATAGCGAGCAGGACGCGAAGAGGCGGGCGGGTCATGGGATGGAATGGAACCTGACGATCCCGCCGCCGTTTGCAAGTCAGCTGTAAGCGCCTAACATGGACCATCTGAGCGCGCCTCGCGCGCTTCCTTCCAAGCC
>CAYGQD010000206.1:0-13104 GCA_964351855.1 uncultured Verrucomicrobiales bacterium
TCGTGGAGCCGACCAAACCGAGGGTTCCGGTTCGCTACGTCAGTTGGTCGAACCACCTCGACGGCCCGGCCAATACTCTGGCTCAAGAAAAAGAAGCTGAAGCGCGTCGTGGCGATCCGCCGACGAATGCTCTCAGCGAAGACTGGCGCTTCCGGATGGAAGACGTCCTCTGGGCGGTCTTGAACGCGCCTGAATGGATCTACACCCCGTAAACTTTTCCCAAACCCCAACGCTTACTGCTTCACCGATGAATCGTCGCACCCTTCTCAAAAACGCCGGCCTCCTTGCCGCCGGCGCCTCCCTCGGCTCCACCCCGCTTCAGGCGGCGGGCCATGGTTCTGTCCCCATGCCCAAGGGCAAGGCGGAGAACTGCATCTTCATCTGGCTGGGAGGCGGCATGGCCCAGATCGATACCTTCGATCCCAAGAAACGGGGCAACTCCAAAGCCGCGCCCAAAGTCGCCGGTTCGGAATACGATCGGGTCGAAACCTCGGTCCCCGGCGTCCAGTTCTGTCAGCACCTTCATCGCAGCGCGAAGCTCGCCGAACACATGACCGTAGTCCGCTCCGTCAACCACAGTGTCATTGACGAGCACGCTTTCGCCACGAACATCGTCCACACCGGGCGCATGATCAGCGGCAGCATCACTTATCCCTCGATTGGCTCGATCGTCGCCCACGAGCGCGGAGCAGCCAGTTCAGATGTCCCGGCTTACATGCTCATTGGTTATCCGAATGTGAGCCGCGGCCCCGGGTTTCTCGGCGCGAAGAGCGGCTTCGTTTACCTCACGGATACCGACAGCGGCCCGGCCGGGTTCTCCCGTCCCGAGGATGTCGATTCCGAGCGAGCGGCCCGCCGGTTGGCTTTGCTCGATCCGCTCTCGAACCGTGTCCCGAGCGAATCGATCGTCGCTCAGTATGGCACCGCGCAGCAGGAAGCGCTTCGGCTCGCCGGTCCCGATTTCATGCGGCACTTCCGTCTTCAGGACGAGTCCGCCGATCTTCGCAACGCCTACGGGGGCGAGTTCGGTCAGCGCTGTCTTCTCGCCCGTCGCCTCGTCCAGTCCGGTGTCCGTTTCATCGAAGTCTCACACAACTTGAACTTCATCAACGGCACCGGTTGGGATACCCACAACGAAGGTCAGCAAAACCAGCACCTCCTTATCCAGGATTTGGACATCGCCCTCTCCGCGTTGATCACCGATCTCAAGAACCAAGGCATGCTCGACAAAACGCTCATTGCCATCGGCACCGAGTTCGGTCGACCGGCAACGTTCGACGGACGCGGTGGTCGCGGCCATCAGGGCAGCGCCTTCAGCCTGGTTCTCGCCGGAGGCGGACTAAACCATTCCGGAGCCTACGGTGTCACCGATGAGCTGAGCAAGAAGATCCTGGAGAACCCCGTCTCTATCCCGGACTTCCACGCCACCATCCATGCCGCACTGGGAATCGATCCCACCCGCGAACTCTTCGATGGTTCCCGGCCCGTTCCGATCACGGACGGCGGGATGCCGATTCAGGCGCTCTTTTCCTGAGGATTTCGGCGGCTCGGGCCGTCGTTAGCAAACCTTCACCTCTTCCTCCTCCGCTTCCCAGCGATGGTAGGCATCAGCATACTCCGGACACGTCGCCACGAGCAAGTCATGGGTGCCATCGCCCACCAGCTTCCCGCTTTCCAGGAAGAGAATGCGCGACGCTTGGCGCAGGAGGTCGATGCGGTGGGTCACGAGGAGGGTGGTGCCTTGTCCGTCCCTGGTGCGGCGGAGGATCGAATCATGAATTAGCGATTCGCTCTCCGGTTCGACCGAGGCCGTCGGTTCGTCGAGCAAGAGCATCACGGGCACGGTAAGAAAGGCGCGGGCCAGGCTGAGGCGCTGCCGTTGGCCGCCGGAGAGCTTGACCCCGTTCTGGCCAACCCGTGTTTCGTAGCCGAGTGGCAAATCCAGGATGAAATCGTGCGCATTGGCCGCTCGGGTGGCGGCTTCGATTTCGTTGCGCGTCGCATTCGGCTTCCCGTAGCGGAGATTCTCCTCCATCGTGGCATCGAAGAGGTAGTTGTCTTGCCCCACATAGCCAATCGGCTTCCGCAGCGAGTCCAGCGTCAGGGAGCGAATATCCGTCCCGTCCAACCGAATTTGGCCGCCGTTCACCTCGTAGAACCGAGGGATCAAGTTGAGCAGGGTGCTCTTCCCCGAACCACTTCCTCCGGCGATGGCGATAAACTCCCCGGCGGCGATTTCAAAGCTGACCCCGTTCAGAATCGGCTTCCCCGGCACGTAACCAAACTCCACCTCCTCGAAGGAAACCCGGCCCGCGGGCTTCACCCACCGCACCGCGCTTGCCTCGTTCTCAATCGTGATTGGCTCGTCCAGGATCTCCATGACTCGGGAGGCGGCGGCGCGGGCGCGTTGCAGAATATCGCTGGTTTGGGCGATCGTCCGGATCGGGCTCTGGAGCCGCCACCAGAATCCGCGATACGCGATCAGCGCGCCCAGGGTGAACCACTCGCTCCCCTTCATAATGAGCCAGGCCCCCACGCCCAGCATGATCAGATTATTGATGAAGCCGAAGGTGGAGACGATCGGGAAGTAGGTGTTTCGCAGCTTACTGGCCCGGACGCTGGTCTCGTAAAACCCGTCGGCACGCCCATCGAAGCTCTCGGTTTCGGACGCCTCTCGCGCGAACGACTGTGTCACCTGAATCCCCGCCAGTCGATCCTGAAGAAAGGAGCCGATGTTGCCCAGCTTCTTGCGAACGCCCTCGTAGATCGTCTTGACCCGCCGGTTGTATTTCCGGATGAAGATGAAGGCGAAGGCGAGTGGGAGAATCGAAGCTGCGCCCACCACCGGGCTGAGCCACAACACCATTCCCGCCACCACCAGGAATGTCACCACCTCCTCCAGCAGGCCGGTCAATCCCTGGAGGACGGACTGCTCCATCGCATCCACATCGCTGGTCATCCGCGTCACCAACTCCCCGGTGCTGTGATCGCGATGGTAGCCGATCGTCTGGTGCTGGAACTTCGCAAACAACTCCGAGCGGATATCACGCACAAACGCCTGCCCCGTCTTCTCCAGCAGATACGTCTGCACGGCCCCGCAGCACAGTCCGACGAGATAGGTCGCAAACATAATCGCCAGCCACATCCCCAGGATCGAAGCCGTCAGCGTCTCCGCCACCAGTCGATCCGCGACAAATCCCCAGACCAGCGGGTGAAAGTTGACGAACGGCACCGAAAACACCAGCAGCGCGATCGCCCCCAGCAACCGAAGCCGATACGGCTGCAACCGGTCCCAGACGCGGGAGCGCAGTTCCCGGTCGGTCAATTCATAAGGCTGTTGCTGCTCGAAGGTCACGTGTGGGTTCGGTTACGAATCAGGGATGAATACTGTTGCGCCGGGGAATGGAAGCTGACAAACGCGGGTTTCTTTGCCTGGCAAACTGGCCCGCTTCGCTTTTATCCTCCATCAACACCGCGAATTGACAGCCCATTTCGATGGCCCGTGCGCGGGTGGAATCGGATTCGGTATCGGCCACGGCTCGATGGCACGAAGTAGGCGGGAGGGAAGCGGATAGGGCGGGTGCAGGCGAAGAAGGGAGCGTTCAAATTGACACCTCTATCATTGCCCCCTATCCTGTCATTAGAACGGAGGCTAGGTGCGATGAAACCAGAGCAGGAACCATTCGAGTTATTAGCGGTGGGGTTTCCTGCGCCCTTCGTTCGGTCATCTTTGAAGAGAGAGGAGCGGCAATGAGCCAGGACTTCCAACTTCGCATTCTCTGTGTGGAGGAGAGTCAGACGGACTTTGAGATCGCCAGTGCGCTGCTGCGTGACAGCAAGGCACCGCCGCACGAACTGGTGTGGGCTCAGTCGGTTCAGGAGGCGCTGCGCCTGTTGACCGATTCTCTGACGCGACTGTTCGATATCGTGTTGCTAGATCTGACGCTGCCGGATTCTCATGGGGAGCGCACGCTGAGGGAGATTCAGTCAGCGGTCCCTGACATCGCGATCACGGTTTTGACCGGTCTGACGGATGATGGCTTGGGTCTGCGGCTGGTTCAGGCAGGGGCGCAAGACTTCTTACCCAAGGAGGGCCTGAGTGCGGAATGCCTTCTGCGGACGATCATGTATGCAGTGGAACGGAAGCGGAATCAGCAGGAGCTGCGCAGAGCGAATTCTCAACTGAAGTCTGCGAACGAGCGTCTGTCCGATGCGGAGAAGCATTTGATCCAATCCGAGAAGCTGGAGTCACTCGGTCGGATGGCGGCAGGTGTAGCCCATGAGGTGAAGAACCCCCTGGCGATTCTGCAGATGGGGGTGGATTTCTTCACTCGGCGCTGTAATCCGGAGGATCATCGGGCTACCGAGATGCTGGGTTCGATGAAGGATGCGATCGAACGGGCGAATACGATAGTCCTAGGGATGGTCGATCTCTCGCGTCCTTCAGAGATGGAGGTGGTGCCGCAGAATATCAATGACCTGATCCGCAAGAGTCTGGAGATGGTTCGTTATGAGGTGATTAGCAACCACGTGGACTTGAAGATGGAGCTGCTGGAGGAGCTGCCGCTGGTGCCGATGGATTGGAACAAGATCGAGCAAACGGTGATCAATCTGGTGACCAATGCCGCCCATGCCATCGGTGGCGAAGAGAAGGGTAGGGGTATGCTGCGGATTCGAACGATGCTGGGCGAAGTGGAGCACAGCGCCCACAATGATGGGTATCGACAATTCGAGCGTCTGCGCCGGAATGACGAGATCGTGGTGGTAGAGTTTCGCGATAACGGACCCGGAATCCCCACCGATCAAATTCACCACGTGTACGAGCCATTCTTCACCACTAAGCCGACCGGCAAGGGAACGGGCCTGGGTTTGTCCGTGGTGAAGAGTATTATGCAGCAACACAATGGAAGCATCCATCTGGATAATGTGGAGCATCCGCAAGGGCTGCGGGTTCGGCTGATTTTCAAAGTTTCCTCCCGCGATCAGCCGGTCACGGTTGGTTGAATCGAAACCCCAAGCCCCAAAAGAACATGAGTAAGAAACGCATCCTGATCATCGATGATGATATCGCCCTCACCATGGCGATCCGCCTGAATTTAGAAGAGACGGAAGACTATCAAGTGATGGTGGAGAACTCCTCGCTCAATGCCCTCAAATCCGCCCGCCAGTTTCAACCGGATCTCATCATTCTGGATGTGATCATGCCGGGAAAAGATGGCGGAGATGTCCTCGCTGAACTGAAGGTAGACTTCAGTTTGCGAAAGATCCCGGTGATCATGCTGACGGCGCTAGTCTCGAAGTCTGACACCAGCTCCGGCTTCGTGGTCGAGAGCGGTCAAGAGGTGATGCTGGCGAAGCCGGTGGATCTCAGCCAGCTCATCCGCTGCATCGAGAGTCGGCTCAACGGAGAGATCTAGGGCATCGTCTCAGAGGTTCTTTCCCATCGGCGTGCCGATCCCGATCAGCCTGCCGGCGGGTTCCCTGTGAGAGTGATTGAGGGTTGAACAGTTTATGGAGGCGGTCGAGACTTCGCCAATGCTCCAGGAACCCCAACCGAATCTCCCGCTACGCGCGGAAAGCCAGAAAAAAACCGGCGGGATCATGCCGATCGCGGTGTTGTGGGTGGTGATCGCCGGGGTGTGGTTTGTGGTTCAGTTTACGCTGAGTGAGGTTTTGTATCGGGCCAGCGACTGGGTCTACCCGAATAGTGAGGTGATGGGAGACTTGATGATGGATGCGTCGGATACGATTGCCTGGCCGGCCGGAGTCCTCTATGACCGGAAGGTGGCCGCACAGGTGGAGTCTGCCTATGAGCGGGCGCTGGCGGATCCGGAGATCCCTGCTTCGGTCCAGGCAAAACTGGAGGAGGTGGTGAAGGATTATGGGAGCCAGTTTGAAGACTATGAACTCCAGTTCGACCTGAACGAAGCCCTGATTGACTACCCCGACTATGACGAAATCGACATTCTGGGTACCGGGGAGGAATACGCAATCTATGTGGGCGTCTGTCTGACGTGGGCGGCTTTGATTGGGACGATCGGATTCTTCTGTACCCTGGCGTCCCGTCAGGGACCGCAAGCAGGCTGATAGGCCGGAGCAGAGACGCGAAGATGCAGAGGTTTTTCGGGCCAATGTTTTTGAAGCTCTGCGCCTCTGCGTGATGCTTTTTGAAACCGCGCTCCTGCTGTCGTCCGCCGGAAGATTTGGCATCTTCCGCTACGGAACGGACGGCTCTAGCTCGAGCGCTTTGGTGGCCAGGGGATGAAGGAGCTGGTTACCCGGGCGTAGTCGCGATAGGCTTCTCCTTTGCTGCGGAGGAGATGGCGCTCGGAAGCTCCGATCCCGGTGAATTTGAGGAGGAGGACGAGGATGGTGAGAGGACTGATGATCATGGTCCAGCCCCAAGGGTGGGGGAGGGCGACGAGGAAGATGGAGGTCCAGAAGAGGAACTCGAAGAAGTAGTTCGGGTGGCGGCTGTAGCGCCAGAGGCCGGTCTTACAGATTTCGTGCTTTTCTGCGGTTTTCTTAAAGGCGCGCAGTTGGGCGTCGGCGGTGCTTTCGCCGAAGATAGAGATCAGGCCGAGCGCGAGGCCGATCCATTCGAGGAGATGAAAGTGGGTCTGGCCTTGGTAGGTGATCAACACGAGTGGTGAAATCATGATATAGAGAACCGCAGCCTGAAAGAGGAAGACGAAGTACATATTGCGATGCTGGTTCTCTCCCCACTCGTCCCGCATCTTCGTATAACGTGCGTCCTCTTCCGGGTGATGGCTCATGATCCGGCGATAGAGATGGGTGCCGAGCCGAAGGGACCAAATGGCGACGAGGCCGCAGATGGCGAGGCGGCGGGGCTCCCAACCGGAACTGCTCAGATAGAACCAAATCGCAACGAGCGAGAAGGTTCCCGACCAGACGAAGTCGACGATCGAATAGTTCCCGGCGCGTTTGCCGATGGCCCAGGTCACGGTGAAGACGAGGAGAACGAAGGCGAAACCGATACCGAGGATGGTGAGAGGACACATAGGAGATTAGGAACGACGTGGTCCGGTGAGGAAATCAGCAACGGACGTTTTGGGGCTGGCCGACCAAGCGGCGATGGCGAGATAGACTCCGGTGGCGAGATTGCCGAGGCCGACAAAGAGGATGAGCCAAATGCTAGCGCGCCACCAGGAAGCGCCGCGCCAAGCAACCCAGAGCCAAAAGAAGAAAATCCCGACGTAGAAATCATAGAGCATCGTCTGAAACCAGACATTAGCGGTGACCTCTTTGGGGATGGCGAGGAGCGATTGCTCGAGGCTGGATTGAACGATGATGATGCCGACCAGAGCGGCGCCAACGAGCGAAGCGATGCGGAGGAACCAGATCATCAGACGCCGGGGTTCTGAGGGCCGAGCGGTTGGTAAGCGCGGTTGTCCGAGGGAGACCAGAGCGTCTGGTAAACCGTGATATGGCGACTGGCGAATCCGGCCTGGCAGTAGCGGAGATAGTAATCCCATTTGCGGAGAAACTCTTCACTCAATCCCTGGGCGCGGAGTTCGGGTTCTTTCTCGACGCAAGCCTCGGCCCAGATTCGGAGGGTCTTGGCATAACTGAGACCCATATCTTCGAGGTCGACCAGTTCCATGTTCCGCTTGCGATTGGCGGCTTCGATCGTGCGTGAGACGCTGAGGAGAAGGGAGCCGGGGAAGATGTGGGTCTGGATGAAATCGGCGCCGTTTTTGAGATGTTGATGCCGGTTCTCCGCGCAGCAGATAATCTGATGGGCCATGAGGCCGTTCGGCTTGAGGACTTCCGCGCATTTATCGAAGAAGCCATCGAGGAATTCATCACCGACCGCTTCGAGCATCTCCACGGTGACGATCTTATCGAACTGTCCGGTGACGTCGCGATAGTCCTGGAGACGAACCTCGATTTGGTCGCTCATTCCGGCGGCAGCGTGGCGTTCCTTGGCCAGGTTTGCTTGGGAAGGAGAGATGGTCAGGGTGGTGATTTTGCAGCCGTAGGTCTTGGCCGCATAGAGACTGAAAGTGCCCCAGCCGGTCCCGACTTCGAGCAGGTGATCGGTCGGTTTGAGTTGGAGAATCTGGCAGAGACGATCGATCTTTGCGATTTGGGCGGACTCCAGGGATTGCTCCGGATCGGTAAAGTAGGCCGAGGAATAGGTCATGCTCGGATCGAGGAAGAGCGCGAAGAAATCGTTCCCAAGGTCATAGTGTTCCTCGATGTTCTTGCGGGAGCCCTCTTTGGTATTGGCGCGACCGAGATGCTGGAAGCGTTTGGCAAAGGAAAGCATGCTGATGCCGATCCGTTTCCGCCGACTGCCGGCAAAGGTGGGGACGGCTTGTTGGTTGAGGATGAACCAATCGAGAACCGCGAAGAGATCATCGGTCTCCCAATCCTTCGCGATATAGCCTTCACCAAATCCGACGCCGCCACCGAGAGCGATGCGCTTGAAGAAGGACTCGCGATTGATCTGAAGGCGGAGCGGCGGCTGATCGGTATCCTGTCCTAGCACGATGGTTTCGCCTTCCGGAAGGATGAGTTGGAGATGACCACGAGGGAGGCCGGTCAACATCTTTAAGACGAGCTTACGGAAGAGAGAATCGAGGAACCCAGCTCGCTCGGTAGGCGGGTTCAGGGTAAGTTCTTGGGAGTCATTCATGGGATTGCGGGCGGATGATGCCTTTCTGTTGCGCGAGAGTGTCAGCCTTAGAGATCGCGGTATTGCCCTTCAACCAGAGCACGAGCGCGTGCCAATGGATCAGGAAGATGACCTTGGTGGTGACCAACGGACAACGGATGGTCTGCCAAATGAGATTGGCGGTCGAGAAGGGAATGCGTTTACCAATGAGATCCGTGTAGAGAAGGACGCCTTCCTCATCGGCGGAGTTGATTCGCATTTCGAGATGCTCGTCCGGGACGTGGAGATCGAATTCGAAATCGGTATCGAGTTTGGAGAAGGGGGAGACGTAGAATTCCTTCGCGCAGCGCTCCTGAAAACGCCCGTCTTTGGGAGACTGGAGGAGGAAGAGCTTGTATTCTCCAAAGGTGTTGCCGACTTGGACGAGACAGGAGGAGGGCTGATTGTCGGCATCGAACTGGAAGAAGAAGCAGACCGGATTGAAGAGATAACCCGCGACACGAGGAAGGCCAAGAAAGAGGGTGCGGCCTTCGGGACGAGAGGCATCGAACTGCGCATAAGCGCGATCCAGTTTTTCGTCAAGCGTTTCGTCGCCCGGATAGAGGAAGTCAGCCGGGCGGAACTGATAGAACCCCAGGAGAGAACGCCGGACGCGCGATAGTTCGGATAGCTCGAGCGCAAAGAGAAAATACTGGTGATCCAGGCGATGCTGCTTCGGTCGCAACCGGAGATGGGTGGTCCGGCACGGATAAAGGGCTGAGGCTAGGGCTTCGGCCATGGATCTCCCCGCAATAGATGTTGGCAGACGTCTTCCGCGCCGAGAAACCCGTCTTCGTGAAAGCCGTAACGATAATACGAGCCGCAGAAGTGGACGCGGGCGCCTTCGCGGCGATTCAACCCCGGGAGCTTGGCCTGGTTCTGGATCGCTGGGAGGCTGAAGAGCGGATGGGTGTATTCCATCTCGTAGATGATCTTCGCAGGATCAATCAGCTCCCGTCCATCGATTGATACATAGTAGTTCTGATGTTCCGAGACGCCTTGGAGTCGGTTCATCCAGTATATCGTACAATGGCCGGTCTCGGTAATGCGATAGTTCCATGCGGCCCAGACCTTGCGATGCTTTGGCATCACCGACGAATCCGTGTGAACCGTGGCCAGATTCTTTTGGTAGTGAAAGGCGCTGAGGATGTCGCGCTCTTCGGCGTCGGCATCACCGAGTATGGCCAGGCTTTCGTCGGCGTGACTGGCGAGGACGACGCGGTCGAAGGTCTCTTCGCGATCGTCTTCCAGCCGGACGCGGACCTTGTCGCCCTCGCGGTGAACAGCCCGGACGGGCGCGTTCTGGTGAATGCGATCGGCGAAGGGAGCGGTCATGCGCTTCACATACTCCCGGGACCCGCCATCGACCGTCCACCAGGGATGCTGGTTGGCAATGAAGCTGTGGTTGTGGAAGAAGCGGATCAGGGTGAGGGCGGGAAACTCCAGCATCAGGTCCCAAGGCGTCGACCAGACGGCTGAACCCATCGGGATGAGGAACCATTCCAGGAATTCGCGCCCGTAGCCCTGTTGATCGATGAATTCCTGCAAGGTGACCGTTTCGAACCCCGGCTCATTCATCATCCGAGCGGCCTCGCGATCGAAGCGCCGAATATCGCCGATCATCCGCCAGACTCCGGGCCGCACCAGATTCCGCTTTTGGGCGAACAACCCGGCCAGGCTCCCGGTGTATTCCAGCCCCGCAGGAAGGTGCTGGGCGCTGAACGACATGTTCGTCCGTTTGACAGGGACATCCAGCAGCTCGAAGAGCCGGGTCAGGCGCGGATAAGTCACCTTATTGAAGACCATGAAACCGGTGTCGAGCGGCAACTGACGCCCGTCTTCCGTCACCTCGACCGTGTTCGAGTGGCCGCCGGTGTGGGCGTTGCGATCGAAGAGCGTAATCTCATGGTGAGGATGCAAAAACCATGCCGTCCCCATCCCGGCGATGCCACTGCCAATGATCGCTACGTTCTCTCTCATGGCCGCCTATCGCTCGGGCTCGTAGGCAGCCGCCGGAACCGGGCGCAAATCCCAAATCAACCCGGTGAACGACATCAGCTTCAGAATGTAATACGTGATATCAATCTCCCACCAGAAAATGCCCTGCCGGGTGGAGGTCATGAAGCGGTGGTGGTTATTGTGCCAGCCTTCGCCAAGGGTGATGAGAGCGAGCCAGAAGTTGTTTCGGCTTCCGTCACCCGTTTTGTAACGCTGCGTCCCGAAGATGTGGGAGAGTGAGTTGATGCTGCAAGTGCCGTGAAAAAGCAGCGCGGTGCTGACGAAGAAGCCCCAGACCATCATCTGAGCGCCGGTCGTTTCTAATCCGGGCCAAAACGCGTTGAGAAAAGCGCCGAGCCCAAAAGTGAAGGCGAGGAAGCTGAGAGGCGCGATTTGATCGAAGCGGTTCAGCCAAACCAACTCCGGATATTTCGCGAGGTCTTTGATGACGCTGTAGTTCGTGGGGAAATTGCGAGGATTCGTGATCCAGCCGACGTGTGCCCAGAAAAAGCCCCGCTTCACCGGCGAATGCGCATCGGTTTCGTCGTCGGAGTGCTTGTGGTGATGGCGATGATGCGCGGCCCACCAAAGAGCGCCCCGCTGGCCGGCGGTGTTCCCGAGCAGAGCGAAGAGAAACTGCATGGGACGCGATGTTTTGAACGTGCGATGGGAAAAATAGCGATGGTAGAACGCGGTGATGGCGAACATGCGCACAAAATAGAACAACGCCGCCGCGATGACCGCAGGCCAGCTCCAGCCCACCCAAAAGATGCCGATGCAGCCGGCATGGATGAAGAGAATCGGCGCGAATCGAACGAGATCCATCCGATCTTTCTCGGCGCGAATCTCTTCGTAAGTCTTGACGCTGTGATCGGAATCGAGCCACTGACGCACCACGAGCAGAGGACTTGCTGTGATCCGTCGATCGCTCGAGCGGAGAGGGGAGTTGGTGGGATGCTTGGACAAAACGTCGGTGCCGTTCACCCTGACAACGGATGACGGACAGGTTCGGATTTACTTGAAGGTCGTTTTCTTCGCTGCGCCGGGGTTCCGGCAATCTCGAATCGTGGCATCTCGCCAATTTGACTCCGGAACGTTCGGTTCGAGGTTCTGGAATCGGGTCGGCAAAAGATCCGATGCCCCAAAATCAGCGTTCTTCAAACTGAAACCACACTCCTTTCGGATTGACCCACCCGCGAATCCCGTTTCTCATCCCCCTGTTCATGGCTGCCAGCCCGGATCAGGATCGGATTGATCGTGCTCTCCTCCATCGCCTCGTTCGACGAGACGAAGAGGCTCTCGGGGAATTGTATGATCGCTACGCCTCCCCGCTCTTTGGGATCGCCTACCAGATTTTGAGCAATCGTTCGGAAGCGGAAGAAGCGGTTCAAGACGTTTTCACGGTTCTCTGGCGGAAGTGCGACACCTTTGATGAGAAGAAGGGCCGACTCTTCGCCTGGCTCACGGTGATGGTGCGGAATCAATCGATCGATCGGCTGCGCAAAAGCGGTCGGCGTCTCCCGCTCTCCTCGGTCGAGCCCGATGAAAATGCGAATCGGGTCGAAACGACGGCGTTGGACGAACTCTTCGCCGCAGAGCAAGCCACCCAGATTCGCAAGCTGGTGGCGGGGCTGCCAGAAGAACAGCGGGAGGCCATTCGCCTCGCCTTTTTCTCGGGGTTGACCCACGTGGAGGTGGCGGAGCGCCTCGGAATTTCGCTCGGCACCATCAAATCGCGGATTCGCTACGGGATGCAGAAACTGCGGATCTTGCTGAAAGGAGGGGAGACGTCATGATTTCGGAAGAGCAAGAAGCGTTGATCGTTCCTTATCTCCTGGAAGAGCTTTCCACGGCGGAGACGCGGGAATTTGAGGAGAACTTGGCGCGACTTCCGGAATTGGCGTCTCTGGTCGAAGAAACGCGGGAGGCGCTCGCGGTGAACGCGCTGGCGAGTTGTCCGGCAGCGGAGATTTCAGCGGGCGTTCGGAGCCGAATCCTCCAGGCCGCGACGCAGGAACCGTCAGACGAACCCGCGACGGTGCCATTTCCGAAAAATCGGTCGATTTGGCCGATCGCGATTCCTTGGGGCATCGCTGCAGCTTTGGCGCTGGTTTCTGTCTCCCTCTGGCAACAACGCGGGGCGCAGAATGACACCATCGCTCAGACCCAAGAACGGCTCGAAGCATCTTCCGAGCGGGAAAGCCAGCTTCTCACCACGATCGAGACCTTGCGCGAACAAGCCTCGCTCGACCAACTCCAACTCGCGGGCCTGAAGTCGCAGGTCGAAGATCAGCCCTATTTCGGATTCGTCGTCTGGAAGCAAGAGGAGGGCGAAGGCGTCCTCCGCGTTTACAACCTCCCCAAACTCAATCCCGAGGAGAAAGATTACCAGCTCTGGGTCGTCGATCCGCAATACGGGAACCCGG
>CAYGQD010000207.1:0-12997 GCA_964351855.1 uncultured Verrucomicrobiales bacterium
CCCTGGGCCAACGGTGACTCGGACGCAGGAGGGCCAAAAGGAATTTCCTATGAGTAATCCCGGCCGGACCGATGCGCCGATACGAACTCCTTGTAAAAGCAAATTCCAATCAGTCCCCCTCAAACCCGGCAGGACCGACGCCCCGATAAGAACTCCTTGAAAAAGCAAATTCCAATCAGCCAATGGGAATTCGCGGCGGGGCAGGAAAATGAATACCCCCCTTTAACCAAGAGGTGTCCTCCGCGATTTATCGAAATTGAGCCCTTGTGCTCGATCGAGACCCGGTCCCGGAAGACGAACTACCGGTGCTTCAATCCAACTGATTCCAGACCGATCAGAAGTTTTTCATCAATCAATCAGTTGGAGGCAGTGAATCCGTGTTCTTCGATGATGAGTCAAAGCTCGATTTTCCGGGAAAAGTGGTCAGGCTCGGTTCGGGAGCAGTAATCAGGCTTGACCTGCGTCACAAAATCCTTTCCCATTCTCCCAAAAAGATCCAGAATTTCCCAAGACCCCCATCATCCCTGGACCCAAGGTGATTCGGGAACGGCAGGGCCAAAAAGCGATTTCCTTTCAGTAGTCCGCTAACCCTAATAGGCCTAAGCGCCTACAGTGCAGCTTCGTGGCCGCGGTTTGCGACCCTAATTTCAAACTCCATACTATCATGACGATTCCGATCATTACCGGGGCGATTACCTTCTTGTGTTTCGCTGTTTTTCGGTTGGTAGGTTCTCGCGGTCCTGTTCACGAACGACGACGGGGAATACTCACATTTCCTGATATCCTATTCACGGTTCCGTTTCTGATCTTGGTGGTGTACTTATTCAGAAATCCGCCAGCAAGCATGACGCTGAATTACTATGTGATATTTGGGCTCGTATCCCATAGTTTTTGCCTGCTAGCAGCCTGCAATTTTCTCGAACGAAAAAGTTGGACCGACTCGCTTCCGTTTCATGTTCAGTTGTTAGCACACGCTAATTTAAAGGCGGCAAAATACCGAAGAATCGTGCGAAGCACGTTCTGGCTGGGGGTTACCGCTTATTTAGGGGCTTCTGTGCCAAATCTCCGTTGGACAGCTTCGATTCCTTATATCCTCTATCTCATGCTGATCATGGGCCCAGTGCTGGTCTTTCGTAACAGGCGATTCGTTACTACTTGCTTTGACAAAAAGGCGAAGCGTTTTGATGTCTTCATTAGCTATAAAAGCGAAATGGCCAATTTCGCGAAGCGTATCACCGATGGACTGATATCGGCAGGCAAAAAACCCTGGTTTGCGGAGTATTTGATCCGATTTCACAGCAGAGACAAGTTTCAAGCGGCAATCGACGCCGGAATCGATGATTGTCGCCGGGCCATTCTAATCACAAGCGATTCGTATTTTGCCTCCTCGCACTGTAAGAGTGAGCTGGCTCAATTGCTCGAGAAGCATCGCCAAGGTAAGGTGCAATTGCTGGAAATTACGACTCCAGGAGAAATGACCCTTCAGTCCTCCTCCGCTACTAAGATCACGGTTCCGGCTCTGAGTAGCGAGAGCCCCGAGCTCATTAAAACTGTCTCAAAGTTTGTGGGCGCTCGAATCCGTGATACCAAAACGGACCGTTTCTCTAATCGCCTTTCGTTCTCTCACCTTTCGGTCCCATTTTCCATAGAGGCTTTTGATAGTGTCGAATCGAAGCGATCACTACTTCCTGTGTTGGATTTCGGTGCGTCGGCCCCGTCACCCCCCTTTCGATTGAAGACTAGAAAGGGGCTCTTGAAGTGGCAATTCAGTCTAGGCCCTGTTATGACGTGGATCGAAGATGGGCAGTTTGACAAAAGTCTTGAGCCCGATCTTCCGAGTGACGACCGGCTCGTCTACAACGTCTTCCGAGATTTGGCGGTCGTATGGCTCGCCAATCAAGCCTTTGAATGCAAAGGAGTGCACCTGTTTCGAATGAAACAAACCGGAAGAAAACCTCATATGGGTATGACTTTCAGAGCGGATAAGAACTGGGTGCGGAGCTATTGGATTGAGTATCCTCACCCCAACTCCAATACTCCTCTCACCTTTTGTTTTTGGTTTTTCTACCGGGGAACTTTTCGAAATTTTTGCGCTCTGAGTGAAACGATGGAGTCTATCGTGGGCACCCTTCAAATTGAATCGCTATGAACCCTGTCACCGCAAATCAACTCTACCTTGAAACGTTTGCAAAAATCAACGAAGCTTTACACATGCGGGATGTCGGTCGATTTGACGAGTCCCGGGTGATTATGGAAAGTGCCCTTGTTGACATTAACCGAATTATTGCCATGCTACCTGATGCTGGTATATACAACGAGAAGGGTTTTGTATTAAAATATCTCGGACGGTTTGAAGAAGCCTTAGAAGCAGCCGAAGCTGCGGTTAGACTTGCTCCTAATGATCCGAAGTATCAGATGTCCGTATTGGTTCTTTCTCTGTTTCTTAATCGTTCATATTCTACGCTAGAAAAACGACGTGAAGCAAACGCAAAGCTGTTTCCTAAGGCTGAAAAGATGATCGACCAGTTTCCGTGGTATCCCGGGGCATACCACTTGAAGGCTGAGCTCCAGGCGGCTAGCGGAGCCCCTCAGTCGCAGTGGGAAAGCACGCTTTCGGAAGGGGCCTATGTTTACCAAAACCGTAAAATGATGTCTTCGGGACAGCAAGCCAACGAGGGCGAGCTGAATCGCATTCTCTATAAGTCAACGGTTGCCTGTATGCAGCGAGCGCGTGAGTGGGAGGCGATGGGAGGAGGATTAGTAGAGGTTAATAGAGCTGCTGAAACGGCAAGGGAGATCGAGGTATATTTGTCGGAATCGCTTGGTGCAAAGATCTTGAGCAGATGGTCAATCTTTCATTTTATAGGGTTGCTTGGGTTGTTGGTGGTGGGAGTGTATTGGATGTTCTACTATCCGGTTTCAAAAGCATCTCTGGAATCCGGGTTTGTTGATCGGGAGGTTCAGCTTAACAGAAGCACCGGAGAGGCGGAAATGGGGGTCGCGAATTTGGCCTTCTATTGCTCGCCTGACAGTATTACTACTTTTGATTTAGCTTTTCCCGCGAAGCTGGAAGAATTCAGGTCAAAGGATCGCTTTGAAGCTGTGATGGTGCCTTGGAATTCGAAACAAATGATGGTCAAGGTTGACGGCGAATCGAAGCTGTTCGAGGGGCTAATCAAGTTGTCAGTCGAAGAGGGGGCGCCAATGTCCAAAAAGATGTATTTCGTAACGATTTTCAATAAAAGGAAAATGCTCGTCCTTCATCAAGTGATAACCAGCTCTTTGCTGGTTTTGCCTTCACTGCTCTTGATCTACCTATTAATCGCCTTTGTGGTAGCACGAAATTCTCCTTATCCGTCTTTGCCCGAACTCGTGTTTACCAACTATACGAAGTTTGGTTTTAGAGCCATTTCTAACCTCAGGAACGCGTCGTAGTCGTTCCTAAGCTCAAAGATCAAATGCTGACCCTTCGTCAGAGAGAAAATGTCGATAGAGAATGGGCACAGCCTAGACCGTTTCTCAGAAGTATTTTCGTCTATTCGCTTTGAGTATTGCAGACAGAACGAATGAGCTTTGGCTCCCTCATCATCGTCTGGATCGACTCGATCAATTTCTCTGTGAGTTCCTCACCGCTTTTTGTGATGAAGCCTGCGAGGTAGTGGCTTTTCAGATGTTGCCAGAGGCGTTCGATGGGATTGAAGTCAGGACTGTAGGGCGGAAGGTAAACCGGTTTGATATGGTGCCAGTTGAGTGACTTCACTTTGTGCCAACTGGCGTTGTCGAGAACCAGTTTGCAGCGATGTTTTAGGAGTTCATGACTTGGTTGGCTTGACTTGAGTCGGGTGTGCGGTAAGACCTGGAATGAATTTGATTACTTTAGTGGTGGTGGGCACGGTTTTTGCTCTGCCTCCAATTATTTTTCGGGCTGTTCGCGGAGTTCCACTCACAAACGATAGGGCTAAGATAGCCTCTGCCATGTATGCATTGTTCTTGGTGCTTCCTCTTTCTGTAATCAATCCCGACGGTGACCCTGTATGGGGAGGGGGATTTCTTCTGAGTGTAGCCATCGTCTCATATCTTGCTCTCACGCATAGGCGATGGTGGTGATTAGGTGTCTCCCTCCTCTGGAGCGTGCTGACTTTTGGCTGGCGGATAGCTTCCCGCTTTATTCTTTTTTGCGGATTCGATTTCAGCATTCAAATGATTAATTGGAAAGATCTTGTGGTTTGGACCAAGGTTTTCTAGCAAGGCTGTAGTTGCGTCGCGCAGGATGACTTCGACGAACGCGTTAACGGGATAGCACCGGCGGGATGATTCCAGTTTCAGGTATCGAAAATTCAACGTTCTAAGGAATATGGCGCGCGGTGTCGTGTAAGGAATAAGGTTAGCTAGTGAGTTGGGGTTCGAATTCTAACGGGATGGAGGAAAACGCGTAGCGCGCCTCCTGCGGCAATCGCTACTTGCTCAAACTGGCGATCTCGCCCTGCCAGCCTTCCCCGGGATCATGGATTCGGAAAAAATCGGATTGCTCCCGGAGCCAGTGGGCGGGGCCGTCAGAATTGGGGAGCTGTTGGAGGATTTCGAGGCAGGTGTCCCATTCCCGCTGCACAAACGCTTCCAGGGCGGCTTCGTAGGCGGCGATTTGTTCGGCCGTGGCACCGCTTCCGCCGACGGATTGCGGCAGGACCAACTCATAGATCGGATAGGAGCGGCTGAATCCGGCCGGGCGGAGGTAACAGAGCCGGCGGACCGCTTTTCCGGAACTCCGCATCAGCTCCATGGTGTCCTCGCTCAACAGCGCGGGAACCTGAAACTGCTTGCCCAAGGATTCGAGACGAGCCCCAAAATTCACCACATTCCCAAAGACGCTGATGTGAACCTGTTGGATGGGACCGGTATCGCCGACGGCAATTCGCCCGGTACTGATTCCCATGCGGATGGCGGAAACGGGGAGGCCGTTGGACGATGGTTCAACCCGGGAAGCTAAGCGCAGGGCGATCGATTCCGCCGTCGTCGCCGCGCGAGTGGCGTGATCTGAGCTCGCCACCGGCCAGCCCCAAAGAGCGAGGACGCCGTCTCCGGCAAAGTCGGTGATCACGCCGTCGTGCTCGAAAACGGTCGCCGAGATTTCGCCGACGATGTCCTGGTTCCGCCGCAGTTCTTCGAGAATTTCCTCATCGGTTTCGGCGGATTCCATCCCGCGGGAAGCGCCTCGGCGGTCACAGAAGAGCACCGTGCAATCGGCCAAGGTCGGCTTCAGCTCACCGACGTCTCCCGCATGCAGAATCTTTCGCAACGCGGGCGAAAAGTGGTTCGAGAGCTGATCTTGAATCCGCTGCCGTTCCCGCGCCGAGATCAAACTGGAAACGACCGAGCCAATCAGCCGGAGAAACGGGACAAAGGCGTTCGCCGACGAGCTGTTCGCTTGCCGAACTTCGACGTAGAGAAAGACGAAGCGCCCTTGCCGGTCCCGATAGACGTCGCTGTCCGGATCCAAGGAGGTGATCGGCAGAATTGCGACCCAGTCGAGCTGGCGTAGAATGCTGGACTCGGAGACGCTCGGCGCATCCGGATCGGAAGCATTCCAGAGATAGGCGTCCTGGCTACTGGGGGCTTGAAGATTGATCTGGCCCAGCAAGGTCTGGCTGACCCGAAAATCGGCTCGGGCGGAGGGGTCTTGGTTGAGGATTTCGAACGGCATGTCCTCGCTGGGATCCACCGCGAGAAAGGCTACGGAAACACCGCGTTGACCGGGCAGGGCCGTTTTCAAGAAATCCGCCGCGCGGGTCAGGAGTTCCTCTTCCGTGGTCCAGCCGCTCAACACTTTATTGGGCAACTCCTGCTGGAGCAGCTTCAGCTGGAGGCGCAGGCTGTAGTCGTCCAGTCGATCGACCTGATCATAGTTCAGAGCGGGCACCATGCTTTGGTGGGTCTGTGAGGTCCGCTCCTTCGGTAATCCTCCAAACGGGTGCAACTCGCTCATCACCTTTTTCAGGTCATCCTCGGATGCGAGCCAGAAAAACGCGGTGCGGCCGTGGGCACCGATGCTGAAGGAATCGCCCAGGTTCAGGGTGAGCGGCTCGGGCAAGGCTTTGCGCTCAGAGTGCGGCAGATTGGAGTAGAATCGGTTCGGCTCACTGCGATTTTCCAAGGCTTTTTGGCGTTCGACCCGCAACACTGCTCCTTCCAGCCAGGCCCGCGAGTGATTGCGATTGACGACGCGGTCACGCCAGGGGATCCGCAAGGCCACTTCGCCCTCCATCACTTCCGGTTGCCGTCCGATTTTGACTGGAGCATCAGTGGGGACTTCCACGGCGGCCCATTGACTGGGATCTTCCAAAAATACGGCGACGAGAACCATGATTGGGCCGATTATCGGGCCGTCGGGGCGGTGAGTAAAGGGGCAAAGGTCAATCGGTTTGAAAACGAAGTTCTCCTCCCACGAAGGTGGCGCGAGGTTCGAGCGTTTCCCGGTCCAGCACCACCAAATCCGCGAAGAACCCCGGCTCGATTTTCCCGACCTTTTCCAGCCCGAGCGAGAGCGCCTGATTCCAGGACGTCGTCCGAATCAACTCCGGAAGCGGCTTTCCGGTGATGTCCGCCACATGCTTGAATCCTCGATCAAACCGCAGGGTGCTGCCCGCCAGGGAGCCATTTTCCAGTCGGCAAATGCCGTCCTTCACCAGAACGCGTTGCCCGCCATCTTCGTAGTCTCCATCCGGTTGCCAGGAGGCGGAAATGCTGTCGGTGATGAGGAGAATTTGTTCGAGCGGCTTGTGCTTGAAGGTCAACTCGATCATTTCCGGGCAGAGATGAATCAGGTCGCAGATCATCTCCAGCCGGATTTCGTCATCCAGCAACCCCGCACCGACCAGGCCGATCTCGCGATGATGCAGCTTCGTCATCTGATTGCAGAAATGAGTCAAATGGGCCAAACCCGCAGCTTTGGCTTCGCAAAACTCCGCATAGGTAGCCGCCGAGTGAGCTGCCGAAGTCACGATGCCGCGTTGCTTGGCTTCGGCCACGAACTTCATCCCACCCTCCATTTCCACCGCCAGGGAAATCAGGGCGATCTTCGCGACTTTGCCTAACCGATCCATCTCCGCCATGTCCGGCAGTCGAACTTCGGCGGGATTTTGCGCGCCTACGCAGTTGGGATTGATGAACGGCCCTTCGATGTGAACGGCGGGAACGCGGGCAAAGTCCGGGCGTTTTTGATAAGCAGCGACTCCCTGCAGCGCAGTGACAAGGTCCTCTTCGCTGGCGGTCCAGGTTGTGGGAAGAAAAGTGGTCACTCCCTCTTGCACCTTCCGTTCGGCAAAGACGCGCATCGCCTCCTCGGTGCCGTCCATCGCCGAAGCGCCGCCTGCGCCGTGAGTGTGGATATCGATGAAACCGGGCACGACGTAGTGCCCGCCTGCGTCGAAATCGCCGCCAGAAGTTCCCTTGCCGATCGTCCGGATTTCGCCGTCGATGATTTGGAGCGAGGCACCCTCCTGTTCGAAACCGGGAGAGATCAGGTGAGCGCTGGAAATCGTAAACGGTTTCATGGTTGGGGGGATGCGGCGGGGTTTGGCGAGTCGGTGAATTGCTGCCAATGGTTTTCGATCACCTCCGGGTCTGGTTTGCCCTGGTGAACCACGTAGCGATAGCGCAGGCGATAGGTCTGGCCCGGCTCAATCTGAAACTCGCCCTCGACCATCGGAGCAAAGCAAAAATACGGCATCGTCGGATGGAGCCGCACCGGTTGGGGATGGCGAAAATTGGCTGGATGCGAGAGCACCGCCATTCCACTGGTGGCTCCGTCAATCTTCCCGAACATCGAGACCCAGTTCGGCCGGGAGTGGTTGCCGTCGTGCCAGGATTTCCCCTCGCTCGTCAAATAATCGCGGACCAGGTTGGGCAAATCCGGCGGAGCCAGATCGGGATTCTTCTTCCGAGCGGCTTCCCACTCCTTGATCTTGCGATGCGCGTCCGGATCGGTCCACGCACTGCTCCCACGAAACGCCATCCCGCCGTAGTGATATTCTTCGATCGTGAGAGGCGAATCGCTGGCGCACGTCTGCTCGCTCGTGAGATCAAAGACGAAGCTCTCGCCATCCGTTTCGTGAACGCGGACCGTCCAGACCTCATGCAACACCGGCTTCGGACCACCCGGCGCATGCACATCTTCGTAAAGAAGGCGCACCCGAAACCCATCCGGATCGATCCCCAACACCGCATCATGAGAGATGCGCCCCAGATCCAGTTTCTGATTCCAGAACTCCAGCTTGCGACCCTCGAACTGACACTTGGTCCACGCAAAGAAGAGCCCGTGTTGATGGCCATGATCCGGCGAGAAATCTCCGGTGATTTCCTGGCCCGCCGGATTGTAGACCGGATGAATGTAGCCGCTGCGACGAAAGAGCGGGTTCATCCCTTCCGGCGCTTCTTGTGTCGCTTTCAGATAACGCAGCACGGGCTTTTCTCCCTGCATCACCAGAATCGATTCCTCGGTTTCCAGGACTTGGATCTGACCTTGCGCCATTGAGGTGGCCAAGAAACATGTGAGGACAAGGAGACGATTCATCCTCCAAGCCTAGCAAACTTGCCCCACACGTCCAGTCTTCCGGATGAATGTCCAGATGACGGATTCGGCTTTCCCGCTTGAGTTGCCGGAATTTGGGTGGAAGGAGATGGATTGATTTTCCGTTTCCATCGGGCAGGTTCCACATTCTCAAGCTATGACGATCTACTTCATTCTCGCTCTCATTCTCATCGTGCTGCTGATCATCAATTTCGGCCGGTTGCAGCGCGATTATCTGATCGAAATGGCGGAGAAGCGAAATCCCCGAGGGCTGTTTCGGGAGGACGCCACCGTCTCGAACGTCGTCGCCCTGACCATCGATGACGCGCCTTCCGATTCCACCGGGAAGATCCTCGACGCCCTCAAAGAACACGGCGTCACCGCCACGTTTTTCGTCCACACGGATCAGATCGAAAAATGGGGCGCTGCGGCCGAAACCATGATGCGGCGGATCATTGCGGAAGGGCACGAAATCGGTCATCATATGCCCAAAGACACGCCTTCCTTTCGCCTGAAAAAAGAGGAGTTTGAAGAAGAGTTCAAGCGTGCGGATGAGCGACTGCGGGAGTTTGTGGAGCAGCCGCGTTGGTTTCGACCCGCCGGTGGCCAAGCCGTCGAACGCACCATGATGCCCAGCCTCAAGGAACACGGCTACGAGCCGGTTTTCGTGATGGGCTCCTTTCTCCCCTGGGACGTTTTCCTTCCGTTCCCGGAATTCTACGGCAAGCAAATCGGCAACGCGGCCTTCCCCGGTGCCATCCTTGTGCTCCACGATGGCTCCACCGGAAACGAAGATCGCCCCGAGCGAACTCTCGTCACCCTCGATGCCTTGATGGAAGTCCTCAACAAACGCGGGTTCGAAGCCAAACGGCTCAGCGACGTTTACGTTGGATAACGGAGGCGACTGCCAACGCTCAAGGCAGCTTTTTCAACAGGATGTCTTTGAACTGCACCTTCATCGGTGGGCCAGAATGCAGCTGCAAGGCCAGGATACCGCTCATCTCCCGTTCCGCCTCTTCCTGATCGACGACCTCTGACATGTCCTTCCCGTTGATCCGGATCGTCATGACATGGTCGATGAAATCGATTTCGTAGCTCGTCCACTGGGTGACATCAATCCCCTTGGCGGCGTCTTCGGGAGATTCGACCGTCGCCGTGACCATGGTCCCGTCCGGCTGGATCGTGGTGACTTCCCCGCGCTTCGCCAGCATCTTCCTTCCATGCTCGTCGTAAATCGCGCCGAGATACGGAGCCTCCGGTTGACTGATATCCGCCTGATAGCCTACCGCGTGCCCATCCTCCAGCACCTGACTGCGAACTTGAATCCCGGAATTCGCCTTCGGGCCGCCTTCCACGCGGAACTGCAGCTTGAGTTGGAAATTGGCGATCTCCCCGCCCTGCCAGACCAGAAACTGATTCGCCGCAGCCGGATTTTCCTCGGTGCATTGAGCCGTGATCGCCCCATCTTCCACACTCCAATAACTCATGTTCGGTGCCAGCCAACCCTCCAGGGTTTTCCCATCAAAGAGGGGTTGGAAATCGGAATCCTGCGCAGAGGAAACACCGGTGAAAAGGAGAGACAGAAGGATAAGGGGTCGCATGTCAGTAAGGTTGGACCAGATCGCGGGAATTCAACTTCCATCTCAGGAGCGGTGTCCGCAAACTCGAAAGGTTCTGAGCGGAACGCGACGGCAAGGTTCACGAACCAGAAGACAATGGTGGGTTTGAAAAGTGGGATAGACGCGCAACATGGTTCGCATTTGGCTTCGCTCTCGTTTGAGATGCGAGCACTTTCCCGGCTGGAACTGCGATTTGGCGCTCTGGGAGGAAGCTTATCTTAGCCGCGAGCCATCAATCCCAGCCGAAGAGATCGTTCGCAGCGCTTCAAGCCAGACTTGCGAACGTGCTAAACGCCGCCTTGCGATCGAGTCCTGGTTGTGATTTCTTCGGACGGAGGAACGAGTCGCTTTTCCTGTGCTGCCAGGCTGGTCCTGAATGTTTGCGATTCGAAAACCGTTCCTCTTACCGCTATTGATGATTCTTACCTTCACCCCAGACAATACATGAGAAGTGACTTTGTGGTGGCTTTGCATGTGATGGGGTTTCTCACTGCGGTGGATGGGAAGCCGCTTTCCTCGCAGATCCTTGCTGAAACGTATGGAACGAATCCGGTGGTGATTCGGCGGATTCTGGGGAAGTTGAGTGAAGCGGGGTTGGTGGAATCTCAGCGGGGCGTGGGGGGCGGAACGGTTCTGGCTCTGGATCCTGCGGAGATCAGTCTTCGCAGAGTTTATGAGGCGATTGCTGGAGATGCCGGGATCTTGCCGCGCTATCCGTCCGGAGAGAGTGGCCCGTCCGAGGTGTTGGGTGCCTACGTGAACGGCTTGCTGGCGGCGGCTGAGGAGGATTTGCTGGTTCGCCTCATGAGTATCAGCGTTTTGGAGATGGATCAGAATGTGGGGTCGGCCATCTGCAGCCTCCTGACAGAGGCAAAAAACAAGGGTTAGGAACAGCGCTATCATTCCTTCGGCAGTTTGCTTGTCTTTTCGGCCAGCGCCAGCGTTGGGATTCAGCTCATGTAGCTCGCTACACTCCGCTCAATCCCGTCTTGGCGCAGGTCGAAAATCCCTCTCAACTTTACCGAAGTAATGATAGCGCTGCCCCTTCGGAAAAAGGGAGTTGATTTTGTAACATAGAAAGTTACGAATTAGTATGAAGCAATCTTTTACCGTTCTTCTTCGGGTGTCTGCCGTTCTTTGGGTGATCTGGGGGGTGGTCCACCTTTTGGCGGGCGTCTTGATTCTCTCGGGCGATACGACCTCCGGCTTCCAAGCCATCGCGGATGCCGTCGATCCGGAAACGTTGGAGATGGATTACCCTGCCGCCGTGGGAGGCGTTCTGAGCCAGCATGCCTGGAATTTAGCCTGGGGAGGGTTGGTCACGATCATCGGGGCGGTCTTTATCTGGCGACGGAACAGGACTGCCATCTGGGTTACCGCGATGATTGGAGGCCTCCTTGATCTGGGATATTTCCTGTTTGTCGATTTGGCTGGCTACGCGCTCTTTGTGCCGGGAACCGTGATGACGATCGTTTCTGCCCTGGCGATTCTTCTGAGTTTTCGGGTGTGGTTTAAAGCATATTAACTGAATCTGTAGCCGATGAAGAACGAACAATCGCAGGAAAGTGTGCGGCTTCGCCGGTGGTAGTAAACAGCGGAATCTTTGGCCCTCAGCTGCGTTTTTGCTCCGTCACAGAGCCCGCTCTGCTCCTCTACAACGCCTTCCTGAGAACCAAATCTCCTCGCTGCATCGGCTACATCTTCACTAAAAATGCTCTAGTGTTCGGAAAGGATGAAGCGTCTCTTATTCCTCTGCACCCGAAATCGATTACGGAGTCCAACGGCCGAAACGGTTTTCGCGGATCTTGCGGGAGTCGAGGTCGATTCTGCGGGTCTCAGTCGTGACGCTGAGGTTCAGTTATCGGAAGAGCAGGTTGAATGGGCGGATGTGATTTTGGTGATGGAGAGGATTCACCGAGATCGGCTGAACCAAGCGTTTGGTCATGCTCTCGCGGGGAAGCGCATCGCCGTTCTCAATATACCAGACGACTACGAATACATGGATGAAGAGCTGATTCGGCTGCTGAAGCTGCGGTGTCAGCCTTATCTTCCGTGAACGATGCGCCAATAGAGCTAGTATTTCGGCATCGTGGGATCGATCTCCTCAGCCCAGGCGGTGATGCCGCCGACGATGTTGATGCTCTGGTCAATCCCGGCTTCGTGCAACAGCCTAACGGCTTTGGCGCTGCGGCCGCCGAGTTTGCAATGGACGTGGACTTCGCGATCGCGGGGGATCTCTTCGAGGCGATCGGGGAGTTCTCCGAGCGGGATGAGTTGGCTGCCGGAGATGCGGCAAATTTCAGCTTCAGACGGCTCGCGGACGTCGATGAGGGTGATTTCTCCCGCGTCGAGGCGTTGCTTGAGTTCGATGACGGTGATTTCGGGGATGGTGGTCTCTTTCATAGGGGAGGGGGTTCCGTTGCAGAATTGATCGTAGTCGATGAGTTCGTGAATGGTGGGGTTCGTGCCGCAGAGGGGACATTGTTCATCGCGGCGAAGGCGGATTTCGCGGAATTTGAAGGAGAGGGCGTCGAAGTGGACGAGCCGGCTGACGAGGGGCTGACCGATGCCGGTGATGAGCTTGATGGCTTCGAGCGCCTGCATGGAGCCGATGATGCCGGGGAGAACTCCGAGGACGCCGCCTTCTGCACAGGAGGGGACGGTGCCGGGTTCGGGCGGGTTCGGGAAGAGGCAGCGGTAGCAGGGGCCGCCGAGGCTGGGGGCGAAGACGGAAACCTCGCCTTCGAACCGGAAGATGGAGCCGTAGACGTTGGGTTTTCCGGTGAGGACGGCGAGGTCGTTGCTGAGGTAG
>CAYGQD010000208.1:0-12852 GCA_964351855.1 uncultured Verrucomicrobiales bacterium
GTCGAAGACGGCGCTCTCACTGGTGTCACCGACGGCTCGCTCAAGATGAACCGCTTCATCACCTGGAAAGGCTCTACCATTCGCAACTTCGATCTCCAGGTGAAAGTGAAAATCTCCCCCGGCGGAAATAGCGGCATCCAATATCGCGGAACATCCGCCCCGGAACTCGGCCTCGACATCGTCACCGGCTATCAGTGCGATGTCGTCGCCAACATCCCGGAATACAACGGAATGCTCTACGAAGAAAAGGGCCGCCGCATCCTTTCCCACACCGGCGAACAAGTCATCATCGATCCTCAGGGCCAGCCTTGGGTCGTCGGCCAACTCCCGATGAAGGAATTCGTTCCCGATGAATGGCACGACTATCGCGTCCTCGTTCGCGGAAACCATCATCAACACTGGATCGACGGCCACCCGACCGCCGACCTCATCGACCTCGACGAAAAAGGCCGCGCCCTCGAAGGCGTCCTCGCCGTCCAAGTCCACGTTGGCCCCGCCATGAAGGTCCAATATAAGGACTTCCGCATCAAGCACCTCCCCGACGATCTTCCTCTCCGTACCACCAAAGACAGCCCCATTCCTGCTGATGCCTACGGCGTCCGCCCCCAAGGGAAGCTGCCAAAGGACTGGAAGCCGCCGGTTTACGGCGAGCGCTGAAGGCGGTGGGGGTAGGACAGATTTGCAATCTGTCTCCATCGGCCCGGCGCGAAGGCTGCGCAGACAGATTGCAAATCTGTCCTACTTTCCAGAACTAGGCGTTCAAACGCCCACCAACGGCCCCGTACTATCCGCAAAGCTGGTCGCCTCAACTCCCATCCGATTCTGAATCGTCACGAAGAGGTTGGTCAGGGGGACGTCTTTGTCGTAGGTGAGATACTGCCCGTGCTGATGCCCGGTCGCTTTTCCGCCGGCGAGGATCAGTGGATAGTTAGTGTTGGTATGCGTATAGCTGTTGCTGGATCCATAGAGAACCGTGGTTGAGTCTAACAGTGTTCCCGCGCCTTCTTCGATGCTATTGAGCTTGGTCAGGAAGTAGTGCAGCTGCGAGGCGAGATAACGATCCCATTTGCCCAAGGCTTCTGCGCCACCAGCCTTCTTCATTCCGTGAGCGAGGCCATGGAAGTCTTTCGGATGACCGAGCAGCCCGGGAAACTTGTTTGCGATGGAGATGGCTCCGTGCATACTGGCCAATTGATAAGTGGCGAAGCGGGTAGAGTCGGTTTGGAAGGCGAGGACGATGAGATCCAGCATCGTTCGAATCAGCTCATCCGGCGTCGAGGTATCCGCATCCAGGCTCAGGCCTGTAGCATTGACCTGAGGACGAGGGACGTCGAGCCAACGGGCGGATCGTTCCACGTTCTGTTCCACTTCGCGGACCGAGGTGAGGTACTGATCCAGCTTTTGCTGGTCCGCCGCGCCGAGTTGGTTCCGCAGCGTTTTTGCTTCGCCCATGAGGAGATCGAGGTGGCTGCCGGTCTTGGTTAATCCCTTACGCTGGGCGTCGATGGAGTCGGAATTCAGCCCGAAGAGTCGCTCGAAGACGAGGGCTGGTCGATTGATCGCCGGAATCGGTTGGCCGGATTCGGAGAAGGAGAGGGTCGTCGCTCGGGTCGGCATCCCCACGCCCCCATCGTTCGAGAGGACCAGGCTGGTGAAGCGGGTCGATTCTCCCAGCCCTTTAGTACGCGCCAAGTATTGATCGAACGAGACCGAGTTCTTTAATCCGGTGGCGATGTGAAGTTCTTCCGCCGTCAGGAAGGTGTCCCCGCTGTCATGGCCACCGATCCGCCGCACCTTGGGATGCGAAAGTCCACCCAGCACCGTGATCTGGTCCCGCAGGGGTTCCAACACTTCCAGGGACTTGTTGAAGGTGAAGTCTTTCCCGGAACCGTTCGGAAACCAATTCCACGCTTTCTCGGCCTCCTGCTCCTTCGTGGGAAGACTGACACCGTAGGGGAAATAGATCGTGCAGAAGCGTTTCGGCGGCGTGGTTGAGGTCGAGGCGGCGAGCGACTCGAACCAGGGGAGCGCGAGGGTGATTCCGGAAGCGTGGAGGAAGTGTCGGCGTTGCATCAGTGTTAGCGGTAGAGAAAGAGGTTGGAGGTGACGATGCCCTCAAGCAAGGGGCTGAGACGATAATCGTGATCGGCGAACGCATGAGCCAGTTCCTGGATCACCAGCTCATCGTTCAGTTCCATGGAGCGACCTAGAGCATAGGTGAGAAGTTTGCTGACGAGGGCGTGGGCAAATTGATCGCGGCGTTCCGTCGTCAGATAGGCTTTCAGGTCTTCAATTCCGTCCACTGCATAATTGCCGGGCAGGGTGGTCTGGGTCGAAACGAGCTTGTTCCCCCGGGTCGTCTTCTCGCGAGAGAGGCCAAGCGCGCCGAACTCCTCCAGGGCGATGCCCCAGGGATCGATGGTGCGATGGCACTCTGCGCAGGCGGCTTTCTTCGCGTGAACTTCAAGCTGTTCGCGGACCGAGAGCTTTTCAAAATTGGGCACGCTGGTGGCCAGGTCAGGGACGTCCGGCGGCGGCGGCTTTGGCGGGTCGTGGAGCAGGCGTTCGCGTATCCAGACCGCTCGCTTGATTGGATGCGAATCGACGCCATCCGAACCCGCCAGATGAACCGACGCATGGCCGAGAAGACCACCCGGGCGGTGACCCGTCGCCGACAAGGCGACTTTTTCGAAGCGTTGCGACTTCGGCCCGCGAATCCCGTAAAACTTGGCCAGAGGCGCATTGAGCATCGTGAAGTCAGCATCCAGAAATTGAAGCGCGGAGGTGTCCGAGCGCAGAATCTCCCGGAAGAACGCCTGGGTTTCTCCGACCATGTCCTGCTTGAGTGCGTCGTCGAACTTGTGAAATTGCGGGTTGATGGCCACGCGATCCACCGCATCCAGATCCAGCCACTGAGAGCTGAATTCCCGGGCAAAGCGCTCCGCCTTGGGGTCGGCCAGCATCCGGGCGAACTGTTGTCGCAGCTGGGCCGGTTCCTGCAGCGCTCCGGAATCCGCCAGTGCGTTGAGTTCCGCATCCGGAATCGATGACCAGAGAAAAAGCGCCAGTCGCGCCGCGATCTCGTGAGCATTCAGCGGCCGGGGCGAAGTCGCTCCCGCGTCGGGTTCGATCAAAAAATGAAAGTGGGAGGAGGCCAGAGAAGCGGCCAACACTTCGCGCAGCGCGGCCAGGTCCGTTTCGCTCGCTTCGCGGATTGCGGCATAATGCGCCCCCCATTCCTTCAGCTCAGCCTCGGTTGGCGGGCGTCGCCAAGCGCGGCGCAAAAAGCGCTCCAGCGTGGTCTCGATCGCTTCACCATGTTTGACGATCTGCTGCTGTGATGGTGGCGGCCAGGACGCATAGTCATTTCGGACAAACTCCACCGATTCGATGATGATCTTCGGGAACTCGGGATCTTCCGGCCAGACGCGGGTGGTCTTCTTGCTCGTCTTTCCTTTGACCGTGATTTCCTCCTTCACGTTCTTCGGTTTCGGAGCCGAGATTCCGTCGTTCAAGATATTATACAAGGTCACCACTCCGTTCAGCTTTTCGCTCGGCACTCCGGGCTCAGAGCGCGGAAAAAACTCTGGCATTCCGCGTAGCTCATAGACTTGCGACTCGGTCGAAGCGATCGGGATCTCTCCCAAATCTTCCATCAGATTGATCGTCAATCCGCTCACAAAGTAGCCGTAGCGCGCGGCGAGAATGGGGGCGGCCTGCTCCTCGGTACGTTCGGCTCGCGCCGTGATCCGAACCGTAAACTGCCCTTCGCGAGGCGGCTCCGGAAACGAACCCCGCCAGTAGTTGACCCGACCCAGTCGATCCGACGGAATTCCGTCGTAACCGCGTCCCTTCGGCCCCCTGGTTTCGAACTTGAGTGGGTGAATGCTCCGTCCCGGCTGGTCTCCCTCCACCAAGACCAGATTCATCGCCTGACGCGCCGCTTTCAGATAATTCTCCACCTGCAGGCCCGTCATTCCCAAGGCCGCGCCATCGTTGCGAAACCCGTCTGGCGACAAGGCATCGGCCGGAAGCTCTGCCGCATAGTCCATCTCCAGCCCCAGTAAATCCGTCATCGCATACTGGTATTCCGTCCGGTTCAGCCGCCGCATCACGCCGTTCGACGGGGTGCCAGACTTGGCCGCCAGCGCCGCTTTCAATCGGGTGTCGATCCACGACGTCAGCACTTCGCGTTCCTCAGAAGTCAGCTCCTCCTCATCCTCCGGCGGCATCTCTCCCAGCTGAACCTGATCCCAGGCGTCGTGCCAAGTCTCCGCAGCCGCTGGATCCTGGAGGAAATCGGTCGAAAGCGTGTCAAACCGCACCTTCCCCTTCTGCCGCTCCGCCCCGTGGCACTTCACACAATGCGCCTCCAGAATCGGCCAAACCTCCCCCGTAAATTGCGCATCCTCCGCCCCCGACCACAAAGGGAACATCAAGAGCGGCAGGAGAATGGAAAATCGGGATGGCATGGGACAAGGATCACACGAGGGAACTGAACCTGATTTATCGGGAAAACGCGGGCAGTTCGCCCGAATCGTGACGCTTTTTCGCTTGAGAGCTGAGCGGAACCGAAACAGGATTCGTTGATGCTGGCTTTGGACAAAAGACGCGTGTTGCTAACCTATGCTGCGGGGCTGGCGAGCTTGGTGACGTGGGCGATGCTGCTGGGACCGCTTCTGACCGTGCCGGAAATCGCGAAGATTGAAATCCGGGACGGTGCCGAGGACGAATTCGCGCCACGAAAGGGGAGGTCAATGACGACGTCGCGGGAATGGGCCATCGATGGTAAGGACGTGGAAGGCTTCGTAAAGAAAGACACGGATGAACTCTTCTTTGCCTCCAGCGAAGCGCCCGAATACTTTCGACCGGTCCAGAAATCCGCGTTCTCAGAGCGAAACCAAGACTTCCTTGACTGGCACTACACCGGCATCGCCCACGGCACAGTCATCGCGATTCTCGATGGCGATACTCTCGACCTCTTGACGAACCACAAATACCGGATTCGCATCCGCCTCCACGGAATCGATGCCCCGGAAAAAAGCCAAGCCCATGGCCAGAAAGCCAAAGCGAAACTGTCTGAACTCGCTTACTTGAAATCGTTTGTCGCGACTCGCCGCTCCATCAATAGCGGGCGCTACGTTGCCACGATGATCGATCAAACGACCGGGGAAATCCTTCAGCAGCAAATGGTCGAATCGGGTTACGCCTGGCATGCCCCGGAATACTCCCGGAGCGAAATCCTCGCCCAAGCCGAGCAACAGGCCCGCGCAGCGAGAGCGGGTCTCTGGCAAGACATCGATCCCATCGCACCGTGGGATTACCGAAAAGGGAGGCGAACCGGAGACGATCGCTTTGAATTAGACCGCTGGGCCAGCAACCTCTCTGACCGATTCTATCATCCGGCTTCCGTCTTCCAGCCGATCGGGGAGGAAATGTGGACGCGCCATCCGAGTCATACCTTGGTGATGCATCGAGAGCGAGAAACTCGCCATCACGATGAATGCCGCCATTTCCATGGTGGTGATGCGAAAAACTACGTCGTTTGCAAACCCAACGAAGGAACTCCCTGCGGAACCTGCAAGGGGATGGAGCTTAGGACGCCCCCGGTGAAATCGCCGACGCAATAATAATTGCCAGAGAAACGATCACCGCGGCCATCACAATCGCCACAGCCAGGTTACCCTTCTTCAGTTCTTCCCATTCATCGATCGGCGTGATTTTGTCCCACACCTTCAGCAAGATCCCCAGCGAAGCCGCCATCACCAGCGCGCCCGCGATTCCGTAGCCAAACAAAAGAAAAAGGTTGGTGATCAAAGGATTCATGTTCCTGCAAAGTTAATGATAACGCAGATACTCACTCGCAGTCGATTCCGGCAGGGTCAAGGGATTTCACGGCGCCCAAGGCTGCACCAAGGTGACAGAATGGTGACGCCCTCGCAATCATTCAGTTGACGCAACACTTGGCCATCCGCTATTCTGTTGCTCAGAGTGATCATGAAGACCACCGCCTACATTGCCACCAGCGTCGATGGTTATATCGCCCGAGAAAATGGCGACGTCAGCTGGCTGGATCAATACAGCCGGAGTTCCGATGAAGATTACGGCTTCCAAGCATTCTTCGATTCGGTCGATGCTCTGATCATGGGGCGGAAGACCTTCGAGAAGGTGTTGTCTTTCGAGGAATGGCCCTACGCCGATAAGCCAGTTGTGGTCCTCACCCATGGGAACCTCACCATTCCCGAGCACCTCGCACCAACCGTCGAAACGATGGCTGGAACGCCCGCCCAAGTTGTCGACCAATTGGCTCAGCGCGGTTACCAGCACCTCTACCTCGACGGAGGGGTCACAATCCAAGGCTTCATCGCTGCTGGTCTCGTTGATGCCCTCATCCTCACCCGAGTCCCCGTCCTGCTTGGCTCCGGAATCCCCCTCTTTGGCGAACTCCCCCAGGAAATCGCCCTCCAGCACCTCTCCACCCAGTCCTTCGCTAACGGCCTGATCCAGTCCACCTACCATCCCGTGTAGCAAAGAAAGTGGCTCCGGCATCCTGCCGGATCTGCGGTGCCTTGGGGAACAGGTAGGAATGCGAAAACCGTTTACCTTTCAGAAGCACCTTTCACCGTGAAATTGAGTGCGGCAGCCCGCAATTCCGCACCTGCGAAACCTGCGGATCCTAAAAATCGTTGCCGCAGCAGTTTCGAGTGCCGCACATTGGTGGATAGGGTAGCGAGGCCCCGATGGGAATTCGGTTGAACGGTAGCGATGAAGGTGGTTCCTTCTTTGAGGCAGATCCCTCATGCATCTCACAAAACTCCCCTTTCTTCCCCTGCTTTGGTTGGCTATCGCTCTTTGTGCGATGCTATCGCGACTCGAAGCCCAAGATACGGCGCGCCAAGTTCAGAGTCTGGTCGTGTTTCACACCACTGGTGAGGTAACGATCCGCAACTCCGAAGGGGAGGAGCAATCGGTCAAGGCCCTCGCTGAAGATGTTGAGCAGCCAGCAGCGGGTTCTCTCGAAAACGTGGTCGTAAGGTCCGACGAATTGCTGATCACGCAGCCGGGAGCATCGGCCCAGGTCCTGCTTCCAGGCGGAAGCTCAATCGTGTTGGAAGAGGATACCGAAATCCGGGTCCCTTCTCCCAAGCGTGCTGAGGATGTGAACCAAAGCCTGGAACTGCTCAAAGGGCGGCTTTTTCTAAATATTCAGTGCCCAGAAGACGCCAGGCGCACGCGGGTTCGCGAGTTTCGGCTGAAAACCCCGACGCTGTTGCTCGCCGTGAAGGGGACGCAGTTTTTTGCGGACTCGCGCGACGGAAACGAAGTCGTCGGCGTCCACGAAGGTCAGATTTCTGTCACGACAGAGAGAAATGGCCGGAAGATCGAAGCACCGCTTTCCGCCAATCGAGTGATTGAAATCAACGCCGACGATGGAGCGAAGGGAAGGGCCATGGACGACACCGAGAAACAATTCGCGGACAAGTATCGGGAATTCGAACTGAAGCGGCGGGCCATGCAGCCCTACGCAGATCCATTTCGCGGAATCCAAACGTGGTTCGTAAATGCTTCGTTGAAAGGTCAAACGCTCTTTTCCTCAGAGATAGCTGAAGACGCAGGGCTTGAGATCGCAATGATCGGAAGCCCAACCCCGGGGCAGGCTCGAGAGCTTCGGTTTAGGGTGTCAATGAATCTGAGCGCCGCGATTCTTCACGCCAATGTCGCATCCGGCAGCATAGGCACGACCCGAGCGGCCGAATTCCTAATTCGGGGAGTCGGCATCCGCACCGTTACGTTTCGTCGCGGTGCAGGCGGAGAAAGAACGATTATTCGTATCGACGTATCTAGTGGTGATTGGACTCGAGTGGTATTTCCGTTGCTCGATTCCAATGGCTTATTGGCCGTCGAATTTTACGTAAGCGGTCTGGATAGCAACCTGCTTCCCGGACACTCCGAATATGTTGTTCAAGCAGCCTTTGGATCCATTATCTAAACTGAGGGCTAAACCACAGGATAATCACCATGGTTCATTGCTCATATTGTCCCGTCATTCTACCTTGGGCCTTCCCGATTCTCTTATGGTCACTTGTTTTCCCTGCGTCTGCCCAACAGCAACCTGCACTCCCGATCGAATCACTTGCCGTTTTTGATACCAAAGGCAAGGTTCTCGTTCGATCTCCAAAGGGTTCCACCAAGCGGATCAATACGACGGAAGCAACGATCCTCAATCCCGGGGATACCGTCCAAATTGAAACCGAAGGCTCGGCCGTGGCGTCATATCCAGGCGGCGGCTCGCTCATCCTGGAAGAGAGCACGAACCTAAAGATACCAGAGCCACCGAAGCGGCGCGATGACAATCCCAGCCACTCATTGGAACTTCTTAAAGGCCAACTCTTTTTCAGCTTTGAACCCGCAGAAAAGCGTCGAGATCAAAAGGCTCCGGTCTTTCGGCTAAAGACACCCACTTTAATTTTGTCAGTGAAGGGGACCAAGTTCTTCGCCTTCGTCGAGCCCGATGGATCGGAACGCGTTGGCGTGCATGAAGGAAGTATTGCCGTTTCCACCAAACGCAATGGCGAAGCCGTGGAAGTCCAGTTGGCGCGAAATCGCGTCGTCGTGATTGGTCCGGACGGAGCCGCCAACATGCGAGCGATGACGGCGGATGAAAGCCGGTGGGAGGACCGCTACGACCGTAAGAAACTCAGTTGGCAATCAATGGTTCCTCCCCAAAATAGCGAACCGTTTTGGGTTGGCGCAAAACTGATCACCTCGACATCACAAGGTGGAACGGGCACGGCCGCAAAGAATTTAGGGCTGGTCGTGGAAGAGATCGAATCGCCATGGCCAGGAAAGGCCGCGCAAGTTCGATTCACCAAACTCCCCGACGTGGAAAACGTTGAAATGGCTCTCCAAACCAACATTGGCCCTGGCCTGCCCCGCGTAGCGGAATTCTACGTCCGTGGAATCGGCATCAAAGAAGCAGATAGGGTCATCAGCCAACTGAGCTACCGGAGGGGTGCTGGACGGACGACCGCCATCGATTTATCGAGCGGCGATTGGATACGATTCACGCTTCCAATTCCAGACTTCGAACAATACACAGACAGGCCAGAAGGTCGAAGAGAGGCCACGATCGGGTTCGAAATCTCGCTCACCAGTGAAAACCTTCTTCCGGGATTAAAGGAGTATGCGATTCAGATGGTAGAGGGTTCAATTCTATATTCTGATAACTAAGATTTTCGACATCCAGAATTATGTTTCAACGAAAGCCTTCCCATATCCACGCCCTACAAATATGCCTCGCCATCGTAGTCACCCAAATTTCTTTCCCATTCTACGCTCAAGCTCAGCAACCTGCTCGGCAATTCCAAGATCTGGTTCTCTTTGAGGCGCAAGGCGACGTCAAGATTCGATCCGCTGACGGCAACGAACGGACCGTCAAGACTTCTAACACGGATCCTGATATCGCAGACCGGAACGTGAAGCCAGGGGAATCGATTCTCGTGAGTGCAGGAGCGAAGGTCAGTGGTTTACTCCCCGGTGGTGGTTCTCTTCTCATCAATGAAGACTCCCAAGTTCAGGTTCCAGTTCGAGCCAAACGATCGGAAGATGCGACGCACAGCCTGGAGTTGTTGCGAGGGCGACTCTTCATTCATATTGATCCCAATCAACCGATTCGAAATCAGGAGGCAGCTCAGTTCCGACTCAAGACGCCCACGCTTCTCTTGGCCGTGAAAGGGACCCAGTTCTTCGCGGACGTGGAAGGAGGAGCGGAGTTGGTTGGAGTTCACCAGGGAGCGATTTCGGTGGCCACAAAACGTGGCGATCAACCAGTCGAAGTTCCTCTGCGAGCCGGTGGCGTGATTGAGATGGATGCCGATGGGAAGGCTTCGGGACGGCGCATGACCGCTGAAGAAGCTGGGTGGGCGGAGATCTACGGAGCGTTTCAGATCAAGCCCATCGCGCTGAAACGTTGGACCGACAAAAAAGGACCAAACGGGGAGAACATGAGTTGGAATCTTTCCGCCGTAGTCGCTCAGAAAAACGTAGGGAATGTCGCAGATACAACCGCACTCGGAATCGAAGAACCAAAGCCAATCCAAAGCCCAACCAAAGGAGAAGCTTACGAAGTCCGTTTTTCCCGGATCGCAGATCTCAATCAAGTGGAGTTGTCAGTAAACGTGGAAGCTCCCCGGCACAATCCCAAAGCCTATGAGTTTTTTGTTCGCGGAGTTGGGCTGAAGCAGGTTCGCACAACGGAAACCGTTAAAATAGCAGATGTCGCAACGGGGATCAAAGTTTTGCCGGTCCTTTCGGAAGGAACGTGGCGACCGGTTATCCTTCCCTTTTTTCCGGATGACACGTCAGGGTTTATCCGATTTCAAGTGGATCTCACCGATGAATTCCTCCTCCCGGATTCAAAGGAATTCGTCCTTCAAGTCGCCCACGGCTCTTATCTCTACAGCCAGGAATAGCAATGAATCTCTAATCAACCGATGTCTGGTTTGGCTCTATGGGAGGCGGTAAGATTTTCGCCCTCTATCACGGCATCCGGTTCGATCCGTCCACATCGAATCATGAGGTCGATTCCCGTCTCAGGGAACGGCCCCAGCCTCTCTCCAGCTTCGATCACGAACTGATTCGAAGGTTCCAGGTCTGCCGCTTGCGAAGCATCGTCCTCCAGCACCTCGTAAACCTCGGCAGGTTGGCTAATCCCCTTTAACTTCAATTCGGCAAACAGGCGTGTCTTCACCGAATTCTGGACCAGAGCATTCGTCTTCGCGGAAATGAGGATGGTTCCTCCCGGTGCCCAGCTTTCGATCCGCGCCGCCAGATTCACGCCTCGCCCGATTACCGTGTAATCCTGAAACCGGACCGAGCCAAAGTTCCCCACCGTGACCCATTCCGTGTGAATCCCCATCCCGGCTTTGAGGGGCTCCCTACCTGCTGATTTCCAGGTTTCGGCCAATTCCTTGGTGCGATGCTGCATCTCCATAGCCATTCGCACCGAGGCCAGCGCGTGATCCTTCCGCTGGTCCGGCGCGCCGAAGAAGACCATGATGCAATCACCGATGAATTTGTCGAGCGTGCCGCCATGCTTCTCCACCACCTCCGTCATCGCGGTGAGGTATTCGTTGAGGGCGAGGGCGACTTCGTCCGGTTCCTGGCTGTCAGTCCACTCCGTAAACCCGCGCAAATCCGCAAAGAAGACGGAAACTTCTCGGCGCACTGTCGAACTCGGCAGCGGTCGATTTTCCAAAACCAGGCGGCGCAGCGGCAGGGGAATGAACGGTGCCAAGCTTCCCACCAAGGTGGTAATCTGGAAGGGAAGCAGAATCAACAGAGCCACGAGATTCGCTTCCAGGACGGGGGTCAGTGGCAGAACCCAATCGTAGCGAATCGCGACAAACGCGCCCAGGACCCAACCGGCAATCAGCAGGACAAACAAGGTCACATTCAACCAGGGGCGGCTCGGGCGCATCAGCGCGGCAAAGAGCAGCGTGATCAGGACAATGAGAATCGCCTCTGCCCACAGCGGTAGACGTTCGAGGTGATTGCCCTCCAGAATATTGCTCACCACCGTCGCCTGCACCGCCATCCCGGGAATGCGCCCCAGTGGCGTATTGACCACGTCCGAGTTTCCGGTGCTGACATTTCCGATTAAGACCACCCTGTCTTTCAGCGCGTCGCCAATTCGTTGGGCCATCGCTTCATCGGAAACCGCTGCGTAAAGATCCAGGTACTGATAAGACTCCCCAAAAGAATCCAGGCTCCCAAGAAAATTGACGCGATACTGCCCCTGACGATCGATCGGAATCCGCAAGTTTCCCCGCTTCGTTCCGATTAGCTCGACCGCGCGCCCCGGTTCGATCCGGATCTGGTCCGGGTCAGCCTCCAAAGCCTGAATGATCGTCTGCATCGCCAGCGTGGGATACAGGCGATCATCATGCGCGATAAACAGCGGCACCTTGCGCACCAACTCATCCACCTTCGACGGCTGAACATTCACCGCGCCGTAACCGGCTCGCAGTTCGGCAAACGGCGGGACGGGCCCACTGGCTCGCAGGATCGAAGAATCCTCGACCGCCAACCCATAACGTCGTCCTTCAATGAAGTGTGGCGCGGCTTCGCTATCGGCTTGGTTCGACCGCCCCAGCGCCTCAAAATAATACGCCAGCGTCAGATCATCCCTACCGTCCAGCACCAACTTCAGCCGTTCATCCTGTTCCGCCTGCGAAGTTTCCGTGAACAGGATGTCCACGGTTACATGCCGAACGCCGAGCGCCTCCAGGATCTGGAGCACATCACCATGAACGGCTCGCGGGAAAGGCCATCGCCCCAGACTCTCGGAGCCCACATCGCGATCACCAATCGCCACCAGCCGGACATCCTGCGAAGCTGTCTGAATCGGCCGAGATCGCAGCCGAGCATCAATCGTCACCTCCTCCAAATATTCGCCCACACCCGCCCAATGCAGCCCGCCGAACAACAAGCCCAGGAAGAGGGAAAGGATGAATCGGGTGCTGGATTTCATGAACCGAAGGAGAGGGGAATCGCCGCAATCGCCATAGACGCTAAGGGTGAACCATGAATCGCCCCCAGTTGTCAAGAAGCGACCTAGATCCGGGTGGGAATGAATCTGGTGGGCCGATAGGGGCTGAAAGCCTCGAAGCACAAAGGCCGGGCGTTCACGCCCGGTTGCGCGGAGCTGCGTAAAAGTGGCCTGAAAGGTCACCAGCAATCGGCGTTGCGCGTTACCTGGCGACCTGACAGGCCGCAATGGAAGAATCGATCTCGGTCTCAGGGCTGAAGCCCTAAGCTTTGTGCTTTCGAGCCTTCGGCCCGACTTGTGCC
>CAYGQD010000209.1:0-12734 GCA_964351855.1 uncultured Verrucomicrobiales bacterium
TCGAGGTCATAGAGTTGGACATCGGGGACTTCTTCGATCATGCGGCCCCACCAACCGAGGGCAGGTGGGTTGCCAGGGCGCGGGCGAACGAGTTTCCATCGATCTTCGCGCATGCCGGTCAGCAGGCAACCCGAGTAGTAGAGGTAGGTGTTGCGTGGGCTGGTGTCGGTCTTGCCGAGCAGGAATTCAGTAGCATCGAGACCGTCGAGGGTGCGGCCAGCCGGTAGGTTTGCTCCCGCGAGATTGGCGAAAGTGGGAAAGAAATCCATCGTGGAAAGGATTTGGCCGCTGACGCGCCCGGCGGGAATTTTTTCTGGCCAACGAGCAATGAAGGGAACGCGACAGCCGCCCTCCCAGGCCGACATTTTCCATCCGCGGAGAGGATCGGCCGAACCGCAGTGGGAATCCGTTCCACCTTCACCTTCGAGATAACCTTCAACCCAAGGGCCATTGTCCGAGGTGAAAATAACCATCGTGTTTTCATCCAGTTCGAGACGTTTGAGTTCTGCCTGGATCTGTCCCATGGACCAGTCGAGTTCTTCAATGACATCGCCGTAGAGGCCGCGTTTGCTTTTACCGAGAAACGCCTCTGAGGCATTGATCGGCACATGAGGCATCGTGTGCGCGAGGTAGAGAAAGAAGGGGCCCTCTTGTTGCCGACGAATAAATCCAAGCGCCTCCTCGGTATATAACTTTGTCAGCTGTCCCATTTCCTCTTGATCGACCCCGGGATCGACGATCTCCCCATTGCGCATCAATTCGGTGTGGGCCCTGTTAGGAGGAACCACCCGAGTCGTTCCGTTGTGCGACGGCGCGCCGAACCAGTAGTCAAACCCCTGGGCGTTGGGAAGAAGATCACGATTCCAGGAATCGCCGCGGCCACCGCCGGCAAGGTGCCATTTGCCAACCATTCCGGTCGCGTAACCAGCGTCGCGCAACACTTCCGGTAAGGTGATTTCCTCGGGATGTAAGATCGTGTGAAGATTTTTGATGTTGCCAGGTTCGCCTACCCGAATCGGATAAGAACCCGTCATCAATGCAGCTCGCGAAACCCCGCAAACGGGCTGGGCATAGAAAGACGTGAGCTTCAGCCCCTCCGCCGCCATTTGATCGAGGTGAGGCGTCGCGATGAGTGGGGATCCAAAACAGCCGACGTCGTTATATCCCTGATCATCGGTGAAGAAGACGATGATGTTCGGCTGAGTGGTCTCTGCCTGCGCGGCAACTCCGAGGGCAAGGAAAACAAAGAATAGGAAGAGGGTTTTGCGGTTCATGAAATCAAGCAGGGGCTAAAGTCCAATTCTCCATCGCCCAGTTCGCTTTCGAGGGCCATGATTGAAATCCACAAATCCATTTCGTCCCTTGAGAGCCTTAATTCCTAATTGAAGAGGTTGTTACGGTGTGTCACGTGACGAGCTGGTCAGGAGGGGCATTTGATGGATGAGGAAGTTCGATTTCCCCGATCTCATCGAGGTATTCGAAAACTCGCTGGGCCTCGGCCTCGTCGATTCTGGAAATCGCGAAGCCGACGTGGACGAGCACGTAGTCGCCGATCTTCGCTTCGGGAGTGTAGGCCAGGTTGATTTCTTTCACGATGCCTCCGAATTGGACGCGTCCCATGCGAAGATACGGATCTTCGCCCTGAAGTTCGAGGATTTTTCCGGGGATGGCTAAGCACATATTGGATCGAGGGTTCGAGCGGCGATAATCGCCTGGCCGAGGGCGAGTCCTCCGTCATTGGGAGGAACCTGCCTCGGCCAGACTGGGGTGAATTCGCATTCTCGCAAGCGGTGAATCGTGCGTTCGAGGAGGTAGCGATTCTGAAAGCAGCCGCCGGAAAGGGCAACAGTTTTGAGCTTGGCGGTGTTGGCGACTTGCACGATCATTTCAACCATCGTGTCGTGGATGCTTGCTGAAATCTCGGACACCGGCGTGCCGTTTGCGAGGTCTTCACGCATCCCAGAGAGGATGGGTGTCCAATCGCCGAGGCGGTCAGCCAATTTGTAATCGTAGCGGTGGCTTCCTGCCGCCGCTCGAGCGAGGCAGAACTCCAGATCCATCGCGGCCTGACCTTCAAACGTCGACTTCAGCCGCAACCCCAGCAATGCTGCGAACGCATCAAAAAGCCGCCCTGCGCTCGTGGTCCGCGGAGAATTGATCTTCTGCCGGAGCATGGACTTCGCGATTTCCAATTCGCGATCTTCGAATGCCTGACCAAGCGACGTTTCCTCCACTGCGATACCCGCTTCGTGCAAGAGACCAAGGGCCGCCAGCCTGGGTTCGCGAACCGCCTTTTCGCCACCGGGCAACGGAAACGAACGCAGGTGGGTGAACCGCTCGTATTCGGACTGCGTCGCGATGAGAAATTCGCCGCCCCAGATAGTTCCGTCCGTTCCATAACCAGTTCCGTCCCAGGCCACGCCTAACACTGGTCCTTCAATTCCATGTTCCGCAAGGCAAGCCGCAATGTGGGCATGGTGGTGCTGAACGCGGATGGCATTCGTGGCAACCCCGCTGGAATGGTAACCAGGATGCAGGTCGCAGGCGAACGCCAGGGGTTTGGCGCAGCATAGTTTCGGAAGATCTACGATGTGTTGGGTGAACGCATCCAGCGACGCCGCCGTTCCCAGGTCTCCGTGATGCTGGCTCAGAAACACGCGGTTGCCGCTGGAAATCGCGATCGTGTTTTTCAAGTCGCCACCAAGGGCGAGGACAGAGGGGAGGGGAGCGGCGATTTCAATCGGCGAAGGGGCGTATCCTCGCGATCGCCGCAGTAGGAGTTCGCGATCCGCCACCACGCAGGCCACGGAATCGTCTACTGCGCGCTCGATGGGGCGATTGTGAAGGAGGAACGCATCGGCAATTCCGGTGAGGCGATTCTGAGCTTCGTCGTTTTCAATGCAAATCGGTTCGTCGCTGAGATTGCCGCTGGTCGCAACGACCGGGAATCCTAGCAGATACATCAAGACGTGGTGAAGCGGTGAGTAAGGTAGAATCGCGCCTAGCCAGGGATTGTCTGGCGCGAGATTGCTGGCCAAATCGCTGTTGTCGTGTCGGCGCAGGAGCACGATTGGTGCTGCAGACGAGGTAAGCAGAGCCTCTTCGTCATCGTTCACCTCGCAGTGCTCGTTGACCGAATTCAGATTCGGAAACATGACCGCAAACGGCTTGTCCGGTCGGTGCTTCCGCTTTCGGAGCCGGTGGACCATCTGTTCATCACGAGCGTCAATGAAGAGGTGGAAGCCTCCTACGCCCTTGACTGCCAGGATCTGGCCGTTCTTAATCTTTTCCGCCGCGTTCGCAAGTGACAGATCCACATGAGGCCCGCATTTAGGGCATGCGTTAGGCTGGGCGTGGAAGCGCCGGTTCTCAGGGTCACGGTATTCGGCGAGGCATTCCGGACACATCGCGAAACTCGCCATCGTAGTGTTCTCACGATCGTAGGGCAATCGGCGGACGATGCTGTAACGCGGACCACAGTTCGTGCAGTTCGTGAACGGGTAAAGGTAGCGACGGTCTTCAGGATCAAAGATTTCGCGGAGGCAGTCCGCGCAGGTTGCGAGGTCGGGAAGGACTTCCCCGGCAGATGAATCCATCTCCTGACCCGAAACCTGGATTTCGAATCCAGAATCTCCAACCAGCGGAATCGCCATCTCCTCGGTGCGGCGGATGACGCTGTTCGGAGGCGCTTCCGAATCCAGCTTCGCCAGAAAAAACTGGGTTTGTCTCAGGTCGCCTTCGATTTCGATCTCGACCCCACGCACCGAATTGCGAACCCAACCGGTGAGGCCCGACTTGTTGGCGAGTCGATAAACGAACGGCCGGAAGCCCACGCCTTGAACCGCACCGGTCACTTCAATCCGCAGGCGCGTCCTATTCTTCGACTTCAATGTTTTGCAGCAAAATGTCCTGCGCGTTGGGGTGGTCGATATCCTCCGAAACCTCGGTGTTCAGCGTGGCGCCTTCTGCGATCGTGCCTTTGGAGGACTCGTCGTAGTGCTCTTTGAAGTGGGAGGGCGACATGTGGGACAACGCGCCGAGCCAGACGTCGATGGACACCACCTTCGTGGCATCGTTTTTCTTCGCGATGGTCATAATCTTGGCCATCAGATCGTTCATAAGGGATTGTTCGTGCATGGTTGTTAGGGTGAGTTGAGTAGTTCTTTGCGGATTTGTTCGAAAGCTTCGTCAGCGGCTTTGGCGACCGTTGGTGTCAAGTTGTTGCCGTGCTCGAAGCTAAGGCCTTCGATCCCGAAAATCACGACTTCCGGCGGCAGTTGGCCTAGCGAACGCGCCAATTCCACGGCTTCGGGCAGGCTGAGCGCATGCGTCGAGCATTGCTGGACAAACTCGGTCGGCAGCGGCTGTGATCCCGCGTCGAATCGTTGCACCGTCCCCGGCGTCGCTCCGGATTGGATCGCATCGACAAGGATCACTTTTTGCGTTTCAGCCCAAAGCTCCATCAGCGAAAAGCTCTCGCCAGAGGACTCGCGGATCTCCACGTTGGGCAAGTCGAGCGCAACCATACGCCGCGCCAAAACCCGGCCCACGCCGTCGTCTCCTCGATACTCGTTGCCGATGCCGATAACCAGCGTCTTCACCCGTCGACCTCCTCGCGTTTGATCTTGAGAAAATGGGTCGCGCAAGAGATGCAAGGATCGTAGTTGCGGATTGCCTGCTCGCAGTGCCATTGCAGCTTGTCGTCTGGCAGGTCGATGAATTGCGGAACAAAGCGGTAAAGGTCCCGCTCGATCGTTTTCTGATTCTGTGAGGTTGGCGGGACGATCTTGGCTTCGGTGATGTCGCCCTTCTCATCGACGTTGTAGCGGTGATACAGAATGCCGCGTGGGGCCTCGGTCGCGCCGCAACCGATTTTGCCGCTGGGATCGACTTCGATGGCTGGCGGATCGGGCCGCTCGTAGTTTTCGATCACGCGCAAGGCTTCCTCGAAGGCGTAGAGAATTTCGACACTCCTGACGATGATGCTCTGAAACGGATTGAGACATTTTCCGTCCAGACCTGCGGCTTTGGACGCATCTTGAGCCCGCGAGGTCAGCTTGTCGAAGTTCAGATTGAACCTCGCCATGGGCCCAACAAAGTAGCTGCCCCGAGCTTTGAGCACGGAATGCAGCGCGTTCGTGTAGGGCACGTGTTCTTCCTCAAAGTGCTCCTCGTACTCCGGAATCGCGATGTCCAAGCCCTTGTTCGAAACGATGCGGCCCTCGCTCATGGGATATTCGTCAGGATGACTGAGGCTCACGAACTCATAGTCTTGATCGAAATCCGGGAACGGCAAGTCCGCCACCCACCGGATCGTTTTCTCCGCGGCGTCGATTCCCCTTTTCAAGTCCTCGGTCAGCTTTTGAAGATCGCGCTTGTGCGGAGCTTTGTAGAAACCGCCAACCTTTACGTTGACCGGATGAATCTCGCGACCTCCTAACACAATGCCAATATCGTTGCCGATTTTCTTCAGTTTCAGCCCCATCTGGACGAGGTCGCGATGATCCTTCGCCATCTCGATTGCGCTCTCGTAACCGAGAAAGTCCGGTGCGTGGAGCATGAACACGTGGAGCCCATGGCTTTCGATCCACTCGCCGCAGTAGAGCAAACGCCGCAACTCCCGAATGCCACCATCTACACGAACATTCGCTGCATCTTCCATCGCGTGGCAGGCGCTCATCTGGTAGGCGACCGGACAGATACCGCAAATCCGCGCGGTAACATCCGGGGCCTCGCGATAACTGCGACCTTGGAGAAACGCCTCGAAAAAGCGTGGCGGCTCGAAGATCTTCAGTTTCACATCCTCGACCTTGCCGTCCTTGATCTGGACATGTAGCGCACCCTCTCCCTCCACGCGGGCCAGATAATCCACCTTGATTGTTTTCGTCTTTTTCTCACTCATGAATCGTGTTTTTCAGCCTCGGATTTGAACGGCTCGGCGTAGCCATTGTAGGATCGGTAAGCGCGAAGGATGTCGGCGTCTGGAACCCCCATTGACTTCCATTGGGCGGTCAGCGCCGTGGTGTTCGGCGATTCCATCGGGCCGAAACAACCGTAACAACCACGATCGTAAGCCGGGCAGATCGCGCCGCATCCGGCCTGCGTCACCGGTCCCAGGCAAGGCGTGCCATGCGCGGTCATGACGCAGACGTTTCCGCGCATCTTGCATTCCACGCAAACGCTGTGGGTGGCAATGTTCGGCTTGCGGCGATGGAGAAAGGCCAGAATCAGTTCCAGAAGCTGCTGCTTGTTGATGGGGCAGCCACGCAGTTCGAAATCGACATGAACATGGTCGGAGATCGGCGTCGAAGTTTCCAGCGTGTCGAGATATTGGGGCGACGCATAGACGACCGATGCCATCTCGCCGATGTTGCGATAATTGCGCAGGGCCTGGATCCCGCCGGATGTCGCGCAAGCGCCGATGGTGACGAGGAACTTGGAGTCCGCGCGCACTTGCTGGATTCGCTCCGCATCGTGTTTGCTGGTGATCGAGCCTTCGACCAGCGAAAGATCATACGGCCCGGGAATCACTCGCCGCGTTGCTTCGGGGAAGTTGGCGATTTCGATGGCATCCGACACAGCCAGGATTTCGTCTTCGCAATCCAGCAGGCTGAGTTGGCAGCCGTCGCAGGACGCGAATTTCCAGACGGCGAGCTTGGGTTTCGACTTCTGTTTAGCGTTCATACTTCTCGCTGGGAAAACCAATGTTTGAGACGGTCATAGCGAAACACCGGGCCATCGCGGCAAATGAACTCAGGCCCCAGCTGACAATGGCCGCAAAAGCCGATCGCGCACTTCATGTTGCGTTCCATGGTTAGGAAAATTTGAGCGTCGCCGATACCGCGTTTTGCCAATTCCAGAATGGAGTAGCGCATCATGATTTCAGGCCCGCAGATCATCGCGATGGCTTTTTCTGGGCCAAAACTGGCCTTGGAGATGAGGTTGGTGACCACTCCGACGTTGCGCTTCCATTCCTGCGTTGCGCAGTCGACGCTAACTCGCGCTTCGATTCCTTCGGTGTTCGTCCAGGCATCGATCTCGGAAGCGAACACGATGTCATCCGGAGTCCGCGCGCCTAACAAAATGACAATGTTGCCGTATCGCTCGCGGTGAGCAAGCGCGTAATATATCGCGGGCCGCAACGGCGCGACCCCGATCCCGCCGGCAAGAAAAATCAGGTCGTGTCCATGCATCCGCTCGACTGGCCAAGAGCTCCCGAAGGGACCACGCAGGCCGAGCGAATCCCCGGGGTTGAGTTCGGCCAACGCCGAGGTCACGGTTCCCACGCGACGGATCGTGTGGATGAGCTCGCCAGTTTCGGCGGGATCGCCGCTGATCGAAATAGCGCTCTCGCCCATACCGAAGCCGTAGAGCATGTTGAACTGACCGGGCGAAAAATCGAACGAACCTTCCGGAGGTTCGAGGCGCAAGGTGAACGTGTCGTGCGTTTCCCAGTCGTTCGCGGCAACACGGCAGGATAGCGGGAGCATCGGATGGGAACCCGGCGCTTGTGCAATCTGCGATTTGTGAACGTCTGGAATCACTTCGTCGCGGATCGATTATTTCCGTATAGATCGAGCAGTTGCAGGCGAGCGCCTTGGAGCCGCTTGACCATGGTGCGGGAGAGCCTCTTCATGAGTTCGTAGCCTAACTTGGGATCTTTCTCACATTTTCCACGCAGGCACTTTCCGTCCAGAGCGATCGCGCGAACGGGGCGCACAGCGGTTACGTCGAATTGCCATTCGTAGGGCGGCATGAGCCAGGACCAGCCGACGATGTCGTCTTCATCCACCGTTTCGATCGTCACGCTGCCGCCTTGCGGTGCTGGAAAAGCGATGGCGACCCGGCCTTCGCGGATGAGGTAAAACTGGTCGGCTGGATCTCCCTGACGCGCCAGAACCGCGTTGGCTTCGAATTTGACATTCTTGGCGCAACCGGTGACGAGGTCGATGGTTTCATCATCGAAACCGGCGAAAAAGGCGTGCTCCTTGATGATGGGAGCGAGGCTAGTCGTCTTCATGATTTGGTAGGTTGGTTAGGGGCTGAATCGCGGATCGCGGCGACTTCTTCGGTAATGTCGATCCCGACCGGGCACCATGTGATGCAGCGTCCGCAGCCGACGCAGCCCGACGAACCGAACTGATCGTGCCACGTGGCGAGCTTGTGCGTCATCCACTGCCGATAGCGCGACTTGGCGGATTGGCGAACGCTTCCGCCGTGCACGTAGGTGAAATCCATCGTGAAACAGGAATCCCAACTCCGCCAGCGTTCCGCGTTTTCGCCGGTGAGATCGGTCACGTCCTCGACGGTAGTGCAGAAGCAGGTCGGGCAGGCCATTGTGCAGTTGGCGCAACTCAAGCAGCGGTCGGCGACGTCGTCCCAGCGCGGGTGTTCCAGGTTTTTGGTGAGCAACTCCTTGACCCCTTCAGCTTTCATCTGGCGGCCCATGGTTTCGGCGGTCTTTGCGACCAAATCGTCCGCGGCCTGGATTTCGTCACGTTTTGCTGGCTGCGTTGGCAATTCGGCGAGGACTTCCCGGCCAAGATCGCTTCCGGCGGTAAAAACGAAGAAGTGGCCGCTCGAATCCAGGATTTCGGTGAGGGCCAGATCGAAGGGCGTGTCGTTCTTCACCTTGGGGCCGGTGTTCATCGAGGTGCAAAAGCAGGTGCCGCCCGCCGTGCCGCAGTTGACCGCGATGGTGAGAATGTTCCCGCGCCGCGAGGCGTAACCAGGATCGGTGAAGCCGCTGCCGAGGAAGACGTTGTCCTGGATCGCGATGGCGTGAAGTTCGCAGCTTCGGACGCCGAGAAACGCATAGCTTGGAATCTCTTCCTCGTTCGGTTCGAAGGCCAAATTCCCGCTTTCGTCGCGGCTCGAACCGAACAATTTCACGTGGGGCGGGTGAAGGAACTTTTTCCAGGAGTGCGGCCCGACTACGTAACCGAAAAGCGCTTCGTCATCCCGGCGTTTCAGCCGATAATGGCCGCCATCCTGTTCGTCCCCCCAACCGATCGGAAGATCGTCCACGCTCCCCAGCTCTTCGTAGACAATTGCCTGATCGGAAACGGTGGGCCCCACCACCGTGAAGCCACGTTTTTTGAGAACCTGGAACAGGGCCCCAAAGTCGGCGCGCTGTAGAATCTGGGCTTCGTCGCTCATTTAGCAAATCCTGGGAAGTTGTTCGCCGGCCAGCATGTCGAGAACGCGCTGTGTGCCTAACACGGATTCCAAGATCAAGCGCCGGTTCGTTTTTGCGGATATGTGGCCGATCCTGACACTGTCCGAAGATTCAGGGATTTCGCGCATCGCCGCCAACGCAGCTTCAGCCTGGTTTTCCGGAACGATCGCGATCATCCGGCCTTCGTTGGCGACGTAGAGCGGATCGAGGCCGAGCAATTCGCAGGCTCCCCGGACGCCATCGGAAACCGGGATCGCGCGTTCGTTAATTTCCAGCTGAAACCCGGAATCGTTCGCGATTTCCTTCAGCGATGTCGCCAATCCGCCGCGCGTCAGATCGCGAAGACAGCGAACCTGGATGTCGGCATCCAACAACGCTTTCACTACATTGTGCAGCGGTGCGCAATCGCTTTCGATCGTGGTTTCAAACTCCAATCCCTCGCGCTCGGCGAGGATCGAGATTCCGTGTCTTCCAAGGTCGCCGGATAGTAAAATGACATCGCCGGGCTGGATCGACTTTGGAGAAATGGTGAGGTCGTGCTCGATGATCCCGATTCCTGACGTGTTCACAAAAAGCCCATCGCCATGCCCGCGATCTACCGCCTTGGTATCGCCGGTCACGATCTCGACGTTGGCGACCTGCGCCGATGTTTTCATCGAATCGACCACACGCACCAATTCGGCGGTATCCAGGCCTTCCTCGATGATGAATCCACAACTCAGAAATAACGGGCGCGCCCCGCACATCGCCAAGTCATTGACTGTTCCGTTTACGGCCAAGGAACCGATGTCGCCACCGGGAAAGATGCGCGGTTGGACGACGTAAGAATCGGTCGTGAAGGCGAGTTTTGCGTTCCCAGCCTCGAATACCGCGCCATCGTGGTTTTGCCCCAGCCACGGATTCGCGAACGCGGGAAAGACGATCTCGCTGAGCAAGCGATGCATCATTGTTCCGCCGCTGCCGTGCCCGAGTTGAATCGTCGGGTGATCGGCAAGTGGAAGCGGGCAGGCAGGTTGCATGGGGGCAGCGTTAGCTTCTCATGGGGCTTGCTCCATGACTCTGCGGATTTTGCGAAGTTCAGGGCGCGGATTCAACCAGGCGGTCGGTAGCGGTAGTAGGCGGCGCAGGCCCCCTCGTTCGAAACCATGGTCGCGCCAAGCGGGTGCTCCGGGGTGCAGCGCCTGCCGAAATGCGGGCATTCATCTGGCTTTTTGAGACCCTGCAGAATCTTGCCGCTGATGCACTCTTCAGTTCCTGGTTCTTGGTTCTTGGTGCTTGGTTGAAAGCGTGTCAGGGCGTCAAAGGTTGCGAACTCCGGAGCCATTCCGAAGCCGCTCGCTGGAATTTCTCCCATGCCCCTCCATACCCGGGGAACGATGCGAAAGACTTGCTGCATTATCTCCCGAGCCGTAAGATTCCCCTCCCGGCTGACCGAGCGGACGTATTGATTCTCCACTTCGGCGCGACCAGACTCGAGTTGGCGAACACACATGTCGATGCCTTGCAAGATATCGACGGGCTCGAAACCCGTGACGACGATCGGAACCTGAAACTGTTCGGCGATGGGCAGGTATTCTTCGAAGCCCATCACTGCACAAACGTGTCCTGCAGCAAGAAAACCTTGAACCCGGTTTTCAGGCGAACCCAGCAGTGCTTCCATCGCCGGTGGCACCAGGACGTGGGAAACGAGCACCGAGAAATTCCCCACATTTTGTTCCCGAGCCTGGTAAACGGCCATGGCATTGGCGGGTGCCGTCGTTTCAAATCCGACGGCGAAGAACACTACCTCGTGTTCCGGGTTTTCCTGCGCCAAGCGGAGCGCATCCATCGGCGAATACACCATCCGGACATCAGCGCCCACCGATTTCGCGGCAAACAAATCGCGTTTGCTCCCGGGCACGCGCAGCATGTCGCCGAACGAGCAAAAGATCACCTTCGGCAAGCAGGAAATCGCGATTGCCGCATCGATCAGCTCCACCGGAGTGACACAGACCGGGCAGCCCGGCCCGTGAACCAGTGAAATTTCGTCCGGCAACAACGAGTCGATCCCAAAACGCATGATCGCGTGCGTCTGCCCCCCGCACACCTCCATGATCGTCCACGGTTTCGTTGTAGCTTGGCGGATGGATGCGGCCAAGCGTTGGACGGTGGCTTTGTCGCGGTATTGGTCCAGGTAGTCCATTGGGTTTGATCTTGAACTGGATGGTTTGAACAGAAACCCTAACGCATGCTCATGAAAGTGACGACTTTAATCGACGGTGGCTGCTCCGCGAATGATGCGTTTTGCCCAAGATTCGCTACCAAAATATCACTGGGACCGCACAAGAGAGAAAGGCGGCGGCAGTCAGAAATCTCACCGCATCCAAGATTTCCTTATGGGAAACGGTTTACGTGAAGTCTTACGACGCTAGCGCAGAGGCACATTGTTGAACATCTTCAGTTCGAAGGATCCATCTTCGGTTTCTTCGACCATCCAGAGCCCCGTGTTCGTGATGCTCGGAAATTTGGAAAGCCGATCATTCAGCAGGAGTCGCAAGATCCCGTTTCCGCTGCTGCCATGGCCCACCAGCAGGATCGATTGATCAGATCCACGGAAACGTTCATCGATCAGTTTCAGCACTTCCTCCACCACGACTCGAGCGGCAGCGGCTTCAGCCTCTTTTTCTTCATGATCGTCTTTAAACTCGGGTAGCTCGAACTCTCGTTTTCCATCCGGGCGCAGGAAGAAGTAATCTTCCTCACGAGAGGGAATCTCAATACGATCTCCCTCACCCAAAATTGGCCCATAATGCTTGGGAAGGTCTTCTGACAACATCACGGAACTGCAATAGAGCTCGTGAAGTTCCGGCCAAATTTCAGCCTTCTGTTTGGTCTCTTTGAGATAGGGAAGAATGGTGTGTCGGGCCCGCCACATGGGACTCACGGCGACAAAGTCGAGATCGATGCGTTCCAACGTCTGAATCGCCTCATGTCGTTGGGTTTCGCCCTTTGGAGTAAATTGCTGGGAATCACCGACGAAGGAGGGCCATTTTTTCTTGGAAATGACCTCCCATTCTTCGTCTACATTGTGCCCAGCCTCAGCGTGGCGCATGTAATAGATCTTGAGACCGTCGGCATCAGCGGAGTCTGCAAGGAATTGAAGGGCGAGAATGGTCAGCAGGAGGGAAGATAGGGTGCGAGGGATCATCATTGAATGTCTCACTTTGCGCAGAACGCCTGACTTTGCACCAATTCATGCACAAACTCGCTGACGGCGAAATTCTTTGTTTTCGCTGCGGTGAGAATCTCATTCGCCAAATCCTCATCCGTGAAGCCGAAGGGACGTCCCAGACCATAACCGATCAGGTGTTCGACAAAGCCTCGCGCGAAATCCTCTTCCCGGTCGGCGATGAGATCGCGCAGTTCAAAATAGTCAGCGAACTCGGGGCCGTTGTAGAACGCGCCGGAAGGATCGATGTCCCACTTCGTTTTCTTGTCGTGATGTTCCTCGGTGCGCCACTTGCCGGCGGCGTTGAAGTTTTCCAGGCCGAAGCCGATCGGGTCGATCTTGCGGTGG
>CAYGQD010000210.1:0-12672 GCA_964351855.1 uncultured Verrucomicrobiales bacterium
GATATAGAATGAGGAATCGGTCAATTCGGTGGCTACGCGATCCGCTAGATCGAAGACAAATTTTCCGCCGAAACTGAAGACGAGGGTGAGGGCACAGAGTAGAAACATCGCCAAGTAGGGACGGCCCGGAGCCAGCGGGAGATGATTGGGTTGGCCATCGGGTTGGGTTTTCCAGAAGGACTCGTTCCAGATTTTCACCATGGAGAAGAGGGTGAGGATGCCGACGATGAGCGCCATGGCGATGAAAACCCATTCGCGACTTTCGACACCGGCCTGGAGCAGGTTCAGCTTCGCCCAGAATCCGGAGAGGGGAGGGATGCCGCCTAGGGAAAACGCAGGAATCAGGAAACACGCGGCGAGGAGAGGCTGGCTCTGGTAGAAGCCGCCATGACGGCGAATATCAGCCGTGCCCGTTTTCATTTCCAGAACGCCACCCACGAGGAAGAGGGTCGATTTCACGGCGATGTGGTGAAGAACATAGAAGACGACCGCTTTGAGGGCGAGATGCGTGCCAATAGCGAGACCGGCCGTCATGTAACCAATCTGGCTGATGATGTGAAAGGAGAGAAGTCGCCGGACGTTATATTGCGCCACGGCTCCGAGCACGCCGATCAGCATCGTTGCCATCGACAGGTAGAGAATCAGATCACTGGAAAAGCCGTTCTCTGCCGTGAAGACCAGGGTGAACATTCGCATCAAGGCGTAGACGCCGACTTTGGTCAGCAGACCGGCGAACAACGCGGAAATGGCCGCCCCGGCGTGGTGATAGGAGGCCGGTAACCAAAAGTGGAAGGGGAAGAGGCCCGCCTTAGCCGCGAACGCGACGAAGAGCAGCGCGCCTGTGGTGTTGACGAATTCCGGATCCTGGATCGTACTCAGCTTCACCGCCATATCCGCCATGTTAAGCGTGCCGAGCTTCCCGTAGAGCAATCCTGCGCCGCAGAGGAACATGGCTGAAGCGAGCAGGTTCAAAATCACATAGGTTAATCCACCGGCCAGTTGGTCTTCTCGCCGCTCCCGCACCATGAGGATGAAGGAGGAGATCAGCATGACCTCAAACCAGACATAGAGATTGAAGAGATCGCCGGTGAGGAAGGAGCCATTGACGCCGAGCATGAGGCCCTGGATCAAGACGTGGACGCGTCCGGTCTTGCGAGCCAGATCCGTGATTTCCACGCCGTAGATGAGGACGATAAGCGAGACAAAGGCGGCGATCCAAAGCATCAAGGCGGAGAAGAGATCGGCGACGAGGACGATGCCGAAGGGAGGTTGCCAGCCGCCGACCGCGACGGTGAGGGTTCCCTGGCGTTCGACTTCGATGAGGAGAAAGGTGCAGGCCGCGAGGAGGGCGGTGCTGCCCAACATGGAAATCACCTTGGCCGTCTTATCCCGCGTCCCTACCATCAGACAGAAGATCAGCAGGAAAAGCGGGAGGAGGATGGGCGCAATAACCAGAAGATCCGTCACGAAGCTTCCTCCTTTCCTAGATCGCGCACGTCATCGATCGGTTTCCCCTGAAAGTAGGATCGAGCGAGGACGAGGGTGAAAACGCTGAGGCCGAAGCCGATCACGATCGCAGTCAGGACGAGAGCCTGAGGCAGGGGATCGGCGCTGCCTTCGGTCAAAGGAAGACCGTCTTTGCCCAGGATCGTCGGTTCGCGAGAGAGGGGATCACTCGCCGCGAGGAGAAGGAGATTGACCCCGTGACCGAGCAAGAGGATGCCGATGAGGACGCGCATCAAATTCCGACGCAGGAGGCAATACGTGGCAGCCGCGAAGAGCAGACCGATGATGACGGCAAGTACGGGAGTCATTCGGAATCCTCCTGGGCCAAGGTTTGGTTGAGCAGGAGAATGAAGCCGATCACGGTGAACCAGACTCCGATATCAAAGATCAGCGGAGTGCCGAGATGAACGGTCCCAAGGAGGGGAAGGTCGAACGCCGGCAGCCAAAGCCCCTGCATGAAAGCGCCGCCGTCAATGATGCCGGGCAAGGTGCTGAGAACGGCCAGGGAGAGCCCGAGAGCGAGAAAGAAGAAGGGTGACGTCGAGAAGAATCCTTTCTTTGGGCGGCCGTAGCCGGACAGGTCATAGAGAACAAACCCGCTGGCTGCGAGCAAGCCGCCGATGAATCCGCCGCCGGGTAAATTATGACCGCGGTAAAGAATCCAGATGGAGACAATCAGCAGCGGCCAGGAGATGAAGCGAGCCGCGATGTGAAGTAACAGGGAGTTCATGCGCCAGGGCGGTCGGGAGTTTCCGGCTTCGTAGAAGGTTTCCGTTTGACCCAGAGAAGGTGCACCCCGACGGCGGCAAGCGCGATCACGGTGATTTCACCAAGGGTGTCGAGGGCTCGAAAATCAACGAGGATGACGTTGACCACGTTCTTTCCTTTCGCCAGATCGTAGCTCCATTCGGTCAAGGTGCTGGAAATGGCGGGATGGGTCTGCACCGTCTTCACCTTGAACGCGAACAGGGTCATGATGGTGCCCATGGCGAGGGCGATCCCGATGTCGAGAATGCGGCCCCGCAGCGGAACGATCGTGCGGATCTTCGGCAAACCACGGACCATGTGGACGAAGAGAATGACGGTGAAGGTCTCCACCAGCAATAAAGTAAGGGCCAGATCCGGCGCGCCGAGTCGGGCGAAGAGGAAGGCGATGGCCAGGCCGATCACCGCGAGGGAAAGCAGGGCCAGAATCCGCGAGTAAGTGCCCACGATCATGATGAGGAAGAGCCCGATCGCCGGGACCATCAGCCATTCGATCCATGGAGTCGTTTCGTCGGATTCCGGAAAGGTAATGGGCGGGAAGCCGGAACTCCACCATTTGTAAACGACCAGGGCCAAGACGCCGGTGAAGAAGTAGCGTAGATAGGAGCGGAGGTTTCCGTTTTGCAGATAGTTGCTCAGGAGCGCGGCCCCTTTCATGAGTCCAGCGTAAGCGGCGGAGTAGGTTCCTTCCGCCAAGCCGAGAAGTGAGGTGAGGACGTTCGTGCGTCCGGTCGCGCGGGTGAAGCGGAACAAGCCCCAGCCACAGGCCAAGGTGGCGATACTGAGGAAGAGCGCTGGTTTCCAGCCGTGCCAAAGCTTCAAGGAGAATTCGACCTCCTGGCCGTGGATATGGGTGGCGGTCGCACTGACGAGGGGCGAGAGAACCTGATTCGCAGTCAGGCCCAGAACCACGCCGGCAATCGTGAGAACGACCGGTCCCGTGATCATGAGCGGGCTCAGCGGCTTTAGCTTGGCTTCGGACGAAGCGGTCTTGGGGCGCTCGCCCTGGAAGGGAGTCAGGGCGACTCGCAAGGCCAGCGCCATCAGTCCGGTGTTGATGATGAAAAGAAAAACGAGCAAGCCGTAGGAAGCTGCCGGTCCGGCGAATCCCATCTTGTAGGCGTATTCTTTACCGACAAAGCCGAGCAAGGGCGGAAAACCGGATTTGGAAAGCGCGAGGCCCAAGCTGGCAATCGCCAGAATCGGAAGGGCTTTGCGCAATCCTCCCAGCTCTCTGAGATCCCGCGTTCCCGACGCCTTATCGACGGCCCCCGCCGCCATGAAGAGGCCGGCTTTGTAACAGGCATGGCCGATCATGACCAACACCGCGACCTTGATCGCTTCCGGCGAACCCAGGCCCAATAACATCGCTAACATTCCGAGAACGCTCAGCGTGGTGTAGGCCAAAATTTTCTTCAAATCCGTCTGGACCCAGCCGAGGATCAGCCCGGTCGCCGAGGTCACTCCTCCCAGAACCGTAATCGTGATCATGATCTCGCGATTGGTCTCGAACAAGGGGTGAAGCGCTCCCAGCAGGAAAATGCCTGCCTTCACCATCGTGGCAGAGTGCAGGTAGCTGCTGACCGGAGTCGGCGCACTCATCGCATTCGGCAGCCAGAAAAAGAACGGGAAGAGGGCGGACTTGGTGGCGGCCCCCAGAAGAATCAGAATGAGGACGGCCAGGGGAGGGGACGTGCCTGCGACCGCCATTTCCCGCCAGGCATCGAACGAATAGGTTCCCCAGGCTTGACCGAGAATGAGGAAGCCCGCCAGCATCGCTACGCCGCCTAATCCGGTGACGAGGAGAGCCTGAAGAGCGTTCCAACGCGCTTTCGTATCCGTATGATTATAAGCGATCAAGAAAAATGAGCTGACGCTGGTGAGTTCCCAAAAGAGGAAGACCAAGACCGCGTGATCCGCCAAGACGACCCCGAGCATGGCTGCTTCGAAGGTGAGGAGGGAGGCGAAAAAGCGGTGCCCTTTCTCCGAATTCCCGAAGTAGCCCGCCGCGTAGAGGAACACGAGCAGTCCAATCCCCGTAATCATCACGGTGAAGAGAAGGCTCCAGGGATTGGCCATGAAACTCCACTCGATCAAATCGGTGGGAAACCATTGAGCTGCGCTGGTTTTCAGGGTTCCTCCACTCGCGCTGTCAGCCAGCAGCTCGATGAAATGGAGCGTGTGGCCCAGGTGGAGCAGGAGGCCGGCGACGATGAACGACTTGCGAGAGGCGGCAACCCACCACGGCGAAAGGGCCGCTAAAATCAGCGTCAGGAGGATCGGAAGATAGAGAGACATCAGAGAATCAAGGAACGACGGGATTCGACCTCCGGGCAGGCTGGTGCGCTGCGGTCAAACGGATCGCCAAATCGGTGAACTTCGGTTGAGGGGGCCGATCGTTGTGATCGAACTCTGATTCTGGAATCAAGCAGTGGCATGGTGTGGCTTGAAGGAGGAAGCGGAAAGCGAGCGGAGCCGAAGGTGGCGGGATTCGACCAACGGGTTCCGATCGACTAACCAAGCCCGATCTCTTCCATCACTCAACCCCATTTGCAAGCGAGCGCTTGGCAAAACCAACAACCGAACGGGTCCCAATGGTTTTAGGAATAGTCGGAGTCCGTGGTCAGACTGTGGAGAAGATCCGCCACGGTGCAATGAGATTCCAGGGGATGGCGCAGGTGGAGATCCAGGTTCAGCTCGTAAATATTCCGCCGCCCGACGCGGACTTTTCGAACGAAATCCGCCTCTTCCAGTTCGGAAATAATGCGCTGAACCGCGCGATCCGTGATGCCGACGGCCCGGGCGATGTCTCGAATGCGGAAGCCGGGCTCTTCGTGAAGGCAAACCAGGACGTGGCAATGATTCGTCAGGAAGGTCCACCCGAAGTTCTGGTCGTCCCGGGGAAAGGGTAGAATGGAGTTTCGTGAGTTCATGAACAATAGCCTTTCATTGCGTGATAGTGTTTACACGGATTGAAAAACACGCAACGAATTTCGCATAAAAGGAAATCAGTTCCCGAGTTTTTCAACGCCCTCATTGCGCTGGCTGAACGTAAGGCCTTTGAAAATCCCGATTGGATGGCAGCAAACTCGCCATCGCTTCGAATCGACAAACGACCCTTCCTCGGCCATCCTTCCGCGAATTCCCCACCAGCTTCTCCCGTTGAAATTTCGCCTCTCGTTCCAACCACATACCTTCCCTCGTTTCGACTGATGGCGGGGCGCTGGACGATGCAACGGGCGGTGGAGGAGCCCCCGCCCGGCTTTCACCCACTCGCAGGCTGTGATTTGGCGAACCTTCGCGCTCATCTTGACGGCAGGGTTCTCTCTGAGCGCACCCGGGTGCAACGGAAGCGCAGTTTCGCGGCCGTGCTGGCCCGCCAGCCGTTTACCGTGATGGAGCGGCTGATTTTTGCCCGGCAAGTTGCCAACTACAAGCTCCCGGCTCCTCCCGTCTTCCTCATTGGTCACTGGCGCAGCGGCACGACCCACCTCCATAACCTGATGTCGCAAGGAAAGGACTTCGCCACGATCGACTTCGGCCAAACCGCGATGCCGCACAATCTGCTCAATCCCACCCGCTTCATCGGGCGGGCCGCTATCGCCGCCGTGATTCCCAAAGATCGGGGCATGGATCGCGTGGAGCTCGGCATCCGCGAGCCTCAGGAAGAAGAGATGGCGATCGGGAATCTCAATCCGATTTGTTACTATAACGTCTTCTATTATCCCCGGGAGATGAAGCAACAGTTCGATCAAGCCTGCTTCCTGGATGGTGTCACCGATGACGAACGCGCTGCCTTTTGCCGAGCCTACACCACCCTGTTGCGAAAGCTTTCCATCGTGGGAAACCACCGGCCTCTCCTTCTCAAGAATCCGGCCTCGACTGCCCGGATCGAACTGCTCGATGAACTCTTTCCCGGCTCCCGGTTTATCTCGATTGTGCGAAATCCCTACGAGGTGTTTGCTTCCATGCTGAACCATTATCCCCGGCTCTTTAACGCCTTCGCCCTGCAGGACTTTGCGGATATCGACCTCGAAGAGATGGTCTTCTATAAATACGCGCGGCTTATGCGCGGTTACCTCGCCCAGCGCGCTTCCGTCGGCCATCGCCTCCTCGAAACCAGCTACGAAGCCATCGTTAGCGATCCCATTGCCGAGATCGAACGCTTCCACGATACGCTCCAGCTCGAAGGCCGCGATGCCACCATCGCCAGCGTTCAGACCTACCTTGGCCAGCACCGCGACTACCGTCGCAATCGTTACGAACTCACTCGCGCCCAGGTCGAGCGCATCCAACGGGAATGGGGATTCGCCCTCGAGGAATGGGGCTACGACGTGCCGGATTCCATCTCCGTCACGTAGAGGGATGTGCAAAAATTCCGCCAACTGCCTACTGAGACAACAGATAGTCAGCCAGATCCTCCGCATCCTCACGCGGTAGCCCCAACGGAGGCATGACCAAGTCTTTATACGGAAGCGTCTTCTCCGAGTCTGGATAGAGAATCGAGTTGATGATATAGTCTCGATCGACGACGACTTCGACCTCCTCACCATCGCGAAGCACCTTCTGCTTGCGACCGAGGATGTTTGCGAAGTCGGGAGCGGCCCAGCCGCCATCGCGCTCAACGTGGCAGGACAGGCACAGATTCTGGAAGATTCCCTCAATTTGCTGCGCTTTGGTGAGCTGCATGATATCACCGGTCCCGGCAGCCTCTCCGCCGATCTTCTTATGCAGCGTGTACCAGAATTCGTTGGCGCGAAGCAAGGAGTGATCCGCTTCCTTGGGATCGAACTGGACATGAACGACCCAACCGGTATTCGCATTGCTCTTTGCGCCCTTGGAGATGGTATATTCCGGGCTGCCGTCTTTGAGCCCATTGATGATGAGCGTGGCTTTCGTCCCAGATGGATCGAACTTCAGTTCCCTCGGTTTGAGTTGCACTTTGGCTTCTTCCGCGCCGCCGTAGCTGGCGGTCGGAAAGTAAGTCCATTGGGCGACCTTGATCTGCTCCAGAGAGATGCTGTCTTGGGGAATCGGCTTGAGAAACTCTAGCTCGAATCCACCTTCGACCACCCGCACGGCCAGGATTTCGTTGAAGTCCGTCGGCGCTTCATCAGGAGACTTCACCCGAAGCCGCTGCAAGCCCTGCCAGGTGCCGTTGTAGGTCCAGAGTCCGCCCACGCCGATCTGGCCGATGTAGAAATTCCCATCGGGCCCCTGCTCGATCCGGTTCGGTCCTGCCGTAAACCCATTCTCGCCGTTTTCATCTGCCGGGCCGCCGCTGTGTTGAAAGACCGCTCCCTGCCAGACGCCATCAACCTTTTCCGTAAAGACTCGAAGCAACCGACCCGAGGTAAACTCACAAAGCAAAATGTGTCCGTTGTAAGGCTTCAGAAGCCCCGTTTCCTCACGCAGCACAATCGGTTGCGCCGGAGAACGCGCCACCAAGCCCTGTGGCAGGTGAATCGTGGCGGGAGATTGCCCCCAAGCACTGCCAACTTCGGGGTCGAATTCCTTGGGTTGAAACGCCGCAGCCCGTCCGTTCTCGGTGATAAGATAGTGCCCGTAAAAGCTGCCGGGCTCTAATCGAATCAGCTCGTTCGAGGGATTAAAAATTCCCTGATTGTCAGCCACCCAAATCTCGTTGTCAGGCCCAACTTCAATCCCGTTAGGAGTCCGGAATCCGCCCGCAATGAACTCATGCGTCATGCTTTCCGGCGCTTCGCTCCCCGTGACCGGTCCAAAGACGATCGTCGATCCCCGATGAATCTCCGGGTTGGGCGGCACCATCACATCGCGCTTGCCTCCTAACCGCACTGCAGTCGTCAGATTCGCGGCGAGATAGGTTCCTCCGTCTTTCTCATACTGCTCAAACCCAACCGTGTAAGTGTGGAAATTGGGGCTGGAAAGGCCATCGAGCAGAACCACTTCATCCCCTTTCGCGAACGCGTCTTGATGAACCCCGTCATTCAGCCGAATGATGCGATCCTTTTCTCCAACATAAAGACTGTCACCGACCACGGCGATCGCCGCAGGCTCGTAAAGATCATCGCGGAGCGTCGTTACCTTGAGCGCTTCTCCCGGCTCTCCCACCTTCAGCGCGTTCTCGATCCGGAGCAGCTTGCCGGCCTTGAATGGAGCCTTGTCCGTTCGATCCGGCGTCATCGTCGTTACATAAAGATCCTCACCATGAAACGCCATCGCCGAGATCCGCAGAAGCTCGCCGCCCACCGTATCGATGTTCTCCAAGGCAAAATACGGATGCAGGCCAACGTATTGGGAAGGCGTCGCCGTCTTCTTCGCCAGAGCCATCGCCCGTGCTTCAGCCTGGGTCATGTTCGGTTCATTCGCTTCCGTTTCCGGGCAGAAAAAAAGCAACGCTGAGGCGATGAGGCTAACGAGGAGGAAGTTCTTCATGAGTGGAAAGCGGTCACTCTTGGTGATGCGGAGATAATTTCAACCTCGAGCCTGCCTTATTCATGAACTTCAAGACGCTCGTAGCCGAAGGGTCATGAATGAGGCAGGCTAGATATTCCGAGGTTCTGATCACCCCGCCGCTCCAGCCAAGCTCGCCAGCGTGGCAAGGACGTTGCCTCTCGTTTTAACCACGCGAGTGGAATCTAGCTGTCTTGCTCAAACAATCGAAAGACAGAACAAGATACTGCGATGATCGTTCTGATTTGGGCTTTGGCAGGATTATGTGCTCCTTATCGGTCGCATTTCCTTTTCGGTTCTGGATTGGATCTGGAAAGGATGATGGCTACCGAGAGATTGATTGAAATGATGAGGCTCGTGATTACGGGGGTTCTACTGTTGGGGTTGGCATGGCAGGTCAGTGCTTATCCATGGTGGTTGAGGAAATGGGTAGAGCGCTTACAAAGAAATGATCGGGGATCAAGCATGGTAATTTCAATGAATCGGTGAACGGGTTGGAACCCGCAGCGAAGCAAAAGCAAAGAAAGGGTCAATTCGGATCTAGGGTGCGTTGCAGATCCCGCATCTCCTTGGCGCTGACCATCAGATTCATTCATAACCGATTCTTCCAGCTTGCTTGACAGCGCTTCTCCAACCGTATTAGCATTCCAGCCAATGTGGCAGGCTGCCTCATCATCATGAATGAATCCACACCCCAAGCCGCCACGCATCAATGACGTCTCAAGATGGGGAGTCATGCTGCAAGAGGGTTGACCACAGGTAGATAAACCTGCATCCTATCCACAGTTCGTCCAAAACTAGATACCATTGATGAAGAATATGAAAACCGTAGCCGCCGCCCTCATTGTACTTTCGATTTTCACGGGTTCTGGACTGGGCCATTACGATCCTTTCGCAGATTCAGGAGAAACGGGGCACAGTAGTCGGAGTGGAGTTATCGCCTCCGGATCGTCGAATTTGCTGGTTGATGTTGAAGAGGTGGCTTGGCGACTCAATATTCGGGCTGAGGCAATGGCGCTACCGGAAGCTTCCAGACTTCTCAGAGAGAGTTCAGACAACCTCGGCAAGCGATTGTCTGCGCTTGGGGTTGACCTTGCTCAGTCACTCAAGATTAATTCATTAAGTACAGAGCGGCTATTTGACATCGATGACAAAAAGAAGGTGTTCAAAGGATATGCGGTAATTAGGAATCTCAAATTGGTTCTTTCTGATCTTACGTTGCAGGAAGAGATCGAGTTTGCGTTGCTCGAAGACAATCTGATTGAAATCGAGGAAGTGGAATATGCATGTTCCAATCACGAAGAACTCAAGACTCAAGCATTGAAGACCGCGCTGCAAGCGGCAAAGGCAAAGGCGACATTAATGGCAACGGAATTGGGTGCGGAACTTGGCCAGTTGATTTCGGTTAGTGAGGAGCGAGTGCAGAGCGGGCGCATTTCTCTTCAGCTTACCGAAAATAGAATCGAAATGCCCGTATTTCAGACCAGGAACGGGCAACCCATTCAGCAAGGTGCTCAAGAACCGAAACTGGGGAAGCTTTCGTATCAAGCTTCAGTGAAGGCGGTTTTCGCGATAGTAGGAGAAAACGTGTCGCACGACGGACAAGAAGCTAAGGACGAACAACGTGATTGAAGCGGACTGCTGATCGCAGCGGTTTACCCCAGCCGTTCGGTTTTTTATAAAGAAGTGACGATTGTTGAAACAATCGGTTTCGATTCCGCCCGACAGAAGTCGAATTATGGATGCGTCGTCCTGATTGCATACGTGCTGTTAATCGCCGGGGCGTTCGCCCTAATCACGAATCATAGTGCAGGGCCGGGTTATGGATTTGCCGGGAATGCTGCCACGAGGGCAATCTTCTGGGGGACAATCGCTCCCCATTTTGGTCCCGCGCTACTTCTTTGGCTATTCATTGTTTGGTCGATTTTCAGGAGAAATGGGTCCTGGCGAGGTCGCAATTGGATCGCAGTTGCCCCGCCTCTCGTTTTTTTGGCCTTCCGGGTTGGCGTCCTCTTGGCTGACCCGCCCAGTCCCCAAAGGTATTTCAGGGAGACTTTTGCGGCGGAATTGCCCGCAGATGCTCGAATGATTCAGGTTGGACATCCGACTCTCGGGGATCCTGGTTTTGTGGATTTTGCTTTCGTCTGCTCAAAGCAAAGCACTCTGACGCTAATCGATGCAATGAATTTGGATCGAATGACCACGAAGGCGACGACGCCCGGGGGATATTTTCAAGCAGCGGTCGAATGGCAGTACTGGGAATGGAAGACTCCGCATCAATACGGGAAGGTTCAACGGACCGGCACAGGGCACATCTTGATCGCCGATACTGAAATGGAGCGAGTTATCGTGGCTAGAAACCCTCTTTTCGCAAAATCGGAAGCAGAGTATCCCCAAGGAAAATACAAGGATTGATTTTCGATCCGAGAGTATCCCGTCCAACAGACTGCACATTCCGGCTATTTTAGAGAATTTGAGAATGTTGCCGCTGCGCGGTTAGGTTCGGATGAATACCGCCTTTCCCACAATTTCTGCGTTGCTCGTCAGTCACGAAGCTCGCTTCGTTCCTTCCTCGCGCCGGTGTGCCGGTCCAACTTGAACTTGAGGAAAATTCGGCATCCGTAATGCACAGTCTGTTGGACGGGATACACTAGTAGCACGGTGTTGAAAAAGTCTGAAACGCCGCGAACCCGCTGGATTGAAGGTTGTTTCGACCGGATCATCACAGGACACCCGGGTTACTTTCTGGAAGGGAGGGCTCGATGATCGCGGCACTTGATGTCTACTACGCCGATACGAGGGCGTTTGCGGCTGCGGTCGTGTTTGAGAGTTGGAATTCAGAGCGTCCCGTAGGCTGGTCGTCGTTGAGCGCGCTTGGCGTGACCTTTACCGAGACACAAACCTCAAGATTGCATTTCAAGGAGCGATTCGCTAGGCTTTTGCCAGGATGAAAGTCAAAACCGTCACCTTCGCCATGGTTGTTTGTGGATCCATGATCATCGTTTTCGTGCTAGAGCAACTCGGCCAAGATCGATTTCGAAATTGGATCCCTTTTCCTGCCGGATACATACCGGCATGGGCTACACTCATTTTCGGTTTCCATCATATTCGATCGTTTGCTTCGAGCTCTCACCGCGATCGTCACGAATTGGCCTAACAAGCCGACGTTACGACGACAAGGATTTAGGTTGGGCATAGGCTCAGCACACCGAAACCGCTCCAATTACCAATCATGAAAACGACAATTCTCATTGTCCCAATTCTCGCTTATGCGATGTTCTTAGCGACGGTCCCCGGAGTCTGGGAATATCTACAATTGCGATATCAAAAGGGTATCCATCCTCACAACATTGAGGCTGCCGTAGCGGGGATGAAAGTCCTTTCAGATAAAATGAGTGAAGAACTCGAAATCAGCACCTACATCACGGCTGACGAAATTAGGAAATTTGACGGTGAAGCGCTAAAGAATTTCTATTCCGAACTTAATCGAAGCATCGCGATCGAAGGAGAATTCGCCTTTCTCAGGTCATTTACCTACTATCTCGATATTCAAGACGGGATGGAACTTGAGGCGCTAAAGCAAGAAATCCTGATCGACCTCAGTGAAGATTTCACCACATTCCAAAACGGCCCTCATCCTGAAACGAACAACCGTCTCAAGATGATCAAAGAGTTAGCAAATGAGGAACCGAAACTTCAGCGTCTGATTGTCGAAAGAGAAGACGCCGAGTAGCCGTGCGCTTCGCTCAGGCATAACCCAGGGCTTTCCATTCAGAACCGCGATGCGGCAATTCTTGGGCGTGCTCGTTCCCGTTCCCTACTCCCCGGAACCCGCGGCGTTCGCTCCACCGGTGAGCCAGGGTGGGACTTCGATTTCGGAGCTTTTGAGCGGGGCTTCTTCGCCGCGCCAAGTGAAGCCGGTTTCCACAAAGGCTTCGGGGTGGGCCAGGAAATGGTCTTGGAGGC
>CAYGQD010000211.1:0-12573 GCA_964351855.1 uncultured Verrucomicrobiales bacterium
GGGAAAGGGCCGCATGGCGTTGCGATTCTGGCGAGGAAGCTTGTAATTCTTGTGTTTGCTATGTGTGGTAGAATAGATGGCTCGTCGGCGCTGGAGGATGCGTTCGATCGGATTCAGGTTGTCAGTCCCGCCGAGTTACCAGTCGAAGAAGCGATGCTGCGAGGGGCGGAATTTCTCGAACTGGCAGCAGCAGAGGCTCGGTCCTGGCTTTACGACCAAATTCGCGGTTGATTTGGCACCTTGGATCTCGTAGGAAGGCGCGCTATGCCAAAAGACGTGGTCATTTTATTCGCCGGACAAGGAGCCCAGAACGTGGGTATGGGGAAAGATTTGGCTGAGAAGCATGCGCGAATTCGCGAGCTTTTTCAGCAGGGAGACGACGTTCTCGGCTTCTCGCTGACCGAAGCGATGTTCGATGGACCGATGGAAGAATTGACGAGAACCTCGCGTTGTCAGCCCGCTCTTTTCCTTCATGGCCTCGCCTGTCTGGAGCTCTTGCGCGATCGGGTTCCGGATTTGAATCCGGTTGCCGCAGCCGGCCTTTCGTTAGGCGAGTTCACCGCGCATACCGCAGCGGGGACATTTGATCTGGAAACGGGATTAGGTCTGGTGGCGAAGCGGGGAGCGTTCATGGAAGAGGCGACGAATTCGACGAAGGGCTCGATGGCGGCGATGCTTGGCGGTAGTGACGAAGCGGTTCGTGAACTCGCTCAGCAATGCGATGTGGATGTTGCGAACTTCAATGCTCCTGGCCAAATCGTCATCTCCGGCGGTGAAGCCGAAATTCAAGCGGCGGTGGATGGCGCAAAAGAACACGGCATTCGCATCGCGAAGAAGCTGGAAGTAGCCGGGGCTTATCATTCGCGGCTGATGCAGTCGGCCCGGGATCAATTGGGGCCGGAATTGGCGGCGGCGCAGGTGAACGAGCCAGGCATCCCCGTGATCTGCAATGTGGAAGCGCGTCCGGTTAAGGGAGCGGACGACATTCGCCAAACCCTCTCGGCTCAAGTCACCGGAAGTGTTCGCTGGACTGAGAGTATGCTCTACCTCATCGCTCAAGGACACACCACGTTTTTGGAGCTGGGACCCGGCGGTGTCTTGGCCGGCTTGATGAAACGGATCGACAAATCGGTAACGGTCCTGAAGGTCGAAGACTGCGAATCGATCGAGGCCGCAGCCAGCGCGCTTTCTGAAGGGTAGGATTTTGCCTTGAACCTCTAGGCAGGGGTGTGATACCACCTTTCGGATGGTGAAGATAGATTACGTCGTTGCTTTGGTCAGGCCTCTGGCACTGGACAGGTGCGCCAACTCGGATGAAAGAAGAGACTGCAGGTAAGGTCCTTCGCGTCCAGTTCCCGTTTGGTGTGCTTTCCGACGTTTCCCTGTTTCGGGCGGACACCCCGGAAGAGCACCTCTTTGCCAATCAAGCCGACCATCTCCTTCATTTTCGGCGTGGGGAAGAGGAGAAGCTGGTGATTGTGGAGTGTAAGCAGAATGTGTTGCGGGGATGGAGCACGGAGAAGGCGCGCCCCATCACCGAGAAAAGTAAGTTTTGGTTTGCTCACTATTTTGGGACGGCCAAGGATTCCAAGCGGCAGGTTCGCAATCAAGCGCGAGCCTTGTTCCAAACCTTGGACCTCCAAGTTCGGGGCGGACCGCCAATCGAGGGTTGGGTCGTCCACAGCGGACACCATCACCGGGAGATTCATCATGTCTACGACGATGGAGTGACCCTGACCGCGATGACGGCTGATCAGTTCAAGGCTCGCGTCCATCGACTCGCCGATGACGGGTGGGAGGCGTTACCGATTCTCTCCTCGGAATTTCTGTCTCGTCTTCGGCTCGGACGCCGGGAAGAAGACTATCCCCATCCCGTGATGATCGATGCGCTCGATCACATTCAGAATTCGCGCCGAGTGCTGGATGGAGGCATTTTTTCGAAGCTTCGTCCCGGAAGCAACAAGCGCTCTCACTGGGCGATTTCCGGATCGGCTGGTTCGGGAAAGAGCGTGTTGCTGGCGTATTCCCTTTGTGTCTTCAGCACCGATTTTTGGATCCAGCGGGCACCGCATGGTTCGCTGCTCAAGGAATTGCAATCGGTGGAAGATCAGCTCCCCGCAGATTTGCCGCCGTTTGGGGAGCGTCGGATCTACGCCTTTGCGATGAGCGCCGCCCAGGTCAAGGCCTTGAAGCGGTATTTCGAACGGTTCAAAGAAGAATTTCGCCGACTTCATGGCCGCGCGCCCGAAATGGCTCCGATTCACTTTGCGCAATGGGCTGGCGAGATCCCTTCGGATTGCACGGTCCTGGCGATCGACGAAGCTCAGGATCTCGGTCTGGAGGATCAGCGAAAGATTGCGGCCTGGCATCGTGGCAGCGCCAAGACCTATCTCGCCGTTGCTCTGGATCACCAGCAGCGGCTCCGCCAGGAACGGAAACGGCCCAAGATCATTGAAGGGCTCAGTTTTTCCCGAAAGACGACCACGATGTCTCGCAACTATCGGCAGACCTTTCCCGCCTCCATCACGGGATTGGCGTTGCTCTTTCGCTGGTTTTCAGATCGAGGGCCGATGATTCAGCCGGATTTGGAGGAAGTGCCGACGAACAGCGAGCTCGCGATGAGTCTCCGCGGCTGCTTGGGGGCAAAGGTAACCACCCATGAAAAGAGCCAGCAATGCATCGTTTCGATGCGGAATGATTCCCATCCGGGAAACCATTGGCGAAGGACCATCGATCTCTTTTCCTCCGGCGACGCGATTCAGCAAATGCTGGAGAATCAGCGAATCGATCACCGCAAAGTGCTTTGGTTACGATTTCAGGCATCGGGATCGGATTCCATTCCGGCCTCCGGTTTCGAATTCCATGATCTGACGAACGGAGACTTGGAAGCGTTCGTGGAGCGCCGAATCAAGGGCTTGGAACACCCGATTGTTGTGATTGAAGGGATGCCTGAAAAAATCGATGCCGTGGAGACGCCCGAGAGCATGTGGATGTCGCGGCGGCTCCTTTATCTCTGCACCAGCCGGGCCTCCGCCTTCCTTTATTTTGTGCAAGCTCCGGAATCGCAACCGGGAGGCATCTACGAGGAAATCCGGCAAATTCTCGAACAACTCAGCGATCCGGAAACCTACGGGCACGAGATCAGCGAGACCTGGCGACTGGAGTTCAAATGGCGACCCAACGAGGTCATCGGCGTCCCGAATTTCGAAGATGCGGTGGTGGATCCGCAAGAGGTCCTGGCGGAAGCCGCATTGGTGATGCCCCCGGCGGAAATTCCGGACCCGGAAGATTTGGAGGAAGAAGATTAAGCTTCAGCGGCTTTTGTCTCAGAAATCAGCGCCCGAATTCTCTCCAAAAGTTCCGCGAACTTCACCGGCTTTCGAAAAATCGCCTTCACGTTTCCCGGTAGGCTCTCTTTGTCCGGAATATCGGCCAATCCCGTGCACATGATAACCGGAACCTTGCTCAGGCGCCGCTGGGAAGTGAGATGCTGCAGAACCTCTGCCCCATCGTGATCCGGCATGATGAAATCCAGGAGGATCAAATCCGGTTGAACGATTTTTCCGATGGAAACCGAACGCGGACTGTAGTTGATCGTGCGGACGTCGAACTCGCCGCTGCGCTCCAAGTTGGCTTGCAGGGTGTCGGCGTATTCTTTGTCGTCATCGATGATGAGAAGGCGTTTTTTCATAAGGCTTCTGGTTGGCTAAATGGATGGGTCAGGCAAGGGCGGCCCGAATCCGTTCCCGCAATTGGTCGAGTCGGATTGGTTTCTCAAGAATCTCGGCCACGTCCAATTCGCCGATTTCCTTGTAGGCAATGGCGCTCTGATTCAGCAATGCAGACATCACAATCACTGGAATGCTCCGAAGTTCGGCGTCGTTTTTGAGTTCACGAACCAATTCCGCACCGTCTTTGTTCGGCATGACAATGTCACTGACAATGAGGTCGGGACGGAATTCGCGCGCCACGGCCAGTGCGTCGCGGGCGTCATTCAGCGTTTTGATCTGAAACTCGCCGCTGCGTTCCAAGGCAACCATAGCAAGCTCCGTAAAGTCGACTTCGTCATCGATCAGCAAAATTCGCTTCATGATCATGCCTCGATTTCGCCGCCCGAATTGGCAGCCCGCAGAATGATTTCCGTCCGGCATCCGCCCTCGGGTCGATTTTCGAGCGAAATGCTGCCCTTATGCAACTCGATGATTTTCTTCACCACGGTTAAACCGAGCCCAGTTCCTTGACCGACTTCTTTGGTAGTGAAAAACGGATCAAAGATTTGATCAATCTTGTCGGCCGGAATCCCGCATCCGGAATCGTCAATCCGCAGCACGACCACGGTATCCCCGGAACGCAGTTGATCGACGGTTCGGGCACCGCGGTCGCGTTCGTGAGTCGCGAGCGTCTTGGAAATCGTGGAAATGCTCAGCTTGCCGCCTTCCGGCATCGCTTGAATCGCATTCATCAGCAGATTGATCAAAACCTGCTCCATTTTGGCGTGATCGATCTTCACCAGCGGCATGTCGCTTTGGAAGTCAGAGTCCACCTGGATACTTTTCTTCGTGATTTCGTGCTTCACGAGCAGCAGCGAGTTCTCCGCGAGCGAGTTGATATTGCCGGATTCGAGATCCAACTGGCGAGCGGATGAGAAATCGACTAAGCCGCAAATGATCGCGTCAGCCCGCACCACCGCATTCTGCATCCGGCTGAGGATTTTGGGAAGATTAGGGTCCTCCTCATTGACGCCTTCCATCAGGTAATCGACGCCTAATTGAATCATCGCCAAGGGATTCTTCACCTCGTGGGCGACTCCGGCAGCCAGACGTCCGATCGATTCCATCTTCTCGGCTTGGATGAGCTGGAGCTGCATCGTCCGCAGCTCTTCATTCTTCCGTTCCAAATCCGCATTGAGTTTCTTCAGCTTCTCGCTGCTGGCCTTCCGCTCAATCGCGTAGCGGATCGAGCGGCGAATCGTGGCCGGCTCCATCGCATCTTTGAGCATGTAATCTTGCGCCCCCATGCTGACCAGCTGGGTCGCCATCTCTTCATCGGTCAATCCACTGAGAATGATGATGGGCAGCTTTGGAGCGACTGCGTGCATCTCATGAAATGTTCCAAGCCCCATGCTGTCCGGCAGCGAAAGATCGAGCAAGACCACGTCAAAGCGATCAGGCTCCGCGCTCAGCACCTCGATCGCACCGGAAAGCGTCGGTCGTGTTTCGATATTCACCACCATCCGATCCGGTTCCTCCCGCAGCATGTGCTCGGCCAGTCTGGCGTCCGCCATGTTGTCTTCGATCAGGAGAATGTTCAGCTCTCCGACCGGGATGTCGTCTTTTTTCGTGCTGCTCTCAGGCGTTGCCGAAACGGCTGGATCCATGATCGTGTGGGGTTGGCGGTGATTGAAGCGCAATTCCAGTGGCAGGCAAAGTCGCCCATCGCCTCAAGTATTCGACGGAAGTCGAACAATCGTCAGCCAAAAGTCTTCGATGCTTTTGACGACTTCGATAAACTTATCGAGGTCAACCGGCTTCGTAATGTAGCAATTTGCGTTCAGGTTGTAGGCCTTGATGATGTCTTCTTCTGCCTGAGACGTGGTCATCACCACCACCGGAATGCTCTTCAAATCGTCATCCGCTTTGATTTCCTGAAGGACTTCCCGTCCGTCCTTCTTCGGAAGGTTCAGATCCAAGAGGATGAGATCAGGGCGAGGAGCATCGAAAAAAGGAGCTTCCCGTTTCAGAAATTGGAGCGTCTCTTCCCCGTCGCGAGCAATATTGAGGTGGTTTTGCACCTTGCCCTCCTTCAGGGCCTCCTCCGTCAGCCGAATATCGGCGGCGCTGTCTTCTACCAACAAGATTTCAATGGGTCTACCGCTCATAAGAATCGCTGAAAAGATAAAGAATAGATCAAATGACAGCGAAATGTACAACGGAACTCTTTCTGGCGCGAGGGGAAATGCTGTGTTTGGACCTAAAAGCTGTGATTTGAGTGGCTAGTGTGCGATTTTTCTCAGAACTATTGATCAATTGTTGATCAAACGGGCTTTCCGAGTTTAAGCTTTGGAACCTTGCAGGCGTAGGCTCGCTCAGGCGACCTGCTCCCCCTCAAACTTCGATTCTCTGCCGATAAGTGGAGATGACCAATGCTTGCAAACGCGAATATGAGTTCTGTAGTTAGGTTACTGGTCGTCGAGGACGACCCCCAATTGGCGGATTCGGTTTCTGATCTCCTTGAGAGTGAGGGGTTTGAAACCACGATTGCGCGAGATGGCACCGAAGGATTGCGAATCGGGTTGGAAAAAGACTTTGATGCGGTGATCACCGATTTCCGCCTGCCGGGCACCGGAGGAATGGAGCTTCTCGAGAAACTGCACGAGTCGAAACCCCGCCTGCCGATCATCATGATGACGGCCTACACCACCACGGATTTGGCGATCGAGGCAACCCGCCACGGAGCTTTTGACTACTTGATCAAGCCGTTTCGCCTCGGAGACTTGGTCTCGGTGACCCGGCGCGCCGTCCAGACCGCCCGGATCAACGGAAAGCCGGTCGAAATTCCCGGTGACCCGCCCACCGAAGACGAGCGGGAGAGCATCATCGGGACCAGCCCCAGCATGCAGGACGTTTACAAGGAAATGGGGCGGATCGCCGACAAAAACGTCACCGTTCTCATTCAGGGAGAGAGCGGCACCGGGAAGGAACTCATCGCTCGGGCGATTTACAGCCACAGCAAGCGCTCCGATGGATCGTTCATTGCCGTGAATTGCGCCGCGATTCCTGAAACCCAGCTGGAGAGCGAATTGTTCGGCCACGAAAAAGGTGCGTTTACTGGCGCGGAAGCCAAGCGGATCGGGCGATTCGAACAAGCCAACCAAGGGACGCTCTTTTTGGACGAAGTTGGTGAAATGCCGCTCAACACCCAAGTGAAAATCCTTCGTTTGCTCCAAGATCGCGTCATGACTCGAGTTGGGGGAAGAGAGGAAATTCCGGTCGATGTTCGGATCATCGCGGCCGCGCATCGCAATCTGGAAGCGGCTGTCAAAGCGGGCGAATTTCGTCAGGACCTCTATTATCGTCTCAATGCAGCGGTTCTCACGATCCCGCCTCTCCGCGAGCGGGGTGAAGATTTAAGGGGGCTCGCTGGGTATTTTCTGGAGCGCTACAGCCGGGAATACGAAATCGAGACGCCCGCCGTAGAGGAAAAAGCGATGGAGATGCTTTCCGACTATGACTGGCCCGGGAACGTTCGCGAGCTTGAAAACGTCATCCGCAAAGCCCTGCTGCGCTGCCGAGGTTATCCCATTGCCTGCGCCGATATCGAGTCCTTGCTTGGTGAAGCGGCGGGTTCCCCGTCGGGCGATGGCGAAGAGCATCCCTTCTCGGAGAAAGTCACCGAAATTCTGAAGCAGGCCAAAAACGGAGACGTCTCCGGAGCCTACGGCGTCCTGCTCCAAGACTTCGAGCGGGAGGTGTTCTCGCAGGCCATTCGCCTCGCTCACGGCCACCAGACCAATGCCGCGAAATGGCTGGGGATTTCGCGAATCACGTTGCGGGACAAGCTGGATAAGTACGAACTCTTTCCCAAGCGTTCCTCGTCGTAACGGACGGTGGATCGCTTTCGGGGCGGCCGGGCCGGAGCAAGACGCCGCGCTTGCACCTGCTGAGCCACTCCCACCGGCAAAAAAAGCGTGCTCCCAACAAGCGTGCTTCGTTCCCGGAGTCAGCATCCATCCCTTTGCCAGTAACTCGGTTTACCCGGAAACCAACCAACCCTCGACCACGACTTACACCTGCATCTATTTCACCGAAGATGGGGGATCGAGCGATGGCGGCAACGTCCCGGTGACGCAGAACCCGGCCAACCAGATCACCGGAGACACCGTGATCGAACAAACCGAAATCAGCTACAACGAAGTCAGCCAGGCCGTCCTCACCACCCAATATCTGCGCTTCCATGACGCCACCGGCTACGGCTCGCTCAACGGCCCGAACGACGCCCAACCCAAAGCCCGGCGCATCTACCAGAGCAGTTACTTCGACCCGATCGGGCGCGGGATCGCCCAAGTTTCCGTCGGCACCAACGGTGGAGCGCTTTACACCCGACCGGATGATGTCCCGGAACGTTCCGATCTCGTCATCGTCAGCAGCACCCGCTATGGTCAAAGCGGTGAGGCCGTCGCCTCGATCGCCCCCAACGGGATCGAGACGCGCTGGATCAATGATAACGTCGGAAGAAGAATCCGTCTCCTCGAAGGGATCGATCCTTGTCAAGGATACACCGAAACCAGCCCGTGTTGCAGCCCGGTGATCGACCCGTGTCACGAAGCGCCCCGAATCACCGAGTTTCATTACAACGCCGATGGGCAGATGGATCGCCTGACCCTGTTCAATGACGAAACCGGCAACCAAGTCACCCGCTGGGTCTATGGAACCACGCTGGAGGATTCGCTCATCGCCCGCAGCGACCTCCTTCGCGCCAAGATTTACCCGGAGAGCGACGATGAAGGCGAGCCGCTCAACGACGGGCTCGACGGAATCTACAACCGGATCGAATACACTTACAATCGCCAGGGCGCCATCACCTCGATGCGTGACCCGAACGAGACGGTTCACCTCTATGATTACGATTTGCTCGGTCGCCAGACTCAGGATCGGGTCGTGGCCTTCGGCGATGACATTGACCAGAGCGTCAAACGGATCGGCACCAGCTATGAAGTGCGTGGCATGGTCGCCACGGTGACCAGCTACGATCAATCCGGCGTCGGGGTCGGCAACGTCGTCAACGAAGTCGCCTACCAGTATGGCAACTTCGGGCAACTGACCGAAGACAGCCAGGCGCATTCCGGAGCGGTAACCGGCTCCACCCCGGCGGTCGGCTACACTTATGAAGACGGCTCCACCGGCAACACCGCCCGGCGCACCTCCACCATCTACCCGGATGGCCGCATCGTCCAGACCCTCTACGGCAGCGCCGAGAGCAACAATGACCGCCTCAGCCGGGTCGAAGCCCTCAAAATCCAGGGAGAATCCCAAAACGCCGTCAGTTACGACTATTTGGGGCTTGGCTGGTACGTGAAGGTCCTGTATCCTGAACCTTCGGTGAACCTGACCTACCTCAAAACCGCGAGCCAACCCGTTGGTGACGCCGGTGATCCTTACACCGGTTACGACCGGTTCGGGCGCACTGTGGAGATGCTTTGGGAAACCACGCCGGGCGAGGACGTGCGCGACCACTTCGTCTGGGGCTATGATCCAAGTGGCAACCGCACCTGGAAAGCGAACCTCGCCGCCAGTTCGGGTCAGGACGAAAAGTACGGCTACGACGACCTCTATCAAGTGACCGAAGCTGCCCGCGGCAACCTGAACCTCAATCTCACCGCGATCGGAGCCATCCCGGACAACGCCCAAACCTTCACCTACGATCCGACCGGCAACTGGGATCGGTTCACCAACGCCGATGACGGCACCGAGACCCTCGATCAAAGCCGAATCCACAATCAGGACAACCAGATCACCCAGCTCGACGGCTCCAATGGCGGCATCCTCTACGACCGGGCTGGCAACGCCACCCAGATGCCGCCGGATAAGGATGGGGATTGGAGCAAGTTTTATCGGTTGAAGTGGGATGCGTGGAACCGGTTGGTGGAAGTGAAAGATGTTGATGAAGCCGTGGTCGCCACTTACACGTATGACGGCACCACCCGCCGCACCACCAAAACGGTCAGCGGCACCACGACGCATTTTTATTACAACGACCAGTGGCGACCGGTTGAGGAGCGCATCGACGCCAGCACGAATGCCGAGCGCCAATATTTTTGGGGGAACCGGTATCGGGATGACCTCGTCCTACGCGACCGTGACACGACCGGCAATGGCACGCTCGATGAGCGGCTTTATGTGACGCATGATTACTTTAATGCTACCGCGATTCTGGATGCTACGGGGAATGTTCAGGAACGCTATGGTTACAGTGCATTTGGAGTGAGGCGGATTATGGCGGAGGATTTTACGAATCGAGCGGCCAGTAGTTTTGATTGGGAGTTTGGGTTCCAGGGACAGTTCCTCGACAATGAAACTGGCTACTACAACTACGGCTTCAGATTCTACTCACCTCAAATTGGGCGGTGGCTGAATAAGGATCGAATCGGGGAGGCTGGTGGAGTCAATCTATATATTTTCACTCTGAATGGCCCACTAAACTATCTTGATTTACACGGTGACTCCCCTTGTGTGACAACTGCCGTCGTGGGCTTTGCGATTGGCTGCTGCTATTCTGCTGCCATTGCATGGTGGACAGGTGGAGGTTCCGACGATATTCTCCAAGATTGCTTTTGCTCCGGCATAGGAGGAGCTCTTCAGGGCTTTCTGTTGTGTACATTTCCTACTGTTGGAGCTGGATGTTTGGCTGGAGCGGCCGGATCGTTCGCCACGTCAATTTGTAATTACGCTATATCCTCGTTACGGGGAGTCGCTTCGCCAAGTTTTCCGGCTACTATTTTCAAAGGAGGACTTTCATCTGTTATCGGGTGCCTTGGAGGTCTTGATGCAAGCGCGAAGCAAAAGTTGGTTGATGAAACTGTTGTGTTAGCCAGCACTGCTTGGCAGAAGTATGTAGATGTTGTTTCTACTGGAGATTAAATGCGAATGCAGTTTACTATTGGGTTAGGAGCGTTCTTCGCCTTGGAGCTGGCAATGCCATGGATTTTTTGGCAAGTCTTATTTCCTAATGCGGGAAATTTTCTGCTATTCTACTATACATTCTTAATTTTTAGATATGTAGTATTTTGGTGGTTCTCCAAGCGACTACCTCAAAAGTAACCCACCGAAGGTTCCGCCGGGTTGGCGGTGAACTTGAAAGGAAACTCCGGACTCGTTTACCGCCCAACAATATCCAGGGAGCCATCACCTCGATGCGGGACCCGAACGAGACGGTTCACCTCTATGAGTACGACTTGCTCGGTCGCCAGACTCAGGATCGGGTCGTTGCCTTCGGCGACGACATCGACCAAGCCATCAAACGGATCGGCACCAGCTATGAAGTGCGTGGCATGGTCGCCACCGTGACCAGCTACGATCAATCCGGCGTCGGGGTCGGCAACGTCGTCAATGAAGTCGCCTACCAGTATGGCAACTTCGGGCAACTGACCGAAGACAGCCAGGCGCATTCCGGAGCGGTAACCGGCTCCACCCCGGCGGTCGGCTACACTTATGAAGACGGCTCCACCGGCAACACCGCCCGGCGCACCTCCACCATCTACCCGGATGGCCGCATCGTCCAGACCCTCTACGGCAGCGCCGAGAGCAACAATGACCGCCTCAGCCGGGTCGAAGCCCTCAAAATCCAGGGGGGGAGAATTTGGAGGGACGGGCCTTTTTTACGTTAAAAATCGACCTAGCCATAAATTCAGAGGAAAATTTTGAAGGGATGGGCCATTTCTACACGCAATATCTGCGCTTCTACGACGCCACCGGTTACGGGCCGCTGAACGGTCCCAACGATGCCGAGCCCAGAGCCCGGCGCATCTACCAGAGCCGTTATTTCGACCCGATCGGGCGCGGGATCGCCCAAGTCTCCGTCGGCACCAACGGTGGAGCGCTTTACACCCGGCCCGACAATGTCCCGGAACGTTCCAATTTGGTCATCGTTAGCAGCACCCGCTACGGCAAGAACGGCGAGGCCGTCGCCGCGATCGATCCCAACGGGATCGAGACGCGCTGGGTCAATGACAATGTGGGGAGACGCATCCGCCTCCTCGAAGGGATCGACCCGTGCAACCAAGCACAAAGCACAACGAACAACGCACAAATTCCCGACCCCTGTCACGATGCGCCCCGAATCACCGAGTTCGCCTACAACGCCGATGGCCAGATGATCCGCCTCACCCTGTTCAATGACGAAACCGGCAACCAAAAAACATAGTAAAACAGGTTGACTGTTGGAAAGGTGCGTTCTTGGATGGTGGCGAAACTTGAAACAAACCAATGACAACACGTATTTTGACGGAAGATCTCCCGTCTGGGACTGGAGTGCACGTTTTTAGCCGAACGGCAGGCGGCGATTTTCTTTTTGGGGATGAGGAGAAGGAGCAGTTTCGGCTGCTCATGAACCAGTTGCTCGCCTTTTGCGGGTTGGAAGCGCTGACTTGGTGTTGCCTGTCGAATCACTTTCACATCCTTCTCTCCCTGCCGGATGCTCGGGAGGCGGAGGAACTCCGCGAAGCGATGAGTGAGGAGGCGCTCTTTTCCCGGATGAAGATCGCGTTTAGCGAGGAATACATCCAAGAGGTGCAGTGGCGGGTGAACCATTTCCGGAGCGCGGGGAATGAGGAGGCGGCGCGGGATATTACCGATCGGATCAAGCGACAGATGTTCGATCTGCCCAAGTTCATGCAGATGTTGAAGCGACGGTTTTCGGCTTGGTATAACAAGAAGCACGGGCGGCGCGGGACCTTGTGGGAGTCGCGTTACGGGTGTGTCGCGGTGGAGGGAACGCGGGAGGCATTGACGACGATGGCGACCTATATTGATCTCAATCCGGTACGAGCCGGGCTGGTGAAGGATCCGAAGGATTATC
>CAYGQD010000212.1:0-12522 GCA_964351855.1 uncultured Verrucomicrobiales bacterium
GGTTTGTGCATGTCGGGATTCGTGGGCACACAACTTACCTCGGCCGCTCTGGAAACCTGCCGAAGTTTCTGCTCTTTTTCGACGCGTATTGCTGATTCGGCACAGGCGGCTACTCAACGAGGTAATCTCCAAATCGACGGTCTAACCATCGGAAAGTGGGATCCGACTCCAAAGGGAGAGTCCAACTAAAAATGCAGTTTCAAACCCTCGTGCGAAGCTTTGAAGCCTAACTTCTCGTAAAATGTGAGGGCTTCCGGCCGCTCTCTGTCGGTGGTCAATTGCAGCTATTGGGCTCCACGAGCTTGCGCCCGGGCGATCGCCCAACGAAGCAGGCGCTCCCCGATGCCCGCTTCGCGCAGGCCTTCGCGGATGCGAACCGCCTCGATCTGGGCCCGGATCTCGCCCTGATAAATCAGGTATTAGATAAAGCTGAGTTGCAGAGTGCCGATCACTTCGCCTGCTTCAGTTTCCACCACGGTAAGCTCTTGGTTAGGATCGCTGTCGATGGCCTCGAAGGCGTTGAAATAGACTGCGGGCAGCGGTTCCCGGTAGTCCTCTCGTAATCGGCCCAACTTGTCTTTGGCGAGCATCTTCACCAGATGCCGGACATCTTCCCGGGTCGCCTTTCTGAAGTGGAGTTGCATGGCCTCTGGGTTTTCGACCTCTAGCGAATTCCCAGATCTTTCGCCACCGTGTTTTCGGTCTGCGCGATTACCGCGACGTGGCGATCAACGGTCTTCCCTGGATAGTCCAATTCACGGGTGTTGGGGTTCTGACCGGTGAACAGCACCTTGCCACCCAGTTTTTTCAAGAGCTCCAGCGCCAACAGATGCTCCCGATCGAAATAGGACGTGATCATGAGGGCGCCGTGCTCGGGTTCGATCCTGGTCAGAGCAAACTCGTAAATTCGCCGCCAGACGTCTCGATCGTGCCACAGGTTCTGATGCCGGATGAAGATGACATCAAACTGAGCGGGGATTTGGCCGTAGCCAATCAGCTTGGTCGCATCATCAGCCACGAACTCTACCGCGTTGCCTTCGTCCTCTTCCCGAATTCCTGGAATCCCGGCGTTCCGAAAGAGCTGTTCGGTTGCGGAGTAACGTCGACGGGCTTTGTCGATTTCGGGGCCTCGCAAGTCCATCGCGAACTGGCGAACGTTGCTGCCCAGCTTCCCGAAAAATGCCGAAAGGATCGCTCCCTCCTCGCAATGTCCGCAGGCGAGGTTGAGCAGCCGAATTTCACCTCCATTTCCAGGATTGCGCCCCGACACAACGAGGGCTTTTTCCATCATGAGCCAGAGATGTTTCATATCCAGGCTGAAAAAAGGTCCCCGGGAAAGTTCCTCACGCAGTTGCTTGAGCAGCTTCGGATCGATATCCTCCAGCCCGGCTTCGCCGTCAGAAAAATGGCCGACGAGCGCCTCCAGCAAATCGACACCAGCCCCGATTCCCTGGCCGGGCTGAATGATGAGCGGATCGCTTGGTTGGTTTGAATCAGGCATGATTGGTCTGTCGCTATTCTACGTCATCGAAGTTATCCTGCGAAAGGTGAATTCAAGCGCAGCTTCTCCCCAATCGCATCATCGACCGCAGTTCGGTGCGCCCGTTCTTGAAGAACCCGGTGGCAAAACGCTTCCCTCATCGAGGGGAGAAAACTGCCGAAATTTTGCGGATCGGTTTCTGGAAGTTTCAAGGAAGATGACGGATGGTAGCTCGCTTTTAGACGTGAATTAGCGTCCTGAAGGTCGCCTTGACGGCTTCGCGCGAGTTTTGGGATCGATGGAGCAATCAAAGTTCCCAAAAAAACTCTCAACTTTTCCGAAAAAAACCGGACTTGCCCCCCGTGAAAGCTCCGACCAAATCCTTTACCTCCCATGATTAGCCGCAGAAAATCACTTCAGACCCTCGCAACCGGTGTCGGAGCCGCAATTGGATCCTCGATGCTGCCCGGAATCGGCCAAGCCGCTTCCAAGAACTCCGGTGGCCCGAAACGGGTGATCTTTTTCATGCAAAACCAGGGATTTGAACCGGCAACGGCAATTCCTGCGGGAATGACAAGCAGCGGATCGCTGGCCGGAGCCAAATTGCCCGAGCCGATCGAGGCTTTGGAACCCTACAAAGAGCGTCTCCACATCATCAGCGGTCTGCATGGGGTCCACACCAGTCCCTCGCACAGTGCCTTTTTCGGAGCGCTCGGTGGCTACCGCGGCAGTGATGGCGTGCCCCCTAGCGGACCCACGATCGATTATGAGCTGAGCAAGGTGCTTCCGGAAACGCTTCTGCCTCATCTTTGCATCGGGATGGATTCGAAGGAGAATATGAAAGCGAAGCCTACAGTCGCAAATCTTTCGGCCAGCGGCGCGGGGCAGCCCATTTTTATGCATTCGAACCCGAATCACCTCTACCAGATGCTCTACGGCGGCATTTCTCAGGGTGACATTCGCCAGCAGCATGAAGCCAAGTCCACCATGTTCGACCGGATCGAAGAGTTGGCGGCAGCGAAGGGTGGGGCTCTACCCATCACTGATCAGCGACGCTACGGACAATACGTTCAAGGATTCAACGACATCAACGGCCTCCGGGAGCGCCTCGGCAGCGTTTCCGATCACCTGCGCAAGTTCGCTCCCAAAGTGGACGATCGCTACACCAACCCGGAATTCGAGACAGACTGGCATGACATCCTCCTCGATTTGGGCGTTTCGGCCCTTAAATCCGGAATTACCAGTGTGCTCACGATCGGTTCCGGTCGGGGCGAGATCTTCGGAGCGTGGAAAGGGCTCGGCGTTGAGCAGCAAGGCCACAATCTTGGCCACATGAAGCAGGAGGACAATCCGATCTGGATTAAGATCCGCCAATACAACAGTCGCATGCTCGTGAGATTGATGGAGGAGCTGGAAAGCGTCCCTGAAGGTAGCGGCACGATGATGGACAACACCCTCATCGTTTACACCAGCAACAACGCCGACAAGCAGCACACCAACGGGGCCAACTGGCCGGTGATGCTTCTGGGTAACTGCGACGGCATTTTCAAGACCGGTTGCTTCACGCAGCTGGACGGCAAGCGCCCGATCAACGCGCTTTACTCGACCATCCTCAACACCGTCGGCGTTCAGTGCGACCGCTTCAATATGAGCGAGCAGATGGCGGCCAAGTTTGATTCTGGCAGCGGCCCCCTTCGAGAGCTTCTTGTATGAGCAGTCGGACTCTCGCCCCCATCATCGCGGTCGTTGCCGTGCTGGGAACGTTCGCCCGGGCCGCTGATACCTATATTCCCGGCGAGCCAATCCGCGCTGATTTCGACAACCTTGCGTTGGGGTTTCTGGATAAGCATTGCGTCGAATGCCACGACGACGTCACGAACGAGGCCGATCTGAACCTGCTTGAGTTAGGCCCGGTCGATGAGATCAACGCTGCGGTTTGGAAATCGGTTTGGGCCCAGGTTGCGCTGGGAGAGATGCCGCCGAAAAAGAAGTCGCAGCCGGATGCTATCGAGCGACTGCGGTTTTCCGATTGGATTGTCGGCGAGTTGGAAACGGCGATGGAGGACAAGGGCGGTTTTTACGCCCATCTCGATCCCAACAAGGGAAACTTCATCGATCACAACCTGCTTTTCGGCCCCTTGCCGGAAGGTGTCGAATTGGTTCCAACCTCTTCGCCCGCCCGGATCTGGCGAGTCACGCCCCAGGAGCACATCACCCGGCTCAATGAACTGATTAACACGGAGCCGGACTTCGATCCGGAGAAGCCGGGGCTTCGCACCCATGGCGACGTCGTTCCCACCAACCATGGTGGTGAACTGAAGCTCTACTTTGGAACCGACCGGATCATCCGATGGGAGGGGGGAACGGTAGCCTACGCGACCGCAGTGAAGAGTGTGCCGGTGGTTCTTTCCTCGGCTCGAAAACACGGTTTCGAGAATTACCCCGACTTTTACACCGTCAACAGTGCCGAGGCGACCCAGATCCTGGGCAAGGCGGAAGACATCCTCAAATACATGGCTTACGGGCCACTGAGTCTCGCCAACCCCGAGCAGATCACCGACGATCCCCGAACCTACGACAAGGTTAAGCCTCCGGGGGATCTCCGCGGACTCCTCTCTGCCATTGTCTACAACACCAAAGTCGTCCGCCCGATCACACCGGTATACGATCTGCTTCAGGCTCCGAACGTCACGGACGAGAGCCTGCGTGCCGCAGTGGACTATCTTTTCGAGGCCCTCACCTTCCGGCCGCCCACTCCGAAAGAGTCCGATGACTACCTAGCGGTCGTCAAAGACACGATTGACAAAGTTGGGAAAGAAAACGGCGTTTTCATGGGCCTTTCGTCGATTTTTCTCGATCGCGATGCCTTGTTCCGCCCGGAGCTGGTTGAGACCGGTAAGCCTGACAAACACGGACGGATCATGCTCCAGGACTGGGAGCTGGGGCTCGCCGTCAACCACGCCTTGCGCTACATCCGTCCTGACGAACAACTCCGGCAAGCGATTGTTGATGGACGCATGCGAACTCGGGAAGACGTGGAGCGTGAAGTCACTCGTATGCTGGCCGACGACAGCATCCGTAAACCACGAATATTGCGGTTCTTTCGCGATTACTTCGACCACGATTTAGCCGGCTACATTTGCAAAGACAATGCGGCACAGGCGAAAACCGGTGCCCCCGGAGGCACTTCGCACCACCGCGCGATGTTCGATGCTGCCGCGAGCACTGATCGCCTGATCGAGCTGATCCTCGAAGAAGACAAGGATGTCCTCAAAGAGTTGCTCACCACCCAGAAGGTCGTGGTAACCAACGCCGACAAAACCTACTTCGGGCGTTATCACACTCCGGAAGAACAGAAGGTAGCTTCCGCCGCGAAGAAAGCCGCAGATGCAGAACTCGCTGCGCAGTTTATGGCGAAGCTGGAGTCTGTGAAGACGGACCTTGCAGAGGTGAATGCCAAGTTGAAGGATGATGCGTTGGACCAGGGTACGAAAAAGACTCTGGAGCGTGAAAAGAAAGCGCTGGAGACAAAGAAAACGCAGCTTGAACGGGATCAAAAACGGAAGCGAAGCGATATTAACGTCAATGTGGCGGAGGCAAAATTCGATGGAGAGCCAATCTACGCCCGGGTCAGCCGCCGTTCGTTTGGCACCGGATCGATGAAGCCTGAACGAACTCTCGCCACAGCTCCTGAAGGTGAACGCCTCGGCATTCTGACGCATCCCAGTTGGTTGGTTTCGCACTCAGATGCGATGGATAACCACGCCATCCATCGCGGAATCTGGGTTCGCAAGCGCTTGCTTGGCGGCGGCATTCCTGACGTGCCCATCACGGTGGATGCCATGTTACCGGACGAGCCCGGAACCACGCTTCGGCATCGCATGCGCGTCACTCAGGAGAAATATTGCTGGAGCTGCCACGACAAAATGGACCCGCTGGGAATGCCCTTCGAAATGTATAACCACGCCGGCCTATTCCGGACGACGGAATTGGGCGAGCCGGTGGACACCAGGGGTGAGATCATCGAATCCGGCGATCCTGAACTGGACGGTCCTGTCGCGAACGCGATCGAAATGATTCTCAAGCTTTCGGAAAGCGAGCGCGTTGAGCAAGTCTTCGTCCGTCACGCGTTTCGATTTTGGATGGGGCGTAACGAGACCCTCAACGATGCCCCCGTTCTCCAGGCGGCTCATCACGCGTATCGTGAGAGCGGCGGCAGCATGAAGGCGTTGATCACGTCGCTGGTGACCTCCGACGCGTTTCTCTATCGGAAAGTGGAGAAATAAGGTTGAGGTGAGGCGCTCCACCAGAGTCCTTATACGGATTTGAGTGTGGCTTGAGATCTGGGTTGGATTCCGGCTTTCACACCTTCTTGATCACCTTTTTCTGAACCAGCGCCACGAACTCCTGAAACGTTGCTCCATCGACTTCCGCTGAACTTGGAACGAATACGAAGAGGTTCTTTTGTGGATAAATGATCACACCGTCTTTGTCGGTAAGGTGATCGACAAAAGCTGACCAGTCGCTCTTTCCGGAAGACTCTTGGCTTTCCACGCTCAGGCCTTCCTCCGTCGCGTGCAGGGTTATCGAAATTGCGTCGCCCTTTCCGGCGAAGGTGTTTCGAACGCAACGTCGAATCCAGAGCGGGCGTCTGATCGTCAGAAAAGCTCCCAGAAGGATGTAGATCACCGGAAAAAGGAAGGCCAGAGAAGCGGTTCCGTTGAAATCAATACCCGCTAGCCAGACGATGCCAAAAACGATCGCGGCCAGGCCGATTCCGGTTCGCAGCCAGGAAGGAATCCTGGTTTGGCGATCGAAGTGCTTGCCAGCCCCTATTTTCAGCACGGGTGGCGTGAGGGTGTAGCGCAGCGTCATCGGAAAGCTTCGGCGGCTATTTCAACGCCGCCAGCATTTCCTCGAACTGCGCCTTTTGGGCATTCCAGCTCTCCAGCCGTTCCCGTTCCTTGGCTACGACTTCCGGCTTTGCGTTGGCGACGAATTTCTCGTTCGAGAGCTTCTTCTCGCAGATGGCGACTTCTTTCTCCACTTTGGCGAGTTCCCCACTGAGGCGCTTCTTTTCCGCATCGACATCGACGAGTCCGGCCAAGGGCATGTAGATGCGACCGATGTCCGTCAAGGCGCTGGGTTCGCCTTTTTCAGATTCGTAATCGGGATCGATGTTGACCGCCGCAGCTCCGACCAGAGAGCGGAAGACTTCGGCTTCTTTAGCAACCCAATCTTCGTTCGGTGCGATGATGAAGGTCATGCTTTTGCTGGAGGCCAGATTGTATTCCGCCTTCAGATTCCGGGCTCGTCCCACGGCGTGGTAGACGGCCTCGGCTTGGCGGCGACTGCGTTCGACGCTTTCCCCGTTCAATCCAGCCAGTGGTCGCTCGGTCGGGAGGGGCTTGAGCATGAGGAACTCGCCTTCAGTTGCGAATCCCAGGTTTTCCCAGATTTCCTCGGTGAGGTGGGGCATGAAAGGATGCAACTGCTGGACAGTGCGGCGCAAAATGCCATCAACCGTCTGCAAGGTAGCCGATTTTCGGGCGGGGTCGGCGTCTTCGGCAAAGTCGCCTTTGATCGACTCCAGATACCACGAACAGAAGTCGCTCCACACAAAATCGTAGAGTAGCTGAGCGACTTCGTTAAACTTGTAGTTCGCGTAGGCGCGCTCCAGATTGATTTCGAAGTCATCCAGTTTGGCCAGGATGTCGATCGCGTAAATGCTGGGAGCCGCAGGTTTGGCATCGACCTCGCCCTGCATTTGGCGATAGCGGCAGGCGTTCCAGAATTTGTTGCCAAAATTTCGGCCTTCTTCGACCTGCTTTTCGTCGAAGCGAATGTCTTGACCCACGGGGGCCATCCGCAGCAGGGCGAAACGCAAGCTATCCGCTCCGTATTTCTCCATCAGCTCCATCACGTCGGGTGAATTGCCGAGTTGCTTGGCCATTTTCCGGCCTTTGTTGTCGCGGACGATCGAAGTGAAGAAGACGTTCGCGAACGGCAATTCGCCTTGAAAGCGATAACCGGCCATGATCATGCGAGCGACCCAGAAAAAGATGATGTCCGGACCCGTCACCAGATCTGCGGTGGGATAGAATTTCTCCAGCGTGGGCGTTTTCTTCCCATCGGAATCCGCCATCGTCGCGAAGGGCCAAAGCCAGCTGCTGAACCAGGTGTCGAGCACGTCCTCGTCCCGAATCCAGTTCCCCGCGTCATCCGGTGGTTCGATCCCACAATAGAGATCGGCACCGATCGAGGCAGCATCCAGAGATTCCGCGTTCTTCAAATCCTCGGCTTTGTCCTTGCGATACCAGACCGGAATCTGGTGTCCCCACCACAATTGGCGGCTGATGCACCAGTCCTGAATGCCTTCCATCCAGTGGAGATAGGTCTTCTTCCAGCGTTCCGGGCGAAAGGTGATCGCATCGCTGGCCACCGCTTCGGTCGCTTCTTTGACGCAGGGATACTTCATGAACCACTGCATCGAGATCCGGGGCTCGATCGGGACGTCCGCCCGCTCGCTGAACCCGACATTGTTCTCATAATCTTCTTCCTTCACCAGCAAGCCCATCTCGGCCAGCTTTTCCGCAGCCTTCACTCGTGCTTCAAAGCGATCCATTCCCTCAAAATCGGGACCGGCGTGCTCATTGAGGGTCGCGTCCGGGTTGAAGACATCAATGATCGGCAAATCGTTCTTCACGCCGATCTCGAAGTCCGCTTTGTCGTGGGCCGGCGTCACCTTGAGGACTCCGGTCCCGAACTCCATGTCGATGTGGTCGCTCGCCACCACTGGGATCCTCGCCTTCGGGAAGGGGCGCCAGACTTCTTTGCCGATGAGGTCCTGATAGCGCGGATCTTTCGGATTCACCGCCACCGCCGTGTCACCCATCAGCGTCTCTGGGCGCGTCGTGCCGATCTCCACAAACCGTTCCTCGTCTCCGACAATGCGATAGCGCATCGTGTAAAACTTCCCTTTCTGCGGCTTCATGATGACCTCTTCATCGCTCAGCGCAGTGAGCGATTTCGGGCACCAGTTCACCATCCGTTTTCCGCGGTAAATCAGCCCTTCCTCGAAGAGATCCACGAAGATCTTTGAAATCCAGCGGCTGTATTCCTCATCCATGGTGAAGCGTTCGCGATCCCAGTCACAGGAGCAGCCGAGTCGTTTCAACTGCTTGATGATGATGCCGCCATGTTGCTCTTTCCAATCCCAGACTCGCTCGAGGAAGGCCTCTCGCCCCAGATCCCGGCGCGTCTTCTGCTCTTCCTTGCGAATCTTTTGTTCCACCTTGCTCTGGGTCGCGATGCCCGCGTGGTCCGTCCCCGGGAGCCAGAGGACGGCTTTCCCCTGCTGACGAGCGCGTCGCGCCAGGATGTCCTGGATCGTGTTGTTCAGGACGTGGCCGAGATGCAGAATTCCGGTGACGTTGGGCGGCGGGATGACGATGGAATACGCGGGTTTCGACGAAGTTTCGTCGCCGCGAAAACACTCCGCTTCCGTCCATTGAGAAAACCATTTTTCTTCAACGTCGGCGGGTTGGTAAGCCTTGCTTAGTTCTGACATGGGGCGGTGAACTAAGCACCGTACGGGGAAGCGTAAACCGCAAACCGCAGGGGAACGCCGATCCCGTGGCACGAACCGGTCCTCGTTTTGAAAGGCACCTTGCCGCCTGAGCGTGTTTCCTGGGAATGATGCTCCGAAACTGGCTCCACCGCCCTTATTTCTTCGTGATCGCTGCGATTTGCTGCGTTGCCGTGGGCCCGAGTTTTGCGACGGCGAAGAGCGATGCCTCGCTGGAGAAGCGCTTTCAAGACGAGTTTCGCCCCATCCTGGCCGAACTTTGCTTCGACTGTCACGGTCCGGAAAAGCAGAAAGGCGACGTCCGGTTCGATCTTCTCAGCGCCGATGTTTCCCAGTCGTTCAATCCCGAAATTTGGCATGATGCGCTGGATCAACTCAGCCTTGGCGAAATGCCGCCGCGCAAGTCTCCCCAGCCGAGCGCCGTGCAGCGCAAGCTCCTGACGGACTGGTTGTCCGACGCGCTGCGGGAAGCGGCCGAAGCAGCGCGCTGGGCCGATGGACGGGTGGTGACCCGTCGCCTGACGCGTTATGAATACGCCAACACGATGCGTGATCTCCTCGGGGTGAATCTCGATTTCGCGCGGGATCTTCCTCCGGACCCGAGTTCGAGCGAGGGCTTTCTCAACAATGGGGCGACACTCGAAATGTCTCCGACCCAGATTGAGGTGTATCTCGAAGCGGCGCGAAAGGCGCTCGATGAAGCGATCGTCAGCGGCGAGCGTCCTCAGCTGCATCAGTTTGCTCAGGAGAAGACGGCGGTTGGAAATCTTCCAACCAGAAAAGTCGCTGGCCATCTTCCGGCTCGCCCGGAATTCATACTCGACCTGAAGGAGTTTCCTCGAAGCGGCGAATTCGAACTCCGGATTCGAGCGCGGGCATCGATTCCGGACGCCGCTGGCTATCCCAAGATCCGAGTTTCCCTGGGGCACGTGCCCGGAATCATTCACGTTCCTCGCGGGGAAATTGGCGAGATTGACGTCAGTCCGGAATCGCAGGTTTTCACCTTATCCGGCCGGATGGAGGACTTTCCCCAACCGGGGCCGATCTCCTTCGGGCGATCCGGGTTCAAAGGCATGATCGTGATGTTGGATTTTCTCGACGCGGATGGGAATGAGTTGCGCTATCCGGATCAACCCTACGCGGCGACTCCGCCGAAGCCGAAGAAAGGGGAAAAACCGAAAACGTTGCCCGAACCACCGCCGTTTGGCTCGCGACTGGATATCGCGATTGAATCGGTCGAGTTCCAAGCTCCGGTCCTCGCCAGTTGGCCGCCGCCGAGCCATCTCGCTTTGTTGGGGCCGGTTTCTTCTGATGAAGAGGGCCTCGAATCGGTCCGCGATCGGTTGGAGCGCTTCATGACGCGGGCCTACCGCCGTCCGCTTCGCCCGGAGGAGGTTGAGAGGACGCTTCAGCTCTATCAGGCGATTCGGCCAACGGTTGATTCGTTTGAGGCGGCGATGCGCGAGACGTTCGCTTCGGTTTTGGTCTCCCCTCACTTTCTCTATATCGTCGAAAACCGCAGCTTGGAGGACGCGGACCTCCAACCCCTGAACGACTTCGAAATCGCGACCCGATTGTCTTATTTTCTCTGGAGTTCGATGCCCGACGAGCGGCTCTTTCAACTCGCTGCACAGCAGTCCCTCCGTCAACCCGGGATGCTCGATCGCGAAGTGGACCGGATGCTGGCCGATCCACGAGCTGAACAATTTGCCGCTCATTTCACGAATCAATGGCTCGATCTCGAGGCTCTCGATCGTGTGGCGGTGAACCCGGAGTTTTTTCCGGACTTCGACAACGCCCTGAAAGAGGACATGCGCCGCCAAACTCAGTCCGTTTTTGCCGAAATTCTCCACAGCGATGGCCGGGCGATCGACTTGATCGACGCGGATTGGACCTTACTCAATCGTGCTCTGGCTCAACACTACGGTCTTCCGAGCCCGCGTTCTTCTCGCTTGGAATACGTCGCGCTGAAGCCGGAGGATCGTCGTGGTGGCTTGCTCGCTCAAGGCGCGTTTCTTCTCGCCAGCTCCAACGGTGAGGATTCGCACCCGATCAAACGCGCTGTCTGGATTCTCGATCGCCTGCTCGATTCGCCGCCCGCGCCACCTCCGCCGGAAGTCCCGGAGTTGGACCCGGAAAACCCGGATCTGGCCGGGTTGAGTTTGAAAGACCAACTCGCGGTTCATCGCGAGAAAGAGTCGTGTCGCAGTTGCCATGAAGGGATCGATCCGTGGGGCATTCCGCTGGAAAACTTCGATGCTCTTGGTCGCTGGCGGACTGCACCGGACGTGAGCAGCACCTTGCCGAACGGCACCGAGATCGATGGATTCGATGAGCTGAAGCGCTACCTGCTCGAAGAACGTTCGGACTGGTTCGCGCGTTCCCTCGCCAAGCGCATGATGGGCTATGCGTTGGGACGCTCCTTGGATCTCGGCGATCGTGAGACGGTCGAAACTCTGACCCGCCAATTTGTCGAAAATGACTTTCGCTTGAAAAAGCTCATCGTGGATCTCGTGAACAGTGAAGCCTTTCTGACCAAATGAAAAAATCCTGGCATCTCGATCGTCGCACCGCCCTCAAAGGCGCTGGAGTCACTCTGGCGCTCCCCTGGTTCGAAAGCATGGCCACGTCCGCTAACAGCGACGAGCTACCGCGCCGCATGTGCGCCATCATGTTTCCGTTCGGCATCGCCGTTCCCAAAGAAGACGCACCGGATCGCGAATGGGGCTGGTTCCCCACCGGTTCCGGGAAAGAATACCAGCTCAGCCGCGTCCTTCAGCCCTTGCAACCGCTGATGGAGGATGTCTCGATCATTGGTGGCATCTCGCATCCGCGTTGTCGATCGATGAACGGTCATGACACTGGCGACACCTTCCTTACCGCCAACAACCTCCAGGGCGTCACCTACCAAAATTCGATTTCGCTGGATCAATTTGCCGCCCAGCGCTTAGGCGATCGCACCCGGCTCGCCTCACTCACGCTCTCCACCGATGGCGGTGTGGGGCCGCGAACCCGCACGACCACGCTCTCTTACACTGCAAAAGGCCAACCGATTCCCGCGCTGTGTGATCCCAAACAGATTTTCGAGCGCCTCTTCGGCCAGGACGGGGCCAGCCAGAGTGATCGGCAGAAGCTGAAAAACACCGGCAGCATCATGGACCTCGTCCTCGATCAGTCGAAGTCGCTACGCAGAAACTTGGGCATCGCCGATCAACGCAAACTGGACGAGTTCGAAACCTCCGTCCGCGAAGTCGAGCAGCGCGTCGAACGCTCCCAGGACTGGCTCAAGGTCCCCTTGCCGAACATCGACCGCGATTCCATCGCCCTGGATGCTTCAACGGACGCCCCCAAGGAATACCTCCGGGCCATCTACGACCTCAAATTTCTCGCCTTCCAGACTGATCTCACCCGCATCACCACCTACCAGATCGGCAGCTACGGTCCTTCCCGCGCC
>CAYGQD010000213.1:0-12496 GCA_964351855.1 uncultured Verrucomicrobiales bacterium
AACCTCTCCGCGGTCCGGACGAACGAATCCGAGCAAGAGCCGCAAAAGGCTGGACTTTCCGGTCCCGGATTTCCCTCGCAGAACCACTTTTTCGCCCGGAGCGATCTTCAGATTAAACCCCTCCAGAATGGACTGCGCGCCGAATCCCAAATGGACTTCTTCCAGCTGAAACATCGGCATCTTGGAGTCGGTCACAGTTGGTTGCCGGTATTCGCCAATTCATCCTGAGTCAGCAGCGCCCGGACGCAGAGCGCGAACCGGTGACGCGATTGGGAACCTCGCCAGGCTTCGAACGCGCCGTCCGCCACGTCGCTCGGCTTCTCCAGATCGAGCCGCACTTCGAGTTGCTGATCGCCGGATTCGACCTCTGCCCCGAGGCGCTCAAACCAGGCCGCGACGGCGGAATTGGCCGGCGAAATCACCGCGAAGAACCGATCGATCCCCACCTCCCAAGCCGTGATCCAAAGCGTGGCCAGGAGCAAGGTTCCCAACCCGTGGCCCTGCCATTCATCCGCGACGGTGAAGGACACTTCCGCTTGATTCGGGTTCTTACGATCGCGCCAGAACGAGCTGGCTCCGAACGCGGGGAAATCCGCCTCCGGCGAAGGATCGATCAGGATCCAGCCCCCGTGATCCGTTCCATCCGGAGTGGTCAGGGATTTCAGCTGCGTCTGCGGGAGCGTCTTCCAAAAGGTCCAGAAACGGTGAATGCGAGATTGGGGAGAGAGCCGCTCGAACGCTTCCGCCGCCAGCGCCTCGTCTTCCGGAACGATGGGACGCAACAGCACCGGCCCCACATTGGGATAAACCAGCGCGTAGCGAACCTGGGATAGCCGGAGTTCGTCCATGAGGAGTGGTAACCTCCGCCGGGAAAGGCGTCGAGCCGAATTCTAACCCTTGGCAAACGCGGTAGAGAGGGCAGACTGCGTTCTTGAAAAAACTGATTTTACCGTTGGGAATGGCGCTCTGTCTGGGCTCGATTTTCCTGCTGCTATTCCAACTGAGTCGCGTTCCCAGCACCTACGCGGAACAGGCCTTTGGCGAAATCCTCCACGAAACCACCTCGGATTTTTCCCTCATTCGGGTTCGGGAACGGGCCGAGATTCGCAGTCTGCTCTTTGTCGAAGAAAATGGGGCCGAGCAACGCCAATCCGCGATCGACCTGCGCGCCCCCCATCAGCTGGAAGTCCTCTACACGCGTCACCTCTTTGTCTCGTTCCTCTTTCGCCAACCGCAGGAACGGGTGCTCATCGTGGGGCTGGGCGGCGGTGGAATGGTCCGCTTTTTGAACCATGCTTTCCCGGAGATGCTCGTCGAAGCGGTGGAGATTGATCCGGCGGTGGTTCGAGTCGCAGCAGAGTATTTCGGGACCCAAAACGGGCCGCGCACCCAGATTCACACGGAAGACGCGTTCGATTTTCTAGGTCGTTCCACGGGGCCATTTGACGCCATTTACATGGATGCCTTTTTGCGGCCGAAGGCGGATTCGGGGTTGGACCAGGTGACGCAGCGGCTCAAAACCGTCACCTTTCTTCAGCAGATTCAGGAGCGCCTCAAACCCGGCGGCTTGGTCGCCTTCAACTTGATCGAGACAGACCCCACGACGGACGCGGACCTCTCTGCGATTCGAGAAGCGTTCCCCAGCGTCTACCTGTTCACCGTGCCGAACACGCGGAACCTGGTCGTGATTGCGTCGCTCGAACCGAAACGCTGGAGTAAGGCCGAGCTGCGAAGTCGCGCGGATCAGCTGGAGGCGGAACTGGACGTCGGGCTCTCGTTCGGCGCCTTTGTCGATGGGCTGCGGGAGTGATTGGCTAAATCTCGAACGAAAACTCGACCGCAGCGGCGGAATCGCGATTCAGCTTGTCGCAGGCCAGTTTGCAGAGGTCGAAAACGACATTGTCGCAAATCGCGTAAAACACCTGGTTGCCCTTCTTCTCGCGCTCCAGCAAACCGGCATCGAACAAGAGCTGGAGTTGTTTGGAAACATTTCCCTGAGAACCGCCGATCTCATGGACGAGCTGGCCGACGGTCTGGGGGCCGTTTTTGAGTTCTTGGAGGATGGCGAGCCGCGTCGCATCCGAAAATGTCGCAAAGACACGAGCAATGCGTTCGAGGGCCGCGCGATCCATGGGTTGAGGAATCTGAGACATTTCTTCTTTGACGTTGGGAGATTCTAATCCATATATTCGTATATGCGAATATAGATTTCTTCAACATTTACCTATTCTACCTCACAAATGAACCCTTCTCAAAAGCAACTCCCTCTGTCCCTCTCGCTTCGCCAACAAGCGTGGAATCCTTACCTCGTCGGCACCGGCATCGGAATCCTCAGCTGGCTGGTGTTCCTGGTCGTCGATAAACCGCTCGGGATGTCGACCGAGGTGTCGAAGTTCTCCGGTTGGCTGGCGAGCGCCTTTGTCGGGATGGACGCGGTCAAGGAAACGGCTTACTGGGCCAAGACCACCCCCGCGATCGGCTACAGCACCCTCTTTCTCATCTTCACCGCCGTGGGAGCCTTCCTCAGCGCCAAGCTGGGAGGCGATTTCCAATGGGAAAAGGTGCCCGGCGTCTGGGAAGAATTTCAAGGGCCCAGCGTCCCGAAACGAATGATCGCCGCCTTCTTCGGCGGAGCGATTTTACTCTATGGCGCGCGGATGGCGGGCGGCTGTACCAGTGGCCACGGCATCAGCGGAACCCTTCAACTCGCCCTCGCCAGTTGGGTCTTCTTCCCGGTCATGTTTGTCACCGGAATCCTCACCGCAAAGCTGCTCTTCCGCCGGAAAGTCGCCTAACCCCTCTCGAAACTTTCACCCTCACATCCCATGAATTTACCCATCTCTACCAGTTCCACCACCGGACTTGTCCTCGCCGGATGCTTCGGCCTCATCTTCGGTATCCTTCTCAATAAAGGTCGAGTGACCGACTACAACGTCATCGTCAACCTCTTCCGCTTCAAAGACCTGACCGTCCTGAAAATCATGCTCACCGCGATTGTGGTGGGGGGGATCGGCGTCTTCGCGATGATGGGCGGCGGCTTGCTCGAAGGCTATCACATCAAGGACGCGAACCTGCTCGGCGTGATCCTGGGCAGCGGCATCTTTGGCGTCGGCATGGCGCTCTATGGCTACTGCCCGGGAACCGGCGTGGCCGCGATCGCTACCGGACGTCTTCACGCCCTCACCGGTTTTTTCGGGATGCTCGTCGGCGGCGTCGCCTATGCCGTGAGCTATCCCTGGGTCAACGAGCATATCCTCAGCGTCTGGCAATTTGGCAAAGTCCGGCTTCCCGAAGTCACCGGGATTGCCGCCGGAATCTGGTGGATCATCCTGCCGCTTGGCGTCCTGACCCTCTTCGCCTGGCTGGAACGCGGCGGTCGCTCGAAGCCGACCTCTCCCGACGCGCTGCCTTCTAACAGTTGACTTTCCCTTCGGCCCCATTTCCCCTTCGGCGATGCCCTGCCCAAGCGCGTTGGCTGTCCCCCGGGACCACCAGCGACGCCGGAGGGGAAACTTCTTCCATCCATCCCATCGGCCATGAAACTGCTCCGCACCCTTGCTCTCGTCCTCATCTCTCTCATCATCCTGACCGCGTGCCAACAACCAGGCGGCGAATCGGCAGAGTTGACGCCGGAAGAACGGCAACTCAGCATCGAGAAGGGCACCGAAGCTTCGGACGCGCTCATGAAGAATCTGGGCTCCCAGCTCAAATCGGCGCTCGCGGCCGGCGATCCCGTTTCCGCCGTCCAAGTTTGCCAGCAGATCGCCATGCCGCTGACCGATTCCACCAGCGAACAGTTTGCCGGAATCAACGTGGGCCGTACCTCCCTCAAACCTCGCAATCCTGACAACGCGCCGGGCGAGCTAGACTGGGAAATCCTCGAAGCCTGGCAATCGCAAAAGGATCTCGGCAAAGCGCTCCCGGAACACGAACTCCGCCGAATCAGCGATACTGAAGTCGTCTTCTACCGGCCGATCATGGTGCAAAGTGTGTGCCTGAACTGCCACGGTCCCATCGATTCGCTGACACCCGAGCTTCAAGCCCATCTGGAAGCGCACTATCCTGAGGATCAAGCGATTGGTTATGCAGAAGGCGACCTGCGCGGGGCGTTCGTTGTGGAGATTGATCTCTCCGTCGTTTCCGGCACTTGATTCGCTCTCGAGGCAGAACGAATCACCGTGCCTCGATCGAGATCGCGATTGTCCATCTCGCGAAGTTTGACGGAATTTTCCCGGATCCGACTTAGAAACTGACCTTCATCCCGACCGTTCCGCCAAATCCTGGTTCATTACTGCCCGACCCGTGAGCGCGGTAGGCCTCGTCCAGGAGATTGTCCAGCCGACCGTAGAAGGTCACGTCGTCACGGGCAATCCAGCCGAACCCCAGATCCATCAAGGTGTAACCTGGGGTGCCCCCGGGCGGAATTCTCTGGGTGTCACCGCGATCGCCGGTATTGAGCTGTGTGGCCTCACCTGCGGCGGTGACGGTAAGTTCCGTCCAGAAGCGTTCGCCTGGTCCCATCCACCGAATGCCGCCGGTGCCGATGACCGGCTGAATCCGGCTGAGGGGCTCGCGCACTCCCACCTTGGTTTCGGGGTCGAGGAAGACATCCGCTTCGCCCTCCAGCCAGGTCACGTTCCCGAAGAGATCGAACCCTCGGCCTAGTTTGTAACTGGCGAAAAACTCGACTCCCTGAACATAGCCCTCGGAACTATTCTGCTTCGTCACCTCACGCAATCCGTCTACAATCCGGCCGGTGGGGGTGCTGGTAATATAGTTGCTGAGGTCCGTTCGAAACAGACTGAGACCGCTGCTGAGAATTTCACTCTGGTGTTTCAAGCCCACTTCATAAGTCACAAACTCTTCCGGCTCGAGATCGGTCGATGCGGTCTCGATGAGATCCGTCCGGCTCGCTGCGAACCGGGATAAGTCGGCGACGTTCGGGGCCCTGAAGGATTGACTGGCACCCACGAAAATCTTGTGCCGCCCCCCCGCATCCAGATCGTAAATCGCGCGGGCGGAACCGACGACGTTTTCCCACGAATCTGAAAAGGAGGTCGGTCGTCCGGTCACGGGATCTTCCAAACGGCCAATCTCCGCACCCACATGGGTGAAGCGTCCGCCCAGAATAAGATCGAATCGATCGCCAACATCGATCGTGTCTTGCAGGTAAACGCCAAGGAGACCGTAGGTGGCATCATCGCCCACGGGACCTTGGATTGCTTTTTCACGAAGGGTGCCATCAGGATTAAAATCCGTTCGAGAACTATCGACGTGATCCTCGTAGTAATCGAGACCATAGACGAATCGTCCGAGAAATGTCTTGCTCTCCAATTGGAGATCGACTCCCCACATTCCGGAGTTGAAGTCTTCTAACTGGAGTCTGCCGGTATTGCGGACACGCCGTCCACGCTCGTCGGTTGTCTGGTAGGACGTCGTCAGGCTTACCGCATCGACGGGGCCTTCCAGTCCCTCGCCACGCAGCTTCATGTAGGTGAGGCTGCGACGCTGATCCTTGAGGCGAACGCGATCGCTACCGATCGTGGTTCCAGCGAAGCTGACCCCGAAGATGGAGGAATGAGTTCGCCAGACATCATCCTGGGCGAGTTGCTGGTGAGCCAGAGTCAGCGCCCACAGATCATTCAGCTGAAGATCAAGCCGGGCATCATAGGCCCACTCCTCATACCCGGTAAAGGATTGCCGTCCCAGATCCGCAGCGCGAACATCACCAAAATCCTTTCCCGTGCCCCCGAGGTGTAGGCCCCATTTCCCACCCACTCCGGTCTGATATTCGAGCCGACCAAGATGGCTGTTTTCCGCGCTGGAGTAGCGATAAAACGAGCTTCCGTGCTGGAAAAACTGACCGGGAGCTTCCGAGTGAAAATTGGCCGCTTGCGTTCGCAAGTTCAGCGCACCTCCCACGGCGTCGCTCCCATAGAGAACGGATCCCGGTCCCTGGACCAGTTCGATGCCTGCCAGACTCTGGGAGTCGATCAGCGCAAAATACTCGTTCGGTCCATCGCGGAAGACGGAATGATTGTAGCGCACGCCGTCGATCAAAGCGAGCGTCCGGTAGCCGGTAAACCCCCTGATAAAGGGTGAGCCCTGACCATTTGCCGTCTTTTGAACGAGCACTCCTGGAGTTTGCTCAAGCGCTTCGGGAAGGTTTCGGACCAGATCGCGCTCCAGTTCCTCCTCGGTAATCACGGCCACGGTGTAGGGGATTTGATGCGGATCCGCCTGGGTCCGCGTGGCCGTGACGACGAAGGTTTCCAGAAAAACCGGTTCCTCGGAATAGAACGACGTGTCGGAAGGAAGCGTAACGTCGAAATCGTTAGTCGGGGAGCCATCCTGACTTTGCGCAAAGGTAGTTAGAAAGGCACCGAGCAGAAACGGGAACCCGTTGATAATGGAGGACTGACGGAGAGGCATCGCGGAAACCAAGTGATCGTATTGGGATCGGTTATTAAGAAACCGCAACTTCCAACTCAAGCACAAACACCAGACCGACTCCCTTTTTTCTTCGGGAAGAAACGAATCTTTACTGACTCTGCGCGACTTTCCGAGTTGATCCCACAAAACCGCCGATGAACGTTCCGTGACGGTCGTTGAGAGTGGGACAGGGCCTCAAAAGCTCTCCGCTTCCGCCAGCGTTTCGGCCGTCGCTTCCACCGGAGCTTCGAAATACCAGTTCTCGACCGTCGAACCGAAGGAATTCCCGGTCCCGCCGTTCCATCCTTTCAGCTCAGGATCGACCAACATGTGATCCGCCAGGAAGAACAGGGGCAAGAGCGGAAGCCGTTCTGAGAATCTCACAAAGAGGGTGTCGCGGATCTGTTCGCGGCGCTCCGGATAGAGGGCGCGCTCTTCTCTCTCGACCAGGGACGCGATGGTTTGGTCAAAGGCACCCGCACTCTGGAGGCTGCGATCGTAGTGAGTTCCCCGCCTCGGCAAACCCCAGAACTTTTCCGGGGCATGCTCGCGCAGGGATGTCTGCTGCATGAGGAGCAGCCCGCCATGTTGGTTTTGGCGGAAAAATGTCCAACGACTGGGAACCGGGGTCGGCTGCAGGATGATCCCGATGGCGGAGGCGTCCCGAACGAGTTGCATGACGACCTCCAGCTCGATCTCCCGCGTCTCGTGAATCAGGGGAATGCGAGCGCCCGAAGCGCCGATTCGCTCGATCGTTCGTTTGGCTGCCTCTGGATCGTAGGCCGTCTTCACCACGCCATCTGGTAATTCACCAGCCACCGGGAGGTGCGCGATGGGAGCTGATTCCGCCGCTTCTCCAAAAATGTGATCACGAAGCGTTTCCCGGTCGAAGCTCTGGAGCAAGGCTTTGCGAAAGGCTGGCTGGGCAAGCCACGGGTTCGACAGGTCCGCATGGAGGTAAAGGAGGACGTCGGAGGGTTGAACCGTCAGGGCATCCGGTTGCCGCTTCCCGCACGTTTGGGCGGCTTCCGGAGTGACGGCATTGGGAGAGATCATGTCGATCTCTCCCCGCTCGAAGGCAGAGACGAGTTCGTTTTCCGGATAGCAATGGATCTCGATCCGTTGGATGGATGGCGGGCGGTTCACGCCGACCTGGAAATCCTGATCGGAATCGGCCTCTTGAAAATAGGGATTCGCCTCAAGCACGGCGCTCTCACCGACCTGCCACTCTTTCACATAGTAAGCACCTGCCGAGGGAAGCGCATTCTCATCACGATAGGTGCGCACCGCTGCATAACCCGCTTTCTCATCACCTCCAGCGGAAGCCGCCTCATACACGGGGTAGAGGACGTGGCGAGGCCACGGTAAAATTTCACGGAGCGCGACCGCCACGCGTTCTTTGTAGAGAACTACCAGCTCCTGTGGACCGACGACCTGTTTCGAGGCGATTCTTCCGTCATTATCGACTTCCAACGCAAAGAGGAGATCATCCGCGGTGAGCGGAGCCCCGTCCGACCAGCGCAAATCTGGCAGTAGCCGCCAGGTTACTTCCAACTGGCCGTTGGCGAGAAATCGCAGGGAACGGTTCGTGATCCCGGGCACTTCGCTGACCAGAACCGGGAACGGAGTTCCTCCAAACGGTTGCCGACTGGTACCCCAATACGCGGCGCGGGCCACCAAGCCATAGTTCGGGTTCGTCAGCGAACTCGCACCGACCCGCAAGACTTCGCGGTCCGACACGGGTCGGGGCGTTTTCTCGGAAACCAAGGTGAGAGTCGATTCTGTCGGCACCGGAGGGACGGCAACGAACGCCGTAGCAACAAAGGCAAGCGGGAGGAGGAACAACGAAGCCCGGTCGAGAGCCTTGTGCGCCCGGACATGACCACGGTCGTGGATCGCCGCCACTGCCACGGAAACAAACAGGAGCGCTGCGCACACCGCGTAGGAAATCAGGAAGAGCGTTTCCGCCAGGGTAATATAGGTCACATCCGGCATCGCATCCGACACGGCAAAGTGGAAGGCGAAGCAGGCGAGCAGAGCCGTAACGCCGATACTGGCCCTTACCTCCAGTTTCTCCGGATGGATGAACAGGGGGACAAACGCGACCAGAAGAATGACCAACAGCGGCAAAAACAACTTCGTCGCCGCCGTCAGGAGCGGACGATGCAAGGTCACTTCAAACGCCGCCCGCCGGATCTTGGTGGGGAAGCCTTCTCCTTCGATCGCCCCTAAATCCGAGTGATAGACCAGTGGCTTGACTCTGGCGTAGAAATTCGGCTCATAATCCCAGCCGGAAACACTAAACTGCTGGCTCATGCCGCTGCCGGCCAGATCCGGTGCCAGCTCGCCGAGGCGTTCGGGCAAATCCAACTCCACCCGCAGCGTCTGCTCATCAAACGGAAAGCGCGCTACGTTAAACTGGCCCCGCAGCGTCCCTCGCACCCGTTTTCGTGCGGTGTGCCAGTCTCCCTCTTGATCCAGGCTGAACGGCTCGCGTTCCATTTGCGAAACATTGGCGATCGTCAGGGTATCCGGATCAAACTCGCCCCGCCACTTCACCCACAGCTCGAAATCCGCATCGAAGACGCCGTCCTTTTGATCGAATTTCGTGACATCGTGGAGGTAAACTCCGGCGTAGCGTCGGCTCTCCTCCTCACCATGGGCGGGAAGTAGACCCATCCCGGTGCAGGTGAAGAGAAACATTCCTCCGAGGGGGAGGCTGAAAAGTCGTCGGGAGTTCATTTCGACCGAAGGATGAGGGTTGGTTGTGGAAAAGAAAGCGATTCCGAGTTCCTCTCACTGTTTTGAGAGGCTCCTGCTGTTGAAGAACCTACCAGAATGCAACCAACAAGCAAGATGAAGGAACACCATGCTACCAAGGCATCCCCGGGAAAGGCCAGCCTCTACCTAGTTTGGCGTTGAGGAACAGCGTCCAACTTCAGCCCCTCAGAGCGAAAACAATGATCGATCGCTACTTGATCTTTCGCGCTTCCGCTTCGGTAAACGGAGCCCGCGCAGGCTGTTCCTTGCGCCACTTCGCAACGGCTTCCGGAGAAACCGGCGGAGCGTGGTTGTCCCAGGAATTGCGCACATAGGTCAGGATCGCGGCGAACTTCTCATCATCGATTTCCGGATTCACCCGGATTCCCGGCATGACCGGCTGGATGTCGGGTGCCTCGTAGAGCGTTCCGTTCACCGTGATCGGTCCCATGATTCCTTCCATCGTAATCGCGATCAGACGGCGCTCCGGTCCGGTGACCCATTCCGAATCGACCAAGGGAGGTGCGAGCGGTTTGAGACCCTGTCCATCAGCTTGGTGGCAAGCGATACATAACTTGGCGTATTCCCGCTCACCCAGTTCATACATCCGCTTGTGTTCCGCCGTCTGAATGTAGTTCCGGGCCGCTTTGCCGGAAAAATCGAAGAGTTTGTTGATAGCAACCAGTTGCTTGTCCTTCTGCGCATCCGGGCCGCTGAGGATCGCGGGGATTCCTTTGAACGAAATCGGCTTGAATCCCTTGGTCTTGCCACCGGCTACCATTCCATCGAGGATCGCCTTGCGGAAGGACTTCTCTTGCGCTGCCGCAAAGAGCGTTTCGGAAACTCCGGCGTTGCGTTTGGCCACCGCCGTCTTCGCCGCCAGCTTCAGTAAGCTCTCACGCTGTTTGGAATCGGTCGCGTCTTCTCCAAGGAGGCTGAGCATCTCCTTCACCTGATCGACCCGGCCCGAACTGACGATGGCCGGAACCAATTCATCAAGGATCGAGAGGTTCTCTTCCATCGCCAGCTTGGCGAAGGCCACTTCGCGATCCTCCAGACCACTCATCGCCAAATCTTGGAGCAAACTGTCGTCCTCCTTCTCATGCCGCGCCAAAATATCCACCAGCAGCCGCTGAGCCACCGCCTGGCCGTTTCCGCCATAAGAAGAGAGCGCTGCCGCCAAATAGCGATCGACCTCCAACCCCTGCTCGCGACTCGCGATCGACGCCAATACCTTGGCAGCCTCTGCCTCCTCATCCGTCCCGGCGAACCCTTCCGCAATCCGCCCCACCGTCGCCAACACTTTGGCATCCAACGAGCCCGCTCCCGCGACCAAATCTGCAACGGTGACCTGGCCCAAACCTTCGAGCGACCATAGCGCATGAATGCGTCCTAACGGCCCGGCACTTTCCAAGCTGGCACGCAGCGCGGGAAGGCAAGAACGATCACCCCGCTGAACGATAATACGCTGCGCGGTATCCCGCCACCAGCCATTCGCGTAATCGAGATGAGCGACCAATTCGGTGCTCGACTGTTCCTCCATTCGGGGAAGCTCGCTCCGAGGCGTTTCCGTCCAGCGCACGCGGTAAATCCGTCCACGATCATTGTTGTTCGCATCCAATCCGCGATGGATCAATTGATCGCGAAGATACGACGTCACGTAGGTCTTATGTTGAATGATTCCGTGATACAGATCCACGAGATAGAGCGTTCCATCCGGCGCTGTATAACTATTTACGAACCGATTCCGCTCGTCTGTGCTCGCCAAAAACTCGCGATCGTCATAGGCATGCTCCGCCGAAAGAATCCCGTCCTCCTCACTCAGGATCGCGCGTTTGAGGAGCAAACCGGTCGGCTCCGGAATAAAGGCGTTCCCACGAAACTCCTCCGGGAAATTATCTCCCCGGTAAATCGTCATTCCACAAGCGCCGGTCGCGTTATTGAGATAGCCATCCTCCGTCAACGTTCCTTTCATGTAGCCACGATTGACACCACTGGTGACTCGGATGGGATAAACCTTGTTGCTGATCTTCAATTCCGTATTCGAACCGAAGGTGTGATGCGGATTACGCTTGTGATACCCGGGAGAGACTTGCTCCATCGAAAGCAGGTTCGAGTTCGTGTTCGTCACGATCCGACCGAAATCATCCTGAGAAATCCCCCACTGCCCACGAAACTGCTCTTTCTCACGAATCCATTCGCCGCCTACCTTGCGGAAGCGCAGGTCGCTCTTGGCGTTGTAGATCCAGTTGTCCATCCCGTACATCAGCCCGTTCGGTTTGTGTTCCACATTGCCACTCGGAGCCCATTTCTCATCGATAACCGTGGTTTTGCCCGCCGTCAGACCGCTTTCTCCCGTGCGTTCGGTAAAATAAAGCTGCTCTTGATCGGCCCAGAGAATGCCACCATCGACAAACTGCAAGCCACGCGGCAATACCAGCCCGTCCAGGAACACTTTCGCCTCATCCGCTTGTCCATCGCCGTCCGTGTCCAACAGAACCGAGATCTGACCAATCCCCTCATCCTCGCCGTTACCATCAATATCCGGCATGTAGCCGCGCATTTCCAGAACCCAGGGACGCCCGTTCCCGTCAAACGTGATCCCGACCGGATTCAACACCAACGGTTCCGTCGCCACCAATTCCAAACTGAATCCCGCTTCGCCAAATTGAAACGACTTCAGCGCATCGGCAGGTTCCAGCACCGGAGCAGGAATATTGTTCCATTCATCCGGTGGAGGCGTCATCACGTGACCTTTACGATCACCTTGTTGAGCGCTGGCGAGCGACGCAAGCGCGAAGCTGATGAACAGAATGTGGGAGGATTTAAGCATGGTTTTCAAAGCCACTTTCAGGGTGACGATCAAAGTTGGACGGCGAGGAGGCAATTCGCCGCTGAGGTTACGAAGAAAAAGAGACAATGGACGAAACCAGCTGTTCAAAGCCGAGCGAGACCCTATTTCCGCGTCTCGTCGCTTGGTTTCCCCGACAGACCGAACGCTTCATGAACCACCTTGGCCGCGTGTTCGATCTCCGATTCATCGATGATGACTGCCGTTTTGATCTCGGAAGTCGTGATCATCTGGATATTGATCCCCTCGTCGGCCAGGGCACTGAACATTTGCGATGCCACGCCGGAGTGAGACCGCATCCCGATCCCGACCACGCTGAGTTTCGCGATTCCCTCCGCCGTTTGGACAATCACATTGCTCCCGAGCTCTTTCAAGAGGGGTTTCAGCGCCTTCTCCGCCTTCTTCAGCTCCGCTTTGTTGAGCGTGAAAGAGATATCCGTCACGCCTTTCTCC
>CAYGQD010000214.1:0-12493 GCA_964351855.1 uncultured Verrucomicrobiales bacterium
GGTCTGGTTGGCCGTTTCCGATTCCCAGATCTGGTTCCCGTCGTCATCCAGACTGGCGTCGAAACTGATGACGGGCGCGACCACGTTGCCGACTGCTTTCTGGTTGAACTGGGCGTCGCCGTTCACCGTGAAGCTGCTCAGCCCACTGTCCCCGGTCAGAGCGCCCAGCGCGTCCTGGCCGATGTCCCCGCCGAAGATGGCGATGCCGGCTCCGGCATTGACGGTGAGGCTGTTGGTTTCGCCGGTCTCGCTGTCGATGACATTGGCGAACTCGGTGTTCCCACCGCCGGCCTGGGTCACGGTGACATTCGAGGTCAGGATGACCGGCCCATCAAACTGGGTGAGACCGGCTCCGTTCACGGTGATATCCGCGCCGAGGTTGATGATCGAACCATCGACGACCAGGGAATCGGCGCCGCTCAGGACGGTATCGATGGTCACCGCACCCACGGAACTATCCAGGTTGACGTCTCCGGAGAGGGTGACCGTATTCGACGCGGCATAGGTCTGGGCCCCGGTAGAGAGAACGCTTCCGGTGAGGTTGACGGTTCCGCTGCCCTGAGTCTCGAAGCTGCTGAGGCGGGTCCCTCCGCCGAGTGCACCTAGGCTGACTCCGCCGGACCCGGCACTGACGATAAAGGCGTTTCCTCCGTCCACGGATCCCACGGTGACTCCGCTGGTTCCCGTGGTGAGAGTGACGTCCGCGCCCAGAGTAACTGAGTCGAGAATGGATGAGGCGGTGCCCCCACTCAAAGAAACGTCCCCGTTGAGAGTAGTCGTTCCAAAAGCATCGGTACTCAGGCTGTCGACCCCCGCGATGGTGGCCAGGGAGGTGGCACCACTCACGGTGAAGGTCAGGTCTGTTCCTGCCCCGCCGGTGAGGGTGTCGCTCAAGGTCGCGTTGACCGCGGTGACGAGGGCATCGCCGAAGATTCCCACAGTGCTCCCGGCGGTAAAGTCACCTCCGGCGTTCACGGTGAGGTTGCCGGGCAGGCTGGCCGCGCCGGTCAGATCCACATTGTTGGTAGCAGCGATGTCGAGATCGCCGGTGCCCAGGGTCGTGGTCCCGCTCACGGTGGTGTTGCTCGAGGCGCTCACGGTCACGGAATTGACCGCGTCGAGCACGGTCAGGCTGACATCGCCCCCGGTGGAATCGATGGACACACTGGTGGCGTTGTCGAAGTCCGCATCGCCAGTGACGGTGAGGCCGACCACGGTGGCGGCGAAGGTCACCGCGGTGGTGGTGTTCAATTCACCGTTGATCGTCGTGGCACCGGTTGTGTCCAGAGAAGCTCCCTGGATCTCGGTCAGGGCCGCCGTGGTCGTCAAGCTACTCAGTGCCGTAGCCGCGCCGACGGTGGAGGCGAAGGTCACGTTGCCGGTCGTGGCGGTGACATCCAGATTGGAGTTGGCAGAGCCGTCCACCGTAGCGTTGAAGGTGGCACTGTCTCCGTTCAGGGTACTGTCCCGGGTCACGCTGACGTTGTTCCCGAAGAGCATTGCATTGGTGGTCGTCAGGGCGATGGCCGAACCGTTGCCGAGTTGGGTGGTGCCCGTAGCACCCGTGGTCAACGAGTTGAGTGGCGTGGAACCGCCGACGTCCCCCTTGAAGTGGGTCAGGGTCGTGCTGGTCACGCTCAGCGAACGCGAACCCGGATCGGAATCGATAGCCGACTCAAAGGTGGTGGTCCCGCCGGAGGTGATGGCGGTGTTGTTGTTGACCAGGGTGACCACTCCATCCCAGGTCTGATCGCCCGTGCTGTTCACGGTGATGTCTCCCGCCAGGGAACCCAGGTTGATTGCTGCAGCGGTGACGCTGATCGCGCCGGCCACATCCACACTCCCCTCGAAGTTCACCGTGTCGATGTTCCCGCTGATGGTGAGGTCGCCGAACTTGGCGTCGCTCAGTTCCCCGATGGTCACCGTGTCGTTGTCGCTCGAACCGATGATCTGGATGTTGTGCGGACCTGCCGGCAGGCTGCTGATGGCCACGCTGCGAATCAGGTTGCCGTTGACCGTGATTTCGAGATTTCCGGCACCGGTTTCCTCCACCAGGATGGTGTCAGCCGATAAATTGTCCGCCACCACGCTGCCATCGAGGAGACGGTGGGCAGTGTTGATGACGATGTCTCCCTGGCCAACCAGGTCCACAGTGACGCTTCCCGTGTCCGGCACGTTCTGGGCCGAAAGCAGGGTGTAGTCGAAGGTATCTGAAGCCGCTTCCCCCGCTGCCAGACTTTGGTGGAACATACTCCCGGAACCGTCGTAGGTGAAGGAGCCGTCCGCGGCGATGTCGACGTCGGCTCCCTTCGCGGAATTGAGATCTGTCACCGCTTCAATCGAGAGCGGGAAGTCCGGATCATCCGGGGAAGTCGGCTGCTCTGAAGGCTCGTCCTCGTTCACGATAACCCCGGCAGCCGCGTTCACCGTCAGTATGGTGTCGGCATTGACCCCGGTGTAGGTGTCGTCCACGGCCACCGGCGGGTTGGCACCGACGATCGTCAGGCTGACCGTGACCTCGGTGCTGGTGCCGGTGTCGGCATCAACAATGCTGTAGACGAAGCTGTCGGTGTCCGTGGCTCCTCCGGAGAGAGCCGCCAGGGTGCCGCTGGTGGAGGCGTCGTAGCGGAAGGTGCCATCCGCATTGACCCGGACCGTGGAACCCTGAGCCGTGGTGAAGGAGTTGGCGAATCCGTTGGCCCCGTCCACATTGCCGGCCGACCCGCTGGTGGATCCTGCGGTGGCCACGGTGATATCCGTGCCGAGCACTCCGGGTTCCTCATCCCGGTCGATGAATCCGTCCCCATCGTCGTGGGTCAGCAGGTTGGTCTCGAAGACCACCGCGTTGGAGGTTGTGAAGCTGTCCGGCTCCGCCGTAGGGTCGGCGTTCACCGCCGTCACCGTAATCGTCGAGGTCGCCGTGCCGGTGCTGAAGGCAGAAGTTCCGCCACCGATTCCGGTGAGGTTCAGGACATCGCCGGAAGCGCTACCGTCGGTTTGATCCCAGCCTCGGAAAGAGATCGTGGCGGTGGCCGCGTCTATGGTGTCGGGGACGAAGCGAATCCGGTCAGACCCCACCAGGAGCAGAGCCGTGGTCTCGGTGGGCGTGCCCAAGACGGTCCAATTAGAGCCGTCGTCCGTGGAATACTCCCAGGTGCCGTTGCCACTGGTGACCTGGGCATCGGTGAGGGCAATGCCGAGGGTGGCGCCGTTGTCGACGTCGGTCACGGCGTCGCCGTCGGCTCCGTCCAGATTGGCGAGAATGTCGGAGACGAGGTTCCCAGTGTTGGAGGTATCATCCTCTGTGATCGTGGTCAGTACTTCGGTGGCGTCGTTGATTACCGGAGCGTCGTTCTGCCCGGTGATGCGCAGGCTAATCTCGGCCGGACCGCTGTCGATCGTATGGTAGGTGAAGGTCTGGGTGAGGTCCAGGTTCTCGCCTTCCGCCAGGCTCTGGAAGGCGTCGGTCGGGCTCGCGACGATGGTGACCTGACCGCTCGCGCTCACGGTGACGGTGTGGCCATCCACCAGGAAGGGCGTTCCCGGCGCGACCGTGTTGGAAAGCGGATCGGTAATCGAAGTGACCTCAAATGGCGATACTTCGCCCGGGTTCTGATCACCCGAAACCGCCCGGAAATTGGTGTAGGCCTGCTCGTCAGTCAACGCTTCCTGATTATACTGCCGGTGAATGGCGATCTGCCCACTGAAAGGCGCGGCCACGGTATCGCCTCCATACCCACCCGAGTTGGCGCCGCCCTTGGTGCCAATAGCTCCGGGGTCTCCCCCGTCCCAGTTGGAGGAGTTGGTTCCCGTTCCGACCTGGACTCCATTCACATACAGGCGGGACTCGCCGTTGGTATCATCGTTGACGACGAGTGCCTGAATGAAGTCTGCTGTGCCGTCACCGCCAGGCAAGAGACCCTGAGGATCGGTAGCGAGGTTGTAGGTAATGTCCGAGGAACCCGACAGCCTGAGCCGGAGGACTTCGCCGTCGAGATACAGGCCGATGCCCGTGCCCCCCGTTTCGTAGAGGTACTGGCGGTCAGAGCCCGCGACGACGGAATCCGGTTTGAACCAGGTCTCCCAGGTGGCGTCGATGGTGGGAGCACCGGCCCCGTTTTCCGTGGCTCCAAACCCCTTGTCGGCACCGGCGGCGGTCTCGAGCTTGGCGCCTAGGCGGGTATCATAGTCGCCGTTGTGAGCCGCATTGCCGGCCACCCGATAGTAGGCTGAAGCAGCCGGGTTGCCCGCCGCATCCAGGGGAGCGAGCGGGTTTCCGGGGAAACGGTAGGCTTGGGTGATGCCCCCGTGCGTCGTCGTGACCGCTTCCAGGATGACGTTCGAATCCAGGTTGAGTTGGCTGTTGGTGTCCGAGCCCGAGTTCACCCAGATGCCGCCCGCAGTTTCACCCAGAGTTTGATTGTTCGCCTCGAAGCTCAGTTCGGCACCCGCAGTCACCAGACTGAGGTCAGCTCCAAGGACGGCGGTATTTTCGGACTGCCCGGAGTCCTCATCCACGAGGACGGTCTTGTCGAAGGTGATCGTGTCCTGAATGCCGGTCACGGTCATGGTCACGGTGCGCTGGACTTGGTTGCCCAGGGCATCCTCCACGGTGTAGGTGAAGGTGGTTTCCCGTCTCTCGCCTTCCCGCAGATCCAGGAAATCGGTGCCGGGCTGGAAGGTGAGGGTTCCGTCCAGGTTATCGACCACGGTTCCGCCGTTGGTCGGCGTGCCGATGGAAACGATGGAATCGCTGGCGTCAGCAAGGTAATAGACGGCGGCGCCGCCGAAGTCCCGCAGAACCGTGGTGCCGGCGAGAACGTCGAGACGCGGTGCTCCCACCACAGCCGTGTCGCCGGCGAGGGCCACGTGGAGACCGAACTGGTCGTCCTGGGTGGTGCCGCGGTCAGCTTTATCGTTGTTGGGATTGCGCAAGATCTGCGTCTCGCTGTAGGCACTGCCAAATCCGGTCCGTTCGAAGACATAGGCGGAACCGGCACCGGACGCCCCGGTGTCCTCAGCATGAGCGCCGACAAGGAGGCGGTCCCCGGAGAGAGCGACGCCGCCGCGGCCGAACTGGTCACTCGCCTGGGCGTCGGACGCTTTGACGATCTGGGTTTCGCTCCAAGTCGAGCCGCTCAATTCAAAAATGTGAACCTGACCGGCATCGTTGCCGTTGGTGGCATCATCCTTCAGGTAGTGGCTCACCGCGATGGTGTCGCCTTCGATGTCCACAGTGATGCCGAACTGGCCGTCTTTTTCCTGGTCACTGGCGACCAGTTTCTGGATAAGTTGCCACTGGTGCAGGCTCTGGGTTCCCTTGTCGAGGGTTCCGGTGATGACGGCAGATCCGTCAAAAGCTTTGTTCGGGTTGCCGTCGAAGCCGGCAGCGGAAAGTAGGCTGGTCCCGTCGAGAGCTGCCACCACCTCTGAAGCGAGGGCAGAGCTGACGCCTGCGGTATTCGCCAGTTTGACGGTTACGGTCAAGCCATCGACTTCCGCCGTGGTGGAGGCGTACTCGGCAGAGACATCATAGGTCACGGTAACTCCCTCCAGTGTGGTCGAACTCACCGCGATGATTCCGCCGGCAATACCGCCATCGAGAATGGCATGGGAGTTGAGGCTGTCATACTCCCACACATAGGCGGAACCGCGGTTGCGGGACGCGACATTACCATTGCTATCGGAGTCGGTTGCCGCGTCGAAGTCGTCGTTCTGGCCGCCGGCGACGATGCGGTTGCCACTGATGGCAACGCTGCGGCCCAGTTGGTCAGAGTTGCCGTTGGTGAAGTCGGTGAGGCCGGTTAGTTTGTCGCCTTCGGAGACGACATCCTGAGTAAGGAGGAAGAACTCGCCCCAACCTTCCGAAGCATCGTAAACGTGGACAGAGCCGGAATCCGCGCCCCCATCGTCATCCGCAAATTCTCCCACCACAAGGAAGCTTCCGTCCTCGCTGAGTTGGGCGACGCGACCATACTGGTTACCGTCGTCAGTGGGCACGATGCGGCCTTCATAGTCGTAGGTGGTGCCATTGCTGGTGAAAACATAAACGGCACCCCTGTTGCCTTGTGGGTCATTATTGTTAGGCGCACCGACCACGATAGTGGAGCCGTCCGCAGACACCGTGACGGCAAAGCCGAAGTTGTCGCTGTTGTTGGGATCATTGCTTTCCAGGGTATCGATCAGATCCCAGGTGTCATCGCTCTGGTCCTCTGAAGTCCCCTGGGTATTGCGCTGATAGACAAAGGCAAGGCCGGGCAGATCATCCGTATCTCCCGGGGAAGCGCTGAGTGGCCCGGCTTCGGGCGCCCCGATCACCAGGATGTTCTCACTTGCGGCGACGCGGCGTCCCATTTCGGCACTGGCACCCACTTCAGCGCCACTGAGGTCGGCCTGACTGAGTTTCTGAGACTGGGTGAGGGAGGGGAAGATACCTTCGAAGACATAGGCAGCGCCGTAGTCAAACGCAGTGACCTCAGCAGCTCCGCCACCGAGCGGGATGGTGATATCCGATAAGTGGGAACCCACGAGGTAGCGGGCTTCCGAAGAGACAGGATCGAGAGTGATGGCCACGGCCCGACCGAACTGATCACTTGCCGCGCGATCGTCGGCCCGGATGATCTGCTCGTTGTTGGTCTGGAAATTCGTATCCCCGGGAGTCCGGGTGAAGACATAGGCCGAGCCGGCATTGTCGGGGTCGTCATCCGCGAAAGCCCCCACGACGAGGTTGTCCCCTTCCAGGGCCACGCTGATGCCGAACTGGTCCTGATTGCCGAGCGAAACATCCCCGGAACCGATCCGCTGACTCTGGGTCCAGCCGCCTTGGTTTCGGTTGAAGACGTAAACAGAGCCCCGGTTCTGGTTGGCCGCACCGGAGTCCTCAAGATAGGCACCGGCGACCACGGTGTTCCCGCTGATATCGACATCGACGCCAAAACGATCATCCGTTCCGGCATTGCTGGCCACGAGCTTGTCGGCAATCTGGAAGCTAGCGGCCCCACTGATGGTGACATTAGCGGCATTGGTGGCTCCGCCGGTGAGCGCCAGCGAGGTGGCCTGGGTGAGAATTATCGATTCATCGGCAGCATCACTGCTGACGGTGTTGTTCGGATTGGCGGTGTTCCAATCACTGAGAACGGTGGCGATAGTCTTGGATCCGTCAAAACCGAGGGAAATGGAGTTTCCGATGGTCCCGCCGACAGCAGCCGTGAAAGTCACCCCTTCCACGGTGACTGAGGCGGCCGTACTATTGGCCACCTGGCTTCCGTCCCCGCCAAAGAGGTAGGCGGTCACCTCGCCGGAGCTCAATGCAGTGGCGTCAACCGCAGCGTTGATGGCATTCCGGACCTGGGTGGCGGTGGAATTGATGTTCCCCGCACTGTCGGTGCCAAGGGTAACGGTGATAACGTCACCGACCACTCCCACCGAGAGAACCGCGTCCAGCGTGGCTGCCTGGGAGATGTCGTAAACGAGGTTGACGTTGGTGTTGTCCGGACTGAGTAGGCGAACACCTCCGTCTCCGCTGCCAACCTCGAGCTGTTGCGCAAGGGTGTAGACATAGGCGGCGCCGCGGTTGTTGCTTGTGCCGATGTCAGCGAGTTGCATCCCCACCACGACAGAGACATCGTTACCGTCGCCGGCGAGTTGGGTCACCCCGACGGAAAGACCAAACTGATCACCACCCTGGACGTCGGAGGTGTCGTTGGTATCAAGGCCCTTGTGTTTCTGAATTTGGTTGTAGATCTCGCCATCCCATTGGTAGACGAAGACCGCCCCAGAGTCGGTCGCCGAGTCGTTATCCCGGGGTTCGCTGATCACGAGATAGTTTCCGTTTTCGGAAAAGTCGGCATTGGCACCGTAGAGTGAGGTGTCACTTCCGGCGGGCCGGAAGGTTTGGGTGTTGACCCAGCGCTCCCCCACGGGCTGCTGGGCGTCGAACTCGTAGATGAAAGCGGTGCCTCGATCCGTCCCCCCGACGTCGTCGAGCGGGGCTCCGACGACGGCCCGTCCGCCCCCGCTTCCGTCACTCCAAATGGCGACGCCGAAACCATAGTCATCATACTGGTGGGGGGAGTCGCTAAGCAGCACCTGTTCCACCTGCCAGGTGTTGGTTCCATCCCGATCGTAGCGATAGAGAATCACCTGCTCGTGATCGCCATCTCCGGAACCACCGACGATGGCGAGATCCCCATCGATCTCCACGGCGAAGCCCATCTTGTTACCGTCTCCGAAAGCAAAGTCCGGCGTGGTATCGCCGCTGTCCGGTCCCAGGATCTGCTGGAGGAAGGCCTGTTCAGTGGTGACGTCGACGGTCACGTCGGTATCCTGGTCAGTGAGGACGTCGAGATTGCCCTGGGCCAAAATGGGATCCTGGAAATTCAGGGTGATGTCCCGGTCTGTCACTACGTCGGTCCCAAAGCCTGCCTTGGTGGTCAGGGTAAAGTCGAGGTTGACCGAAGAGCCGTCTGCCGGAGTGGGAGTTGGGGCGGTGTAAGTGAGGCCGCTGAACACCGAATCAAGGGAGCGGTTCAGAGCGGTAAGATGAACATCAGTCAGGGTGATCGTTCCCGTGCCGTTACCGGTGATCTCGGAGGCGTCGAGCCCGTCGAGGACCAGGGGATTGATGGTCAGCGTGCCCGAAGCGACGCTTAGGATGAGGTCGGTCTCGCCGTCCGGGTCAAAATCGGTCAGGTCGGCATCGGGATCCACCGCGGAGATGCCGCTGAGCACGGTCGAACCGACCGTGCTGACGAACAACGAAGCCGGAGTGGTAACGGTGAGGGCGTCGTCGCTGAGACCGATGGTGAGTTCGACCTTGGCCGTGGCGAAGGAGGCGCCGAGGGAGTTGAAAACCTCCAGGGCAAACGATTCGTTGAGTGTCTCTCCCGTGGTATGGACGAACTCGACGAGGCCCGCTTCGATGTCGGCCTGAGTGAAGCTCTGGGTCGGAAGGACGCGGGTCCCGTTGAGACGGACCTCACCGCCATCGGCTTCCCGGGTAAGGATGTAGGTCGTGCCCGGACCGTTGTCGATCGCGGTCTGCTCGTTGAGGACGCTGGCAGTGATGTTCACCGATCCCTCTTCCGCCACGGTGGTCTGGAGGTTGCCCTGAATCGCCACAAGGAAGGAAGCGGTAGCGTTATCCGAACCGTCGCTCAGATCGAGGGTGTAGTTGGAGAAACCGCCCGTGGTGGCGACGAATTTCACCCGGTTGTTCGCTCCATTGTTGCCGTCGATATCGTCCTCGCTAAAGGTGGTAATGGCAGCGGCGGTATTGGAGGCGTAGGCGAAATAGCCCACATTTCCGGTGACCGGAGGAGTGACGGTGTAAGTGACCACGCCGCCGCCGCCGGAATATTTGAGGGTGGCGCTGTTCACATCCAGAATGACTTCCGTGGCCGGTGGAGCGGGTGCCGTGTCAGTCAGACCGGTGTTTGCATCGGCCAGGATCGAAGTAAACAGGGACGCGATGCGCACGCCCTGCACTCCGACGTGGTCCGAGGAAGCGACCCCGGCGCCGCCGAGGCGACCAGTGAGAACCTGGATTTCATCGCCGCCGACCAGGCTGAGCATGGCTCCGCCCCAGTTACCCGCGGTGTATTGATCCGTGTCCGTAGCCTCGCGGTTGTTGCGTGCGCTCTGCCCAATGGCGACGGCACCTCCATCGTTGACCTGGTAACCCTGGTTGACCACTTTCCGGATATCGCCACCGGAGTCGGGGCCGTCGTCAAACCACTGGTTCAGGAAGAGATAGTTGTCGGCCGCTGCCACGGTGATGGTGTCGGTCGCGCCGCCACTGAGATCGACGGTCACCCCGACACCGGAGGCGAGCACTTCAGTTCCCGCGCCGTCATGGCTTACGGTATTGGAGGGGTTGGCCGCGTTCCAGGCGCTGACCACAGCGTTCACGTCGTCAGAGCCATTGAAGACCAGGGAAATGCTATTGCCGCGGGCACCGGAATTGACTGCGGTGAAGGTCACGCCCTCTTCGGTGGCCGTGGCGGCAGTGCCGGAGAGCGTGCTGAAGGAACCATCGGCTTCGACGACCTCACTGTAAGTCACCGCTGTGTTCGGACCGGCATCGTCCCCACCGGGGTTTAAATCCTGCCCGTCATCGGCGGGATCCGCCAGATTGATGTATTGGGCTGAATCCGGCAGTCTGACAATGGTCAGAGCGGTGCGTCCACCCACGATGGCCGCGCCCGCCGAGTTTTCCCCGGCGACCTGAACCGTGAGCAGTTGGCTTCCCGACGTGGTCTCAATGATGGTCCCGATCGAGGCAGCGCCATCCTCGGTGGATTCAACATCCCGAAAATACACGGTGGTCTTGGTTCCCTCGATAGCGGTCCCATCGAGAGCAAGTTGCTGGAAGTAACCCGAGCGGGTGCTCGCACCCTGGAAGTAGGTATTGGCGAAGACCATGTAGTGTCCCGCTTCGTCGAGCGTGAGTGCTCCGGTGGTAGCGTTGTAGCTGAAGCCGGCTCCGCCACCTGTCAAGGTGTCGGTATCGTAAACGACATTGCTGAATGTATTCGAAGCGACAGCACCCGTTTGCGTCGTGTCGACCGTGAGGGTGGCATAGTTCCAGGTATCGTCCAGCTTGAGCAACTGGATGCCAGTGGCGCCGGTGGCACGGTTTACGACAGCGCCGGAGTCATCCGTGCGGAAAGACTCGAGTTGGAGAACCTCTCCGTCCGTGGCCACGTTGATGATTCCACCACCGGAAGTGACGGCCTCGAAATCGCCGGAATCGCGCCGGATGTAGCCCTGCGAATATCCGATCGCCACGTCGGAGCCGTCAAGATTGAGATTGGTCTGGACCTCGTTTCGATCGCTGCCAGAAACGGTTTCGGTGTCGGCGTCGAACTGGGCATTGTAGATGACCAGATGATGACCCGCACTCAGGGCGATGCCGTCATTCGTTCCGCTGACGTCCACCAGTTCATGACTGGTTCCGGATTCCGTGACCGTGGTTCCAAAGCTGTGGTCGTAATCCGCTGTGGTAAGTCCTTCGCCAGCCCCGCCGACGTAAACGGACATGTCACCCGGGATGGCGTTTAACGCATCCAGCGTGTGGACCCCTTCGATCGAACCGGCAACCGCTCCCTCCGCCATTCCTGAGGTCGGCAGCCAGCGCGTCCCCTCTTGAAGCCAGGCGAACATCACATTGTCCGCGTTACTAAGACCGGAATCTTCCAGCCCGAGAACGTGACCTTGTTCGTGCATCAACACCGTGAGCAGATCAAAGCGATCCGTAGCCGAAGCATCAGGAATTGCGGTCAAGCGCGATTCGTCCCCGACACTCGCCCGGAACTCTTCATCTTCCGTTGGGGTCAGATCGACAAACCACCCTCGACCTGCCGCATCGTCATCAATCGAAATTCGCCCCGCTTCGAAGGTTCCCAGCTGATTCCCACCCAAATCCACGATTTCATAGGTGGCTCCCAGCAGGGCGTTCACCTGTTCTTCAGTGATCCCGGTTTCTTGCCAGCGGGCAATGGATTCCTCAATCAATGGAATCAAATCTTCCGAGGAAAGGTCATACGGATCTGCCGGAAGCTCGGCGATGAACTCGTCAGACTCTTCGCCAGCTTCAAGCGTTTCAGGCACCTCCGTGGTCTCCGCACTCGCCGCCTCGCCATTCGCCGTTTCCATCGGCTCGTCCAGCAAATGCACTTCTTGATCCAGGACCGATTCCGAAGCGCTCGACTCCGTTGCGGCAGCCTCAATCCCTTGGGCCGGGGCAACGGACTGCTCGGCGGCAACATCAGCGGCAACGGGCTGGGAAGCTTGGAGATCTTCTGCCTGGGGAGCGGCATCCGCATTGATCGGCGCAGCCGAATAGAGAATTCGCGGTTCCAACTGCTCGGCAAACAAATTGCGCTTCTCGCGAAGTTCGTCTTTGCCTTTTTTGGGAACCTTGGGGGAATTCGACGGTTGGTTCTTTTTCATCAATTTGAGGGGAGGATAGGGAAAGGATCTAAACCGAGGTGGTCAGGGGAAACTGGGGTTTGAAGGGCTGGGGGAGCGACTGCTGGAAACAACGAAAGCTCGCCAGCCACGTGGAGAACAGAACGTTCCATGCGACATCGCGAGCTTGCGGACGACAACGGTGGTGCCCCAGAGGACGCCTCCAATGAATGGTGATTCCACCAAACAGCCGAACGTAGCTGGTGAATTGTTCGGCTACGCCGGGCGAAAAGACGCGAACATCGCGCGGTGGATGATTATCGTCACGAATCCGTGCTCCCCCTTCTGCACGAGGGGAAACTCCGATCCACGAAAAGAGCCAATCCCGATGGACCGCCTGAGATTCTTGGACCTCCCGCAGTGGAGCTTGCTCCGTTTGAAGGACCTCTCTGCTGATCGGCTCCTCGCCACCAAGTGACCATCTCTCCACAGAGCTTCGCTCGAGCTCAACACTGGAGAGTGTCAGAGTCGGACAGGAATGTCCAAGGTCTGCAGGGAGGGGATTCAGAGGAAGAGGGAGGGG
>CAYGQD010000215.1:0-12356 GCA_964351855.1 uncultured Verrucomicrobiales bacterium
ATGGTGGCCTGGACCGCGATGAGGGTGGCGCTGGCCCAGATCCAAGGGCGGGTCTGGGCGGTCATGGGCGGGAAGGGCTGGCGCCCGGGAAGTCGGCTCAGGGCAATGTCGATCAGCGAGATGACGCCGACGCCGTTCGAGGCGAGGGCGATGAAGGAATGCTTGCCAAAGGGGATGGCCCATTCCTTCACCATCAGATCGCAGGCGGCGAACATGGCCACACTGAGCATGGCTAGAAACGTGGCCGGGCCGAATTTCGCGTTGCTGTGAGCGATATCCGGAATGCCGAGGACGAAGATGCCAACGGCGGTGAGCACCACGGCGAAAATGAGGAGGGGAGGAAGCTGCTCGCCCAAGATCAGGGCCGAGCCGAGGGCGACGAAGACGACCTTGGTCCCCATGACCGGTGTGACCAGGGAGACGTCGCCACGGCGCATCGCCCAGACGGTGAACCAGCCGGCGGCGTAGAAGATGAAGGACATGCCGAGCGGTTGCCAAATCAGATGCCAGGCGACGGGCCCATCTTGAAAGAAGTAGAGCGGGCAGACGATGAGACTGACGGCGATGTTCGTGACATGGACCGCCTGACGCAGCCGCGCGCCTTCGATCAGGCCACGTTTGAGGAAGAGCGTGCTGAGGGCGTAGAGGAGGGCGCTTCCCAGGGGCAGGAGCAGGTAAAACGGCACCGCGCTCCCTAGTGCAGATCTCTCCGAATTCCAATGAGAACGCTTTTTTGAGCGGGACCGGATCATGGGTTGTCCATTGCACCCGAACCCCTCACCGACTTCTCACCTCATGAAATCCCGCTTCTTCCTAGCTGCCGTCTTCGCTCTCACTGTCGTCCCCGTTTCCTACGGCGATGCCTGGCCAACCTGGCGGGGGGATCAGATGGGATCCGGCGTGACCCAAGAGACGAATCTGCCGCTGGAATGGGGCCCGGAGAAGAACGTGAAATGGCGGGTGGAGCTGCCGGAAGGCGGGAATTCGACACCCATCATTCTGGGCGACCGCGTGTTCGTGACCCAACCGATCACGGAGGAGAAGTGGCGCGGATTGATGTGCTTCGATCGCAACACCGGGAAGCTGCTCTGGAAGCAGGGACTGGTTTACGCGAAGGAAGAGCGCACCCATCGGACGAATCTCTATTGTTCCGCTTCGCCAGTGACGGATGGAGAGATGGTGGTCGCTTCGTATGGTTCGGCGGGGCTGGTGGCGTATGATTTGGACGGGAACCAACTGTGGCATCGCGATCTGGGGGCGCTCGATCACACCTGGGGGAATTCCAGCTCGCCGCTCATCTATGGCGGCCTCGTTATCCACTATCACGGTCCGGCCAAGAACGCGGTGCTTTATGGGCTCGATAAGAAATCCGGGGAGACGGTCTGGGCCTGGAACGAGCCGGTCTGGAAACCGGGTGAGCGGACGGACGGCTTTCAAGGTCGGTCGGACGAAGGCATCATCGGCGCGTTCAGCACCCCGATTTTGGTCGATGCCGGGGAGCGCGAGGAGCTGGTGATGAGTTTTCCGATGGAGATGAAAGGGTTCAATCCGGTCACCGGGAAGGAACTCTGGAGCGCCTCCGGTCTGAACCCGCTGGTCTACACCTCGCCGATGTTCAGCGAAGGCGTGGTCGTGGCGATGGGTGGTTACTACGGGAACTCCGTCGCGGTGCGCGTGGGTGGCGAAGGCGAGGTCACGGAGAGTCATCGCCTCTGGAAGGAAGAGCGCCACAATGGGGGAATCGGCACCGGAGTGGTTCACGAGGGTCACTACTACTATCACAATTCCGGCGGAGTCGTCTTCTGCGATGAAATCGCCACGGGTAAGACGATCTGGAAAGATCGGCTACCGGGTTCCGGAAAGTCCTGGGGATCCTTCCTCCTCTCCGGCGACCAGATTTACACCCTGAGCCAAGCCGGCGACACCGTCGTCCTCCGCGCCACGACCGAAGGCCTCGACGTCCTGGCACAGAGTTCCCTCGGCGAGCACACGAATTCCTCCCTCGCTCCGTCCGATGGCGCGATCTTCATTCGGACGCACGAGGCGCTCTGGTGCATCGAGGATGCGGAGTCTTAGCCGCCCGATCCCAAGAACGACTTCCGGAATTGAGCCGGGGTTTGGCCGTAGCGCTCCCGGAAGGCTGTCTGGAGGTAGTGGGTGTGCTGGAAGCCGCAGCGCTCGGCGATGACTTCGATGGTGAGGTTCGACGAGCGGAGGAGTTCTTCGACGCGGCGGAAGCGGAGGCGGAGGATCTCGGTTTTCGGGCTCCGACCGACCGCAGCGTTCATGCGGCGTTCCAGGGTGCTGCGGGAGACGGTGAGGCGCTGGCAGAGATCGGCTACGGTGAGGTTCTCCAGCGCGTTTTCCCGGATGAGCTGGAGCGCCCGGACCACGAGGCCATCCCCGATCATCAGCTCGTCTGAGGATTGGCGAAGGACCAAGCCGCGCGGGGCGATGAGAAGGGGCTCGCGGGGTGGTTTCTCCCCAGCCATGAGGCGAGTGAGGAGCTCAGCGGCGCGAAAGCCCACCGTTTCGCCATCGAAGGCGACGCTGGTGAGGTTGGGCGTGGCAAAGCTGCAAAGCGTTTCTTCGTTCTCGGTTCCGACGACGGCGATCTCCTCCGGGACGCCGATGTTGGCCCGCTGACAGGCGTCGAGCACGCGAACGGCGAGGGCATCGTTCGTGGCGAAGAGTCCGAGCGGTTTAGGAAGATCGGTCAGCCAGGCGGCGAGGCGGGCTTGCTCGGTTTCCCAGTCAAAGTGAGCCGTCGTTTCTTCCGTCGTCAGGGTGTGGCAGGGGCAGCCCGCGTCCGCCACGGCGCTGACGAAGTTGGCATTGCGCTCGCGGAAGAAGGATTCGTTGTCGATCGTGTAGGCGGCGAAATTTCGGTAGCCACGAGTGAGGAAATGATCGGCGACGCTGCGGCCAATCAAGCGGTTATCCATTCCGATGAAGGGGAACGGGTGCCGAATATCGGTGGAGCGCAGTTCGACGGTGGGGATGCCGGTCGCTGCGAGCAGGTCCGCCATCGCCTGAGTGTGGGTGCGGGTGAGGATGCCGTCTCCCTGCCAGGTTTTCAGCCAAGGCGGTGGGGTGGAATCGAAGGCGCGCAGTTCGACAAAGCAGGACCACGGCTCGTGCACCGCCAAGTAGCTGCGGACGCCGCTGAGGATATCGCGGGTGTAGCTCCGGGTCGTTTCGATCAAGAGGGCGACGCGGGGAATCTGGTGTTGGGAGCGTTTGGGCATCGGGAGGCAGCTTGCCGCAAAACCTGATGTTTGCTGCACCTTTTCTGCAATGACAAGAGGCCGGTTTTCTGGAAGCATCCTACCATGACCGCGAAAGCTTTGATTGTGATTGGCGATGCCACGGAGACGGTGGACACGCTTTACCCTTTTTACCGATTGATTGAAGCGGGGATCCAACCCGTCGTCATCGCCCCGGAGAAGCGCCTCTATCAACTGGTGATGCACGAGGTGAAACCGGGCTGGACCATCACGAAGGAGTGGGAAGGCTACACCCTCCAGGCCGATCTGGCCTTCAGCGAGGTGAAGGAGGAGGAGTATCTGGGAATCATGTTTTCCGGCGGGCGCGCTCCGGAATACATCCGCTACGATGAGGATCTGGTGCGGATCACGAAGTATTTCTTTCGCGAGAACAAGCCCGTGGCTTCTGTCTGTCACGGGGTCGAGATCCCGGCGTATGCGGACTGCGTGCGCGGTCGGAAGATGGCGACGGTGCCGAAGTGCAAGTTCGACCTGGAAGTCTGCGGCGGAACCTTCGTCGATGAAGCCTGCGTCGTGGATGGGAACCTCGTGAGCGGGCGCACCTTTCACGATAACGGTGCCTACCTCGGCCCCTGGATCAAGATGCTGGAAGAAGCCCGCGATGCCCAATCCTAACCGCTACCCGAAAAACCCCATGAATCGACGCCACTTTCTCCTGCAATCCTCCGCTGCCGCAGCGGCCCCGTTCGCCCTGGCTCAGTCCAAGGAACCCTTCCGCCTCCGCTACATCCTCGCCTCGGCCATGTATGGCGAAATGCCGCTGGAGGTCATTCTGCCCGAGGTCAAAAAGACCGGCGCGGAAGCGATTGATATCTGGTGCAAGGTCCACGGCAATCAGCGCGAGCAAATCGAAGCGATGGGCGATGACGCCTTTGTCGCCTTGCTTAAAAAACACGAGGTCAATTTCGGCGTGACGACGCGATATCCGCTCGGTCCCTTCGGCCTTCAAGACGAGATGGCCTGGGCCAAGCAAGTGGGGGGCGAGATCGTGCTCTGCGGAAGCAAAGGGCCGCGCGAACCGTCTGGCGAAGAGGCGAAAGTCGCCATCCGGGAGTTCCTCGAAAAGATGAAGCCTCACGTGGCCAAGGCCGAAGAGCTGGGGATGACCATCGCGATCGAGAATCACGATAAACAGCTGCTCTACACGCCGGATTCCCTCCGCTACTTTGCTGAGTTCAACCAGTCACCGAACCTCGGCGTCGCCTTTGCCCTCCATCATCTCTACAACTACGTCGATGAAATCCCGGCCTTGATCAACGATCTCGGCGACTCCCAGATTCCCTTCGTTTACTTCCAGGAACACTCCGCCGGGATTCGGGAGAAAGCGCCGAAAGAGATCGAAATGCAGCAAATGCCTGGCTTTGGCGGTGGGCTGGATTACGTGCCGATTCTCCGGGCGTTGAAGGGGATCGACTACTCGGGTTACGTCGAGATCTTCATGCATCCGGTGCCGCGCGGGATCCCGATCCTCCCCACCGTGGAAGAAGTGACAGGAGCGATCAATCAATCCCGCGCCTATCTCGAAACCTGTCTCGTGGAGGTGAACGCTTGAGAGCGCTCTTCCTTCTCTTCAGCTGCTGCGCCGTTGCCCTGGCGGAACCCACCGTGATTGGTTATGACCGGTTTCACGGGGATGCGGCGAGTCCGGAGGCGGGCCAGCTCTTGTTCAACGAGTTGGGTTGCGCGAATTGTCACGACCGCGCGACGCATTTGCCGCCGCGCCGAGGTCCGAATCTCGCCGCCGTGTTGACCCGGATCGATGCCGACTGGACCCGCGCCTTTTTGCTCGATCCCGAAGCCTCCCGTCATGGGACGCCAATGCCGAATTTGGGGTTGAGCGAGGAAGACGCCGACGCGGTGGTTCACTATTTGGGCTCGCTCACGCCGAAGTCCCACAAGCCGATCAAAGGAGCCCGTCACGTCAATGCGGAACGTGGGAGCGAGTTGTTTCATCGGCTCGGCTGCGCCAGTTGCCACGCTCCCAGTCCGGACTTTCACCCGGCCGATGGGAAACCGGATCCGGCCGCGTTCACCTACCCCAGCATCGCCTTTCCGAATCTCGGCGAGAAGTATGATCTGATGACGCTCGGCGCCTTCATCAAGGATCCGCTGAAAGATCGACCTCATGGGCGCATGCCGAAGCTGGAGATGGAGATCGAGGCGACGGATTCGATCGATCTGGCCGGGCACCTGCTCGACTATCAGGACAGCAATGGTTTGAACGCTCCTCGGTTGGCCGCGTTCGTGGCTGATCCCGCGAAGGTGAAGCGCGGGCAGGAAATCGTCGCAGCGAAACAGTGCGCCGCTTGCCATGATGTTCCCAACGCTTCGAAGCCGGAACTGGTTCCGCTGGGGGGAAGAGGTGGCTGCCTCTCGGGAGAGAAGGGCGAGCACCCGGGTTATGCGTTGAGCAATTCCCAGCGTGCCGCCTTGACCGCGTTTCTCGATCAATCACCCGAAACCGAAACTCCCGTCGCGATGCGGGTCGAACGTCGGCTGGAAGCGCTGAATTGCTACGCCTGTCACGATCGTTCGGGCAAAGGCGGTCCCGATGCCGCTCGCAAGGCCTATCTCACCGGTGATCCCAGCATCGGCGACACCGGTCGCTATCCACCACCGCTGACCGCAACGGGTCGCAAGCTGCAGACGGATTGGTTGGCTGGAGTCTTGAAGGGCGAGAACCGGGTTCGTCCTTACGTCCATTCACGGATGCCGCTCTTTGGCGAACTCACCGACGGGCTGGCGGAAGATCTGGCGGCAGCGGATGCGAAACCGGCCGAGCCCCTTCCGCCCGGAGACGTCGCTGCGGGTCAGAAACTGGCCGGAACTCAGGGCGGTCTCAACTGCATCATCTGCCATCAATGGGGCGAGCGTCCGTCGCTCGGAATTCAGGCGCTCGATCTCAGCAACGTGGCGCGGCGGCTCCAACCTGGCTGGTGGGAGGAGTATCTGATCAACCCGGCGGCCTTTCGTCCCGGCACCTTGATGCCGCCGCTCTGGCCCGGTGGTATGGCCTCGAATCAGGAGATTCTCGGTGGCGATACCCGGGCCCAAATCGCCGCCATCTATGCTTTCGCCGCGAAGGGAGAAGGCGCACCGGAAGGCTACCCGGAAGTGATCGCCGGAGCGTTCGAACTGACTCCGGAAGAACGGCCCATCATTCATCGCACCTTCATGAATCAGGTCGGTAGTCACGCCATCGCCGTGGGGTTTCCGGAAGGCGTTCATCTGGCTTATGATGGGAAGCAGTGCCGCCCGGCCATGGTCTGGAAAGGACGTTTTCTCGATGCCTATGGCACTTGGTTCGTCCGCGCCGCTCCGTTCGAAGATCCCCTGGGAGAGGACGTTGTCCAGTGGCCGGAAGAAGCGCGCTACGAGGCCCGGTTTCGCGGGTATCGCCTCGACCCTGACGGCATCCCCACCTTTCTCTTCGAATCCGGCGGCGGGTTGATCGAAGAACGCTTCTCGCCGATCGACGGCGGTTTTCAGCGCAGCCTCACTTGGGCGGAATCCGATTTCTCTGCCGAAGTCGTCGCCCACCCGGAAGGGGCCAAGCGCACCGTGGTTCATTCCGAACCCGGCTCTTTAATCGTGAATTACACCTGGTGATGAACACTCTCCCTTTCCTTTCTTCAACGCTCGGCATCGTCCTTCTCGGGGGATCATTCCTGAACGATGCCCACGCCGAGCCGCCTTCCGCTTACGACCGGTTCGAGATCCTCACCGCCAGTTCCGGCACCAACTCCCGAAACACGAATTGGAAACCGGGCGATGGCTTGGTTCTCGAGGTGAGCGGGATGGACTGGACCGAAGATGGTCGGCTCGCCGTGACCATCCGCAAAGGCGAGGTCTGGTTTCTCGGCAACGTCGATGGAGATTCTACCGAAGCCATTACCTATCATCGGTTCGCCTCCGGCCTGCATGAGCCGCTCACGATCACGCGAGATGGGGACAGCTTTCTCGTGTCTCAGCGGAGCGAAATCACCCGACTGCGGGACATCGATGGCGATGACGTGGCCGATGAATACCTTACGGCGGGAAGCGGCTGGAACGTCTCTGGCAACTACCACGCCTACATCTACGGTCCGGAAACAGACGGCGCAGGAAACCAGTGGGTCACGACCAATCTGGACATGGGTGACCGGGCGGCGAACGATGCCCCGTGGCGTGGCTGGGGCCTGACCTTGAATCCTGACGGAACCCTCACTCCACAAGCCGCCGGAATGCGTTCGCCCTGCGGTCTGGGCGCGAACCGGGCCGGGGACATGTTCTTCAGCGATCAACAAGGAACCTGGATTCCGACCACGCCGATCTATCATCTGCGGAAGGGCGTCTTCTTCGGCAATCCCGAGGGGATCGATTCGCAAAATCTCCCGGACTCGCCGCTCCACCTCTCCGCCAAGCTTCCCACCGGCGAGCTCTATCCCGACGCCGTCCGCGCCTTACCGGAACTGGTTCCACCCGCCGTCTGGCTGCCGTATAATAAGATGGGACGCAGCGCGACGGACATCCAATTGATCGATGAAGACGGACGTTTTGGTCCCTTTGATGGGCAACTCCTGGTCGGCGAGTTCACCAACTCCAGCGTGAATCGGCTCTTCCTGGAAAAGGTTGAGGGCGAGTATCAGGGCGCTTGTTTTCCCTTCTTGAGCGGCTTTCCCGCGGCCGTGGTCCGCCTCACTTTTGGTGGCGATGGCAGTCTTTACGTCGGCATGACCAACCGGGGCTGGTCCTCGCTTGGGAGCCGGTCCTACGGATTGGAACGAGTTCGCTGGAATGGGAAGCCGACATTTGCGATCCAGGAGATGCGGGCCAAGCCGGACGGATTCGAGCTGGTGTTCACCGAGCCGGTCGATCCACAAGCCGCCGCCGACCCAGCCACCTATCAGCTCTCCAGCTACACCTATCGCTATTCCAGTAGCTACGGCGGACCGGAGGTCGATACGAAGCCGCTCGTCATTGAAGCGGCGACGCTGAGTGATGACCGAACCTCGGTTCGACTCACCGTCGCGGGACTGCGGGCGATGTATGTGCACGAGCTTCGGGCAGAAGGTTTGCGCAGCGCTTCCGGCAAGGCGTTGGATCATCCGGACGCCTACTACACCTTGAACCGGATCCCGAAATCGTGATGGGGATGAAGATTCGCGGCCTCGTTCGGGCGATCTTCGCTCTTGCCCTCGCGCTTGGTCAGATGATCGCCGCGGAGCGACCGCCAAACATCGTCTACATCATCTCCGATGATCAGACCTACACGGACTTCGGGTTCATGGGGCATCCGTCGGTTCGTACGCCGAACCTCGATCGACTCGCCGCGCAGTCCGCCGTTTACCCGAACGGCTACGTCACCGCCAGCGTCTGTCGACCGTCCCTCGTCACCCTCCTCACCGGCCTCTATCAGCACCAACACAGCGTCCACTTCAATCATCCGCCGCCGGGATTCTCGAAGCTCACCAAAAACCCTAACCGAACCAAAGCTGACTACGACGCCCTCCGGGAAGCCGGGGCTCAGTTGATTACCCGGGTCCCCACGTTACCCCGTCTTCTCGCTGCGAATGGTTATCGCGCCCTCCAGACCGGCAAATACTGGGAAGGTCACTGGCGCAATGCCGGTTTTACCGAAGGCATGACCCGGAGCGAACCTTCCGACGCCGCTCACGGCAACAAAACCCTGCCGAATGGTGAAGTCGTCGCTCACGGGAATGGCGACGCCGGTCTCGCTATCGGACGCGAAACGATGCAGCCGATCACGGACTTCCTCGACGATTGCGGCACCGACCAACCGTTCTTCCTCTGGTACGCGCCCTTCCTGCCCCACACTCCGCACGATTCCCCGGAGCGCTTCTTCGATCTCTACCGCGACCAACCCGGTGTCGAGCCTCACCAAGTCGCCTACTTTGCCGCGATCACCCAGTTCGATGAAACCGTCGGTCAGATTCTTGAGGCGTTGCAAGTCCGCCAGCAGTTGGAAAACACCCTCATCGTCTTCGTGGTCGACAACGGCTGGGAGCCGGACCCCAGTCGTCCCAAAGGCGAAGAATTCGACCACACCAAACGCAGCAAACGCGCGCCGTTCGATACCGGCCTCCGCACCCCTATTCTCCTCAGCTGGCCCGGCCAAATCCAACCCGCCCGACACGATGCCCCCGTCAGCAGCATCGACCTCTTCCCTACTGCCCTGCAAGCTGCCGGTCTCCAGCCCTTCACAACGCTCCCCGGCCAAAGCCTCCTTCCCAGCGCCCAAGGGACCGCCTCACTCAATCCCCACCGCGCCGTTTTCGGAGCCATCTATCCCGGCGATGCCACCCAACTCGGCAATCCGGCAAAGGACGTCGCCTACCGCTGGGTTCGCCAAGGCGACTATAAACTGATCCTCCCGCAAGGCTCCCAACCCTGGGGCAACTACCTGACCGAGCCCTGGCTCAGCAACGTCATCCGTGACCCGAAAGAGACGACGAACTTGATCAATGATCCCGCTCACAAGCTTCGATTGATCGAACTACGATCGCTGCTGGATACTTGGTGGACTCCAGGTCATCTTTAAACAAATTGCGGGTCGGCGAATCCGTCTGGGAGTCTCCGCCGAACTCAGCCTGTCCATGTTCACCGCCTTTAACCTGTTTTCGGCCCTCTCATTCCTGGGATATGGGATCAGCTGCGTGGCCACGGTTCACATGGTGCAGGAATTTGAGCGGTACGGACTGGCCGGCTACCGCAAGCTCACCGGGGTCCTGCAGATCTTCGGCGCGACCGGGCTGCTGATCGGTTTTTGGGTGCCGTGGATCGGCGTCCTGGCCTCTGGGGGATTGGCTCTCCAGATGCTGCTCGGCTTTGGGGTTCGCCTGAAGATCAAAGATCCCTTTCATCTTTGTCTTCCCTCATTCAGCTTTCTCCTCCTCAATGCTTGGCTCTGTGCTCAGTTTTTGAATCGATAGCTGGAACCAACATTCTGTCAGGTCAGCAGCAAAACGAGCGAGAGGGCCAGCAGCGAACCCGCCGGAAGAAATTTCAACGGTGTATCCTTTGCTTTCAGATGCATGAGCACCGCACCGATCATCAGAACCGCCATAAGGGCAGCAGCGGGGTCTACGAGAACAGGGTAGACAAGCCCCGCCAGCAGAGCTAGCGCGGCGCTGACCTTGAGGAAGCCAATGACCCAGACCATCCAACCCGACAGTCCATAAGCGGCAAATTCCTCTTTCATCGTTCGCGCCGCTCCACCCCGATATTTGGTAGGGAGATTGAACCGGATGATCCAGACGTTCAGGATTCCGAGCCCAATGATGAGTTGGCAGATTTGATGGAGAAGAGGCATTGTCATGGCAGGCTGGGTTCTGAGAAGAGAAAGGGTTCCAAGGATGGTACCATGCAGACAACGATTCGGATGCACTAACGTTTTTTTCGAACGACGGAATCCCGGTCAGTTTTCGCGATTTCTTCCCAATGGCTACGCAATTCCTGGACCCGCGCGGGTTCTTGCGAGGCGAGATTGGTCGCTTCCCCGGGATCCTTGGCTAGGTCGAAGAGTTCCAGGGTCTGTTGTTCGCCGGTCCCCTTGATCACCAACTTCCAATTCCCGAACCGAAGCGCCGAGGTTCGCCAGTTCGGTCCCGCGATGTAGAGCGGACGATCGGGCAGTGGACCGCCTTCACCGCGTAATCGAGCCGATAGATCGATCCCATCCCAGTTGAGATCGCCCTTAGGTCGATAGCCTGCCAAGGCACAGAACGTCGGCATCCAGTCCACGATGTGAACGGGATCGTCCAGTTTGCCTGACTTCACCTGCCCGGGCCAGGAGACCAGCGTCGGCACGCGAATTCCGCCCTCGTAGACGTCGCCTTTCTTCCCGCGAAGAGGTCGATTGTTGCCCGGCAAGCGCCCATTCGGGCAATCGTCGTCCGGATACTTGAGATCGTTGTTCTCTGCGGTGCTTCCTCCATTGTCGCTGGTGAAGACGAGGAGGGTTTCGTCGCGCACGCCTTTTGCTTCCAAGGCGGCGATCACCTGTCCGACGGCGTCATCCAGATGCATCACGCTGGCCGCATAATGACGAGCGACTTCATCGGTGACTCCCGGCGGAACGCGATCCAGCCATTCTTGCGGCTCTTTGAGCGGGAGATGGACGGCGGTGTAGGGCACGTAGAGGAAAAAGGGCGATGCATCCCGCGACTCGATCCACTGGACGGCCTCCGCCGTGAGCAAGTCAGTCACGTGTCCGGAGTCTTCGATCAGTTCCCCGTTGCGATGCCAGGTCACCGAGTAGTCGCCTTTTTTGTAGCGGTGATTCCACGGACTGACGCCGCCGGCAAGCGAGCCGTAAGCGTGATCGAACCCAAAGTGGTTGGGTCCCCACTCCGGGAGAGAGCCGAGATGCCATTTCCCAATGAGACAGGTTTCGTAACCGACGCTCTTCATCGCGCTGGCCAAGGTCACGGTGTCCCAAGGCAACGCCCGTTCGTTCGTTGGAGTCGTGATTCCGAATCGGCTCCAATTTCGACCGGTCAAGAGGCCCGTGCGGGTCGGACTGCAAACTGGCGCGACGTAGTGGTTCGTGAGTTCGAGCCCTTCGCGTGCCAGTTGATCGAGATGCGGCGTCGGGGCGTTCCCTCCGTGAAAGGCGACGTCCGCCCAGCCCAGGTCATCGGCAATGATGAAGACGATGTTCGGGTGGGCCGGAGTTTCTGCTGCGGTGAGGATGGCACACCAAGCAATCGGGAAGAGGGCGAGGAAGGGGTAGAGTCGATTCATGTCAGGGCTTAGGGGTGGCGCTCTAACGCCGCCCCTTAGGGTCCTTAACACGCGATTTCGGGCAACCGGCTTTCGTCTTCCCTCCCCGAACACGAATTTCCCGGATTGTGGCTGAAGAGTTGGAAGCCCGCTTCGTCTAAAGCGGTTGAAGCACGTTGGGCATTGGCGGGATCGTTGGTTCTCGGCGGAGCTTCGACCACCCAAACACATCATGGAATCGCAAACCGACCTGGTTGGAGAATCAACCAACCCTCACACGCTGCCCACCGAAGAACAACCCTACAGCATGGACTTGGGCGGCATCATCTCCTTGCTCTCCCAACA
>CAYGQD010000216.1:0-12211 GCA_964351855.1 uncultured Verrucomicrobiales bacterium
AATCCAATCGGCAATCCGCCGGGGCTGAAGCGTCGCATTTTGACCGGCGGAGAAAGCGACCAATAGGTGGGACCCGCCAGCGCCCTGGGGTGCTCACGCCGGATGGCGCAGAGCCACGCAAGGATCGCGCGCTCAAACTCGCGCCTTAGCGTCGCCGTAAACGGAATCAACTTGGACGCGCCACTTGATCCGGAAGTTTCCTCAAAACCAAAGACCGCTTCGTTGGTGAGAACGTTCGCTTCACCATCCGCGATCCGATCGATCCAAGGTTTCAGATCCTCCCAGGTTGCGATCGGAACCTCTTCGCGAAAGGCATCTACGGAATCGATCTTGGCAAATCCATGGGCTTGCCCAAAATCGGTTCCCGCGTTCATGCGCAAATTTGCCAAGAGTAGCTGCCGCTGAACAGGCTCCGGATCGTTCCGCGCGCTCTCAAGCGCATCGATTTCGCATCGATTCGCCTCCAGCCAAGCGTGGAGCTTCCGGTTCACGCTGCGGCCGAGATTTCGATCCCCGCTCCTTCCACAAAGCAGCGCCGAACATGTCTGCGCAAGTTTTCAGAGTTCAACTCCGCCATGCAAACCAATTCATCGCCTCGGGAAAAACCCGGGTTTTGTCGCAGGAAAAATTCGACGTGACGCTGATTGGCCCGTTCGTGAGTCCCTTCGGCCAATTCGGGCTTCAATTGCCCCAAGCTTTGCTGAAACCGGACGACACCGAGATCCGGAAACCAGCCATCGCCAAAGAGGGTTGCGGCAGTTTCGTCAATGACGGGCTTCAATTCGATCGCATCACGATCAGAAAGAGCCGCTGGAAAGTAGCGGTGCGCGAACAACGGGAGGTACGAATAGGTGCGATGCCCCTTGGAAAGAAGTAGCCAGAGCAGGCGACGATCCGATTTTGAAGCTTTCCCGGCAGCGATACTGAACCCTCTAACGAGTTCTTGCGTGCCCCAAAATTTGCGGTCGATAATCGTGTCCCCGCTGTAGAAAATATCGTAATCCGGTCCCCCCGTCCCCTTTGGATTTAAAGCTAACGTACTGAACCCTTGAATGATCCCATCCCCATCCAGGAGCAGAATCACTTGGTCTTTCCAACCGAGATCGACCTCAAAGCTGGATCGCTCGACGCAATCGTAATGCTGACCCATGAGGAAAAACATTCGGTCAATCTCGGCATTTTCAAGAGACCGGATGTCGCGAAGCGAATGGTGCAGGGGTTCAGCCATCAATCCAAAGATTGAGGGAGATCCAACCTAAAAACAATGCGTATTGCGGCAAAAAAAGGAGCGCGGTGAGGCGATTGATCCGTTGATACGCGGCTCCTCCCGGAACGAAGTAGATTCCCGTTTCGGGCCCGGATGTGGCTCGAGCAAACCAACGGACGAAGATGATTTCGGTCACCAACGTCAGCGCAGTGAGTGCAGAAAGGACCGAAAACCCAGGATCGAAAGGAAGCCAAACCACCAATCCAATGACGAGAGCCAGATGGAAGCCATCGTGCGCCAGTCCGTATTTCACCTTCCACGTTTTCGTCAGGCAAAGAGGGATCTCCGCAACCGCCCGAATCAACATGCTGACCGCCAGAATGGGGTATCCGGGATGCTGCCTCCAGAGCAAAATGGGGACCACGATCCAGAGAACGATGGCGTGGATCAGCCAGAATGCTTTGACCAGAGAAATGGGTCCACCTAGAGCATTCGCCCTCCGCTGCCAGCCCCAAACGAGAAATGGAAGGAACTGGCAAGCAATGAGGGCAAGGCAAACTCGGTCACTGAGGGATTCGAACACAGACCAGAATAGCTCATCGCAGTTCGTTCGTCATCGGGACAAAACGAACCGCAAACTGCTTCTCTTCACTCCAGTTTTCGCCGTTTCGCTTCAGCACATACAATGCTTGCGCCTCATCGTCGCCAGCGGGATAGACCAAACGGCCTCCATCGGCTAACTGGCTTTTCAGTTCTTTGGGCAACTGCGTCGCGGCACAGGCGACAAGGATCGCATCAAACGGTGCTTTTTCGATCCAGGCATCACGACCATCGCCGTGGCGGACAAATGCATTGCGAATGTCGAGCGCTTCCAGATTGGCTTTGGCCTGGGCTGCGAGAGCCCCGACAATCTCAACGGAAAAGACCTGATCCGCCAACTGCGCCAAGAGCGCCGCTTGATAACCAGTTCCCGTTCCAATTTCCAAGACGCGACTTTTCGGCGTCAATTCTGCCAATGTGAGCATCGTGGCGACGATAAACGGCTGCGAGACCGTTTGCCCATAGCCAATTGGCAGGGCGCGATCCTCATAAGCCGCGTGCTTCCAACTTTCCGGCACAAAGTGCTCCCGAGGAACGTCGGCCATGGCCGAAAGGACGGCGGCATCACGAATTCGATAGGGTTCCGCGCGCAAGGCCGCCAGCATTTGTTCGACCGGTGGAGTCATCTAAGAAGACTAACCTCCAGCGGCGATCACGTAAATCCAGTTTCCGATCAGAGCAAAAACAAAGAGAACCCAGGCCAAATTCTGCCCGGGCTTGGTCAGGTGAAAGGACGGCAGCCTACCCGCAGTTGCCACCATCACACTCCACCCCGTGACCACGATCCCAAGGAGCGTCGCCAAGGGATTATAGGCAATGGCGCGACCAATTTGGCCTTTGCCAAACGCGAAACCAGCCCGGGTTCCGCGGCAGCCTAAACACGGAATCCCGGTAAAAATTTTGAGGGTACAAGTCGGGCGTCCCTGAACCGCGATCCGCTCGATGGCGGGCACCGTTTGGATCAGGGCAATCGCAAGGATGATGAGGCAAAGAATCCCCCCGGACGTCCTCCTGGTCGCGCGGGAAGCCTTGCGCCAGGTCAGGATCATTCCACAATGAACCAGGGATTGAGCAGGTTCTCCTTGTTGTATTGCAACGGTTGGCCGGTTTCTCGATTCAACACTTGGCGTCCCGCTTCGAGGCAAACTGCGTGTGCCGCTCCGGTATCCCATTCCATCGTCGGCGCAAACCGCGGATAAACATCGGCGGAACCCTCCGCAACCAGACAAAGCTTCAACGAACTGCCAGAAGAAGTCAGTTCGATCTCCTTCCCTTCATTGCGCAGTGCTTCCACGAATTGCTCCGTCTCCGGAGACATGTGAGAGCGGCTCGCGACGATTCGCACCGGATTCTTGGTCGAATAATGATCTCCGCCTTCCATCTTTACCGGAGCCGTTCCAGAATCGATCTTGAAGGCTCCCTGACCTTTCGCCGCGTAGAAGAGACGGTCTGCAGCCGGTTGAAACACAACGCCCATTGTGGGGACACCCGCTTCAACGAGGGCAATGTTCACGGTGAACTCCCCATTCTTCTTGATGAACTCCTTGGTGCCGTCCAGGGGATCAATGAGCCAGAATCGTTCCCAATCCCTGCGGTCTTCATAAGCTTGGGCCTTGGATTCCTCCGTAATAAAGGGGATTCCCGGAAAATATTTTTCAAGGCCCGCTAAAATCACCTCGTTCGCTTTCTTGTCGGCTTCGGTTAAGGGCGAACGATCTTCTTTTTCTTCCACGGAAAATTCCCGTTGGTAGATCTTGAGTATTTCGTTCCCAGCCTGGCGGGCAACGTCGATAACAGAGTGTATGTTAATTTCCATAAGAGCTGCCACCAAAGCCCTGCTTCGTCTCCGAGCAACTATTTGATACGCCGTAGCTGGCTGGAAATCCACTCCTGGCCTGAGGTAGCCTCAAGATCGCTAGGAAGAAGCTTCAAAACGGTTACCCAGAGATCTTTCGCCCGTTCGTAGAAGGCTTTGGCCTTTTTCTTGTCCCCGAGTTTTTCCCAAACATACCCGGCATTTCCAAGAGACTTGGCCAATACCGTCAAATAACGCTCATTCTTGGGCTCTTTCACCAACAGCCCCTCCAGCATTTCCGTCGATTGATCAAAAATGGCCGCAGCTTCCGTGAACTTTTCACGATCGGCCAGGACTTGGGCCAATTCGACACGTTGCCGAGCTAAATTGAAGTGATACCGCCGAATCCCCGGTTCCTTTTCTACCAGTTTCTCAAACTCGCTAATTGCCATTTGGTTGAGTTGAAAAGCTTCATCGGTCTGGCCTTCGTCGCGTTGCATCTCCGCAAGGCGACCGTAATTGTAAGCCAGTTCAAATCGATAGCGATGATCGTCCATGTTCATGGAGACGATCCGATCCAGCAGCTCTAAAGCCCCGAGCAGAAGTTGCTTGTCTTGGGTAATCTCGCCTTCCTGGTTCAAGCAAACCGCCAAATAGTATTGATAGTCTTCAATTTGATCATTGCTGACAACGAGTTGGGCGAACAACTCCTTCGCATTCTGATACATCTGTCGCGCCGCGTCTGGCTTCTTCTTATCCTTGCGCAAGAGATAGCCAATGTCGCAGAACGTCCGGCCCAGAACGAATTTGTATTCATCGGAATCCGGGTTGGAGGACCGGAGTTCCAATAAAGAATCCGCAATCATTCCCAAATCGCGAAGTGCTCCTTGGAAATCCTCTCTTTCTCGTTTGATCTGAGTGGTAACCAAACGGTTCCGAACCAGCTCGAAGGTGATTTCTTCCGTTTTCCCCGGCTCTTGGGCGAGTTGCTGTTTGAAGCGTTCCGACGATCGCGCCAACGCTTGTTCCGCATTCATCGGATAACCACGCAACAGCTCCATTTCCGCAACGCTTCGTTCAATCTTCGCCGTCTGTCGGGAAAGCCTCTGTTTCTCAGACGAGGAAACGTCCAAAGCGTCAATCGCATCCCGCGCCTTCACCAGTTCGACGATCGCCTCGCTCAGCCTTCCCTGAGACCTTTTGATTTCTCCGATAAATTGATGAGCCCGCGCGACTTCCGAAGCGAAGCCGGGGTGACTATTGTATTTTCGCCGAAAATCTTCGAAATAGGCGAGCGCATCTTTCATGCGCTCCCTCCGGACAGGCTGAAAGCCTGGGAAATCGACATCTTTGGCCAGCAAAATCATGTCGAAGAATCGATCCGCATTGGCCTGCGAATACTTGAGCATCCCGACCGCGTCCGCCATCTGCGTCCGGCTCAACGCGGAATCTTCCTCCGCTTCAACTCGCGATTTTTCTTTCCCAACAATGATATCCTCATACAACGCCTTTTGCTTGGCCAACTCAGCCCGGCGACGAGCGTCCTCCTGCAGAACCTTCGTCGCTTCCACGCCAAATTTGGCAAACCCAATCACGGAGGCGACCAGGAGGAGCATCGATGAGAGGAGAAAAATACCGGTCGTACCTAGCAGGGTCCGAATCTTGATCGTTTTCCCTCGGACCTGGGCCCGATGCTGATCCTTCACGGACTGAAGATCTGCGTCGTGACGAATATTTTCAAACGTCCGGGCAACTTCTCGCAAATCGACGGGACGATTGGCCGGCTCCAAATCCAAACATTTCTCCACGACTTCTCGCAGTCGCTCTTCATATTCGTTCTTCGCTTTGTTCGACCAACTGATCTGAGGTTGCTGCTGCAGTGCCTCAAACACCTCCATAGGATTCTCCTGATGGAAAACAGCAGTCGGGCTATTGGGGGCTCGTTTCCTTTGATCCGAAAGGAATTTTTTGTGGCGATCTGCGAGCCGGGGCAGCTGTCCGGTGAGAAGCTGAAAGGCAACGACTCCAAAGCTGTAAACATCCCAACGCTTCCCTTTCCCGTGAGAAAAATCCCCGTTGGCAAGCTGCTCGGGACTCGCGTAAAACCCGCTCCGCCCCATTTCGTAATAATGGAGGCCGCCGACTAGTCCTTGTCCCACATCGCTCAGTTTCAGCCGCAGCCCGATTCCATCCTCATCTTGTTCAACGAAGATGTTGCTCGGTTTGACACTGGTGTGAGTGAGATCGTTCTTGTGAAGATAGGCAAGGGCATCAATCAGTTGCTCGATCAATCGCCACGCTTTGTCAGGGCGCAATTTCCCCAAAAGAGCTTCAATGGTGGCCGGCTTTCCCCCGCCATCCACACCATAGTATTGGCTGGCGTAGTAATAGGGCGCTTCCCTCAGGTTGTAGAGGTAGACCGGGATCAACCCGGGATGCTGCAAGGCAGAGCTCGTGGTAAGCGAGTGCGATAACAGTTTCGCATTGATCGCTAACCCGTTGAGAATCTTCACCGCACGATACCCCCCATCTTCATGGCGGCAACGATAGACAGCTCCGCAGCCGCCTTCGCCGATCAGTTCTTCAAATTCATAGCCTGGAATATGGGGCAGATTCATCGTGCGACACTACGTCGGTCGTTCAAGCCGATCCCCTGTCGGCACTTTGAAGTAACTTTGCTGTGAACGAGGCGGCTTGGGGTCCCTATCATCGCAATTCTGAAGGCGTTCAAGAAGTAAGTACGTTCATTTGGGGTGTAGGTACGACGTGGGGTCTGGTAGTGTATTCGAAACGGAACGATTTGTAAAACAAGGTTAGAATTTAACTTTGCCGATGGTTACTGGCCATCAATCTGGAGCGTCATCGCCTCCCATCTGCGAGGAAAGCCTGGAATCTCGTACAGGTCTTCGGCTAATTGCTGAGCGTAGGTGTCTTCCCCAATTAACCAGGCAAAAAACGCAGCGCATTGACGCTTTTCGCCTTCCAGGTCGGGAATCACCGTGTTTTTTGCAATTTCCAAGACACTCCCGGGCTCGATCGCTTCGAGTTTAAGAATCGTTGGTCCAAAGCCTAGATCAACCACCAGCGTCTCGCGGTCGGCTTGGACCACTCTGGCGGTAAACGGCCCCTTGTTTCGACGTCGAATCTCTCCCTCGTAGCGGTAGTTTCCGATTCCAGAGGAGAACAGCTCGAAAAACTGATCCGCCAACTCCCAGCCTTCCGCGATGCTATGGCTTATTTTTTTTGCCCGGTTAGAGGTCACTTCCAATCCCTGCCAAGCCTCTGCACCGCCCTTAAAGTCCAAATCCGCAGTGAACGAAACTACCTTTTCCCGGTTACTTCTGAGAAGCTCCAAATCCCTCTGAAACGCTTCTTCCATTTCGAGGGAAGCTAATTCCTTAATCCGTGCCTGGAACTGAGCGGCTTTCTCGTCGAGTAGCGCTATTCCTCGATCATTGTTCAAACCTTCTTTGGCCTTCTCAATTTCAGCAACAGCCTGATTCAAAGCCTGCCGATCCATCCCCTCTTCCAGCGCAGGCAATGCAGCGATCAGGGTGGCATCTTTCAGATAGGAAGCGGCCACCGTCTTGTACTTCCCCATCCAAGCCTGGCTCGCTGGAAATTCCGCCTTCGTGTAGACCTGGAGAAATCGCCGGGCCCCTTCATAGTCATCTAGAGACCAGTTCTTGAGACCGTAGGGCAGACAGAGCAGGGCCCTCCCTGATTCCTCAGCTTCCTTGGCAGCCACCCTAGATACTCTTTGATCCTGCGAAAGATTCTCTGCCGCTGCTTTGAGGATTTGTTGATCGGCAGCTCCTCCATTCTCAGCAAGGGGAGCCAGTTTGGCAAAGTGGGCAATGGAGGCCGTCTCGCTTCCATTCAGTAACTCCAAAACGCCCAGGTGAAACTCAGACCAGGCTTTCACGTCGCCACTAACGGTATCCGATTCCGCCAATTCGGTGAAGAGAACCTGGCTCTCTTCCAGGTTATTTTCTGCCAAGGCGTTCCGTGCGGCGATAAACTGGCGGCGCAGTCGCGATTCAGCCGCACTTACGATTACCTCTCCCCCGCCTGAGCCAACGGTTGCCGTGTTCGAAATCTCGACTCTCTCACCGCGATTCTGTCCGGTGAAAAGCAACGCACAAAGACCAATCACGAACCCTAAAATCACCAATCCCCCACCCACTTTCAACCAAAGAGGGACAGTCCTTTGCCCCTCCGAGGCAGCCTCAAAATTCGGATCGATTTTCTGCCGGATTTTTGAGACTTCCGCGATGAGGTCGGCGTACGAATTGGGTCGCATCTCGGGCCGATTCGACATCATCCGATGAACCAGGGCAATGGTCTCGCTCTGGAGATGCGGCGCGCCCGCCTTCAAATTCACCGGTTGGGCCTTGAGGGCGATGAGTTCCTGGATCGAGTTCGTATTCGCATCATAAGGAGGACTCCCCGCTAACATGTGGTAAAGCGTCGCTCCAAGGCTGTAAACGTCACTCCTGAAGTCTTCCGGTTTGCCGACTAATTTTTCCGGAGGAACATAGAAGGGAGTCGCCCAGAGTTCGGCAACTTGTTCCTCCTCTCCCTGAACCAGAGCGAGGCCAAAATCGACTAGCTTGGCCGTTCCGCCGGAGTCTACCAAAATGTTTCCGGGTTTGATATCGCGATGGATCAATCCTCGTTCAAATGCGGCGGCCAACCCCAGGCTGACCTCATGTGCCGTCCGCATCGCACTGATCTCATCAATTTTCCCTTGCGCGCTGATCTGATGGTCCAGGCTCGCCGTTTCCAGCAACTCCATCGCGATGAAAAAATACCCCTGATCTGCTCCTACCGAATAGACCTTTACCACATTGGGATGATTGATCGAAGCCGTAACCTTCGCTTCCCTCTCAAATTGTGCCTGGAGCTGGGAGTTGTCCTCAAAATGGGTGTGAAGGATCTTCAACGCAACTTCCCGCCCCAACGTATTGTCCTGGGCTTGAAAAACCCGGCTCATCCCGCCTTCACCAATTTCGCCCAAAATCGTAAAGTGATTGAAGGCATTACGCACCCGAATCGCTTGCTGGCAGTGCGGACAGATGATTTTTTCATAGGGCCGAACTCCAGTCACATCGATTACCTGTTGGCACTCGGGACAAGAATTAAGAATTTGGTTTTGGTTGGGTTCGGACATGCGCCAACATTGAGAAATCAGTATGGCCGAAGAAATGCAAGAACCTATTGTCATGCAAGTCGAAGGACTCGACCAATTTAGGGATCGTTTAGACCGTTATCTCGTGAAAAAATTGCCCGATTTTTCTCGGACACAGCTACAAGCGTTGATTCGGGATGGTAGAGTTTTGGTCAATAAACGGACCGTTAGGGCGAAGGTAGCCTTGGAAGCTGGGGATCGCATCGAAATTTCTGTTCCGCCAGCGGAGAAGTCTGGAATCGGACCAGAGGCCATTCCCCTTCAGATTCTTTTTGAAGATGAGCACCTCATCGCGATCAATAAGCGCGAAGGAATGGTGGTTCATCCGGCTGCGGGCAACCCGAACGGCACTCTCGTCAATGCCCTACTCCACCATTGTGAAGGAAAGCTCTCCGGCATCGGAGGCGACGAACGACCTGGCATTGTGCATCGTCTCGATAAGGACACGAGCGGGTGCATGGTTGTCGCCAAGACAGACGTGGCGCACACCAAGCTGGTCGCGGCATTCTCGAACCGAGAGGTAAAGAAGGAGTATCTTTGCGTCGTTACCGGGATCGTGGCCAACGATACGGGTCGCATCGAAAATTTCATCGGCCGAAATCCTGGCAACCGCCAAAAAATGGCAATCGTGAAAGAATCCCAGGGGCGCGTTGCGATCACAGAATGGTTCCGATGCGGCCAGAATGAAACGGAAACGCTCCTTTGCTGCCGAATCCACACCGGAAGAACTCACCAAATCCGCGTCCATATGGCTTATGCGTTAGGACATGCCATTCTGGGCGATCCCATCTACGGGAAGGGAACGCTCAAAAAAAAGGGTTCCCTGCGATTGATGCTTCATGCTTGGCGGTTAGGAATTGCTCACCCCATTACCAGTAAGCCGTTAGAATTTGAGGCTCCCATTCCCATGGAATTTGGTCAATTGGGACTCTTACCAGACAGTTGGGAGGGCTTAATTTAGAGATTACCCTCCGTAGGTGCCCCCCTAGCCCTATTTTTCTTTGCCAAATCCCAGGAGGTTCGCTAGCGTGGATTTCGCACAAAAATATTTGCGTTTTCAAACGATTCCAAAGTAACCGGCCCTGGGGAGTGGATCGATAAGGATCGCAAGTCGTTTTGGGCAACCTCAGAAAAACCCAAACCATCTAACCAAGTGGCCAAAAAAACCAAGAAAGAGGAACCTAAACCTCTGCCATCACGAAAACGGAACGATCAATCGGTCAAAAACATTAAGCGGATTGATTCGACCAAAACTCATGGTTGGCAAGTTCATGTCCGACGCGGAGGCGTCTTAAAAACCAAACTCTTCAGCGATCGAGTTCATGGCGGTAAACGCAAAGCCCTGATCGAGGCAAAACAGCACCGGGACGAACTCCTGAGTGAAATGGCGCACCTTGCCAAACCACTCTGGAAGATCGACAGAAAACCAAAGACCAACACCGGAGAACTCGGAGCCTCTCGGACCAAGTACACCAATCGGTCCGGAAAGCAGCGAGAAGTGATTACGGTGACGGTGCGAGAAGCGCTCGGAAAACCGGTCAATCGCAAATTCTCGGTGGACAAGCTGGGTTACAAGGAAGCTCTTCGCCAAGCCGTGGCTTGGCGCAATGAAGTCCTCAAAGCTCGTGAAAAGGCCGAAGGTGGAAGTGTTACCACCGCGACAGCCCCTACCAAGGCCAAGGCTAAAAAAGCCAAAAAGAAGAAGTAAATCCCCACATTCGCACGAAGGCCAATGGCTAGTTTTCTGCGATGTGGTTGAAGCCAACTCCTCGCTCAATCCGGAAAAACCGGATTGGGCCAGGAGTTCGATCGTTTTCAGGGTTTGACGGCTGTCATGAATCCGCGATCAGCCCGTGTCGATGCATGCGTGATCGCTTGGAACCCGAGCTTCTCCAGCATGGCGCGGTATTCGCCCACTCCGTAGCATTTGCCTTGAGTTACATTCATAAGTAGAGCGGAATACTCCGCGACTTCGAGTGGGCCCGTTTTCAACTCATTGATGAGAGCCTCATGAATGACGAGGAGTCCCCCACTGGGCAAGCGCTCGGCAGAGAGCCTCAGGAGTTGCTCCACTTCGGGAAAATCCCAATCGTGAAGAACATTGGACCACAGATGGACATCCGCTTCCGGCCATTCGTCATCAAACATGTCCCCGATGCTGACCGAAACCCGTTCTGCGCAACCACGTTCTGAAATAGCCCGGCGGGCAATCTCATCGACGGGTGGCTTCTCCAGCACGGTAGCGTTGAGCCCCGGATTCGCTTGGGCCAAAACACAGGCATAGATTCCTGATCCACCCCCGATGTCCAGCAAGTGAGATCGTCCTGATAAATCGAGTTTCGCAGCCAATGCCTGCCCTAGAAAAAGGCCCCTGCAGTCCATCGCTGCGGTGAACATTTGGGCGAAATCTTCTTTTTCCATGGCAACATGCCAGTCGTCTTTTTCAGACTCAGCACTTCCCCAGTTCGTCGGTTTTCCGCTTATCAAAACCTTGACCATGTCCTTGAGCACGGGGCGATCACTCAGCGAACTGTAGTACGGTCCCATGTACCAGGGCGAACCTTTCACGAGGTATTCCCGGGCTGTGTCCGTAATCATCACGCCCTCGCCCGCTCGCATCAAATAACCGTTCGCCACGAACAAGGTGACCATGACATCCACCGGTCGAGCGGCGAATCCAAACTGCTCGCCAATCTGGAATTCGGTCACCAAATCATAACGACTGACCCACGTGAAGAAGTCGAAATCCACGACAGCTGCGCCCAAGAGATCAACCGCATACAAACCGTCGCGGTAACGAAGAACCGAAGTGGCGTCGGTTTGAGGGAGTTTTTCAGGATGAAATTCAGTCATGGACTGAACTTCAGCGGTTCAGGGAACTTCGCAATTCGGACATATCCCAAAAAACTCCAACTCGTGGTACAGCTTCCGGAAACCAGACTGCTCCGAAATTTCGCGCTCCAGCGTTTCGACCGGGCAGGAGATGTCGAGGGAATCGATGCTGCCGCATTCCGTGCAAATGAGATAGTCATCGTGCCGATCCGGATAGCGCATCGTGAAATAGGCGGATCGCTCGTGCAGCCCCAACCGCCGAATGATCCCTTTTTCTTCCAGTCGCACCAAGAGTCGGTAAACCGTTGCCTTGTCACATTGGTCCCCCATTGAGGAGGCGAGGTCCATTAGCGTCAAGGGTCGCCCGCTCTCGATCAACCCCCGCAGAAGTTCTTCCATCGCCTTGGTGCGGCGAAGCCCTTTCTCGCGACACGCCTGAACCGCCCAGGCTACGACTTCGCTTCGATCTTCCGGCGTCCCTTTCCTCATTTGCCTACCTGAACCAATTCGTAACCCTTCTTTCTCAGCATCTCAATCACGCTTACGGTTCCTACCAAATGCCCAGCTCCGACGATGAACATCGCAT
>CAYGQD010000217.1:0-12159 GCA_964351855.1 uncultured Verrucomicrobiales bacterium
GCAATGCCGCTATCACCAATTTCCTCACCCAAAAATTCCATCTTCAGGGAAGATTTACGGCGCAATTCCCGCTTCTTCCGGAAGTAGGGCGAGGTTTGAGCAAAATGGCGATGCCGGCAGTCCGGCCTGATTGTAGAGGTGGGCGGAAGCCGGTGCGCCTCCCCACGCATACCGAACCGCCGCCGGAACACTCACGAAGGAACTGCTGACGACGACGGTAACGCCATCGATTTTCGCCTCAGCGGGAAACCAGCTTCCCGAATCATCTGCAATCTCAAAATGAGCGAGCCCGAGATCCTCTGACTCCATCGGAGATTCCACCCCCTCCTTCCTCGCGATCATCAACCCATCTCCGACATGATCAAACGCCACTCGAATCTGGCTTCCTTCGATGGCGGCCGACCTGAATAACGGACCACTGAACGGGATGGCACGATCATAGGACTGCGCCAGCGCCCAAGCCGCGAGGCGTTCGCCCACATCGACTTTATTGGCAGGGTGGATGTCCTCATCCCGCAGATCGATCGTCACCGCCATTCCGGTATGCGGGATGCTCAAACTGAGGCGCTGCTCTTCCCGCAACCGGACCCAACCCTCCGCGCTCTCCTTAAAAGAGGGAAGCTGGACGAAATAGAAGGGCAGGTCCGGGTCTTCCCAGGTGCGCCGCCAACCCGTGATCAGGGCCTCCATTTTCAACTGATAGTGACGCGGATCCTCACCGGCCCCGGCATTCGATTCTCCCTGATACCAGATGAACCCTTTCACCGGATAAGGCGCAAGGGGCGCGACCCGAGAATGAAAGATGCGACCTGGCCTTCCCGCCGTGTTCCGAATGATGGCGCCGCCTTCCATCACCTTCAACGCCTCGAACTCCTCCGCATCCGCCAATCGCAGGATCGATCGAAGCAGCTCGCCCGTCGCAAACTCTTCTCGCGGAATGAACCCTTCGATCGGCTTCCCTCCCCAGGCCCCTTCGATGATCCCGATCGGTCGGCCCAAGGCGTCATGGAGTCGTTGAGCAAAGAAATAGGCGGCCGCAGATTGCCCGGATCGGCTTTCGGGTGTGTCGATTTGCCACATCACCGGCTCCGGGAAGTCCGCCAACCGGGTTGCGTGATCCGGAGTTCCAATCCGCAGAGTGCGAATGAGCCGTGATGTTGGCTTGCCGATCACCTCCGCAACCGAATCCAGCCGCTTCGCGCACGCGGCCAAGCTCATCTGCATGTTTGATTGCCCACTGGCATACCAGACCTCACCGACCAAGAGATCCCGAATCTCGATCTTGGCGTCGTCAGACTCGATCGCCAGAGTTTTGCCGACTCCATCCACTGAAAAAGGAGGAAGCGTCAGACTCCAATGCCCCTTCGCATCCGTCGTTCCTGACCTCGACTCGCCGCCAAACGTCGCCCTTACTTCCACGCCAGGTGTCGCCGTTCCCCAGACGGGAAGCGATACTCCCTGCTGCAAAACCCCGTGATCCGCAAAGACCCGTGCAACTTTCAGGTCGGCTCCGGAACCCGGAAGCACCCCACCAAGAAGCAGCAAGCCAACGGCAACTCTTCGCATTCGAATCAGTCTCATCTCCGATTCTGAAAGCCGTTCAGCGACTCGTCAATCTTCTTCTATCGACGCTCGGTGACAGTTCATCGTCAGATTCCGCGTTCGCTCAACGCTCCTAAAGTCCACTCGTATTCATTCACCAATTGATCCACCACGTTGGCAGAGCGCATCGCTTCCGGGAGCACTTCCCAGGTGTAGGTTTCCATTTCCAGATGCTGGCAAAGGCCGGGATCGTTCGCCAAGAGATCGAGCGTCTGGGTAATATGCTTCCTGGTATCGCCGAACGGCGGGAGCGGCTGCGCATGGAGCGGAACGTGGAAGTGGACGCGCCATTCCTCGCCGAGATCGCCGGGCAGATCCGTCGCCATTTGGAAGGCGGCGTCCAGATCGCGGAAGCGACGGAGCTTGCCATCGGCTTGTTGGACAATCACTTGGTGAAGGTAAACGTCTTCTTGAAAGTCGGCCAACCGCAACAAGGCCGCTTCACTCGGCTGGAGGCTGAGGGCGGAGCTGAGATGAAGCTTGCTGATGCGGAGACCCTCTTCGCGCAATCGACCAATCGCCACGTCCGCTTCCTCGAATTCCACCGCCAGGTGGCAGGTATCGTAGTTGATCCCGATCGTTTCGAGCAGCTCAGTCTCGTTGTCGCAGCGCTTTCGCAACGTCTCGAAGAAGGCGACGGTTTCTTCGCTCGTTTCAAAGAGGCCGAGCGGCTCCGGCTCCAAGCCAAGATGAAGATCGCGTCCCGTCCGCTGTCGCAGATCTTCGATGTGACGGGAACAGGCGATGAGATTGTCGCAAATGGCTTCAACCTGAGAATCATCCTCGATGAACTCTTTGAATGAACCGGGAAGCGTGCTGACGCTTCCGGCTTGGTCTGGAGGGGCGAACTCAGCGATTAAATCGAAGAGTCGATTCGTATAACTGAGCCGCTCCGGAGTGGCCCAATCCGGAGCGTAGACTTGCTCCTTCACCCGCGTGCCGTGAAATTTGCCGTAGGGAAAGCCGTTGATGGTGAAAACGTAACTATTCTCCGCCGCAAGCCAGCCCTGAAACGCTTCCAGATTGGCCGGTTGCGCCAGTTCCGCCGCTGCGTCAGCGCCCAATCGCAGGCCAATGCCATAGGGTCGGCCCGGAGAAACCCGATCCCGCACCGCCATGGTGTATTCCTTTAAAGTGCCGAACGTCTCGGACCACGTTTCGCCGCGGTGAATGTTCGTGCAATAACCGAGGTGGATGTCGTGAGCGAGCTTCATAACAGGGGGAGGACGCATACTGTCGCCGGAAGCGAGGCGAAATCAACCTTCAGCCGCGCTCTGGCCGGAAAGCGCTCACCACCGTTTGTGGGGTTCTTGGCGAGAACCGACCAGCTTCCTCGAAGATCACGGATGCTGCCAAATCTCGCGACCTACCCTCGGGTTTTCCGCGAACAATTGATAGACAAGTGAGGGTTGAGGACTTTAATGCGCGCGTCGGAATCGTCAATTGACCTGCCCAGAATCCCTGGATGAAGGTTTTGATAGACTCTTCCGGGAATCTAAGTTTTCTTAACCACCCAGAGATATGCTCGAAACTGAAATCATCAACATCACCGGCCGCCAAATTTTTGATTCTCGCGGCAATCCCACCGTGGAAGTGGACGTCGAACTCGCTGGCGGAGCCTTGGGCCGGGCCGCCGTTCCCAGCGGAGCCAGCACCGGAGAGCACGAAGCCGTCGAGCTGCGCGACGGAGATAAAAGCCAATACATGGGCAAGGGTGTCAGTAAGGCCGTGACCGCCGTGAACGAAAAAATCGCTGCGGAATTGGTCGGGATTGACAGCACAGAGCAGACCTTGATCGACAAACTCATGGTCGAACTGGATGGGACCAAAAACAAAGGCAACCTCGGAGCCAATGCGATTCTTGGGGTGTCTCTGGCTGTGGCCCGCGCCTCCGCCGATCAACTCGGCCTCCCCCTTTATAAATACATCGGCGGCCCCAACGCCAAGGTGCTTCCCGTTCCCATGATGAACGTGATCAATGGCGGCTCGCACTCCGATGCGCCGATCGACTTCCAGGAATTTATGATTATGCCCAAGGGCGCGCCGACCTTCCGAGAGGCACTGCGCTACGGAGCGGAGATTTTCCACAACCTGGCCAAGGTCCTCCACGATCGTGGGCTCAGCACCTCGGTCGGTGACGAAGGTGGTTTTGCCCCCAAACTCGATTCCGCCGATGACGCCTTGGAATGCATCGCTCGAGCCACGGAGAAGGCCGGCTACAAGTTGGGTGAAGAGATTTTCATCGCCCTCGACGTTGCCTCCTCCGAGTTCTACAACAAGGAAAAAGGCAAATACGTCTTCCACAAGTCGGACGGCAGCGAAAAGACTGGCGAAGAGCTTTGCCAGTATTATGCGGACCTCCAGAAGAAGTTCCCTATCCTTTCGATCGAGGACGGTTGCGACGAGAATGACTGGGATAGCTGGAAGCTCTTGACGGACAAGATCGGTGCCCAAACTCAGCTCGTCGGTGACGATTTGTTCGTCACCAACGTCGATTTCCTCCAGAAAGGAATCAATCTGGGAGTGGCCAACTCCATCCTCGTGAAGGTTAACCAAATCGGCAGCCTTACGGAAACATTGGACGCCGTCGAACTCGCCACCCGCCACGGTTACACCAGCGTCATCAGTCATCGCTCAGGCGAAACCGAAGACAGCACCATTGCCGACATCGCCGTCGCTACCAATGCCGGCCAGATCAAGACCGGTAGCATGAGCCGCAGTGACCGGATGGCGAAGTACAACCAATTGCTCCGAATCGAAGAAGAACTGGGCGAAAGCGCCGTCTATGGTGGCCGGATGAATCTCTGAACCAGCCGATGAAGTTTGCGCCGGAGTTTCAAGGCCCCGCCAGGGGTCGTCAACGTCAGGGAACCCTCGACATTTGGCAGAAACTCAGTCGCGGCATCATCCTCATCCTGGTCCTCACCGGAATCGGCTTTCTTGGCTCCCAATTCGGGCCGGAAATCCTACGTCAACGCGAACTGGATCGGCAGATCGCCCAGCTCGAAGCCCAAGAAGCCCGGTTGCGAGACCAACTCGACATTCTCAAACAACAGTATCAATGGCTCCGCGACGATCCTCAGTATCAAGAGATGGTCGCCCGAGACCGCCTCGGCCTGCGCAAAGAAGGCGAAACCATCGTCCGAATCATCCGCGAGCCGTAGCGTAATGGATACTACCACCGTCCATCCAATACGCGACCTTGATGAAGTCGATGTCATCTGGGGAAATTCGGGGGTCGGGATGAACTCGATCGAAATCGGCTTCCGGTTAGGGGCGAAACAACCAAACTAACCCCAACAGCATCGCTCATTTCCAGCAAAAGTTCCGAGGTCAGGCGCGGGGAGGACAAACTCTCATCCGGAAAGGGTTCTGGCGGGAGGGCTGCTGAACAGCGCGACTAACAGGTCCCGCAGTCCCGGCCTGAAACCGCCGCTATCCCCGTCGACCTGTGCCCTTTATTGTTCTGCCTTGCGCTTCTCGTATATGTCGTACTCTTGTCTCGTCATTGTGTCTCCTTCGAACGTAAATACAATCTCTCCAGACGTATTAATGATACCCACGTTCTCACCCAATTTAACGATTGCCATTCCACCTTCAGAGAACGGTGAGACGTAGTCATATTGGAGTGGTATTATCTCCTCTCCACTTCGGTTTATGAATCCAGCTTTCCCTTCGCGATTCACCTTGGCCAATCCGTGACCGAATGGCCAAATGTGATCATAACGCGGTGCGACTACTATTTTTCCTCTACTGTCGATAGCACCCATTCGGTCATCCTCATAGTCGACTTGGAAACCGAGGAGCCCTTCATCGAGAACCTGCGGTGGTATCTCCCACGCAGGCTCAACCACTGTGGAACCATCCTTGTTCAGCAGCCCCCACTTGTTCTTATCCCTCACCGCAACAACTCCTCCACTCATATGACGTGCCTCAAACCAAGTCGTTGGAATGACTAAATTCCCTCGTGTGTCGATAAAACCGAGCTTTTTGTCCTTCGTTACAATGGCTAGACCGTCTTCGGCGAAGGGGAGAGCATTTTCCCACTCTGGACTAATCACCCATTCTCCCGTCTTGTCGATGAATCCCCATTTTTCGCCTTTTCGCACGGCAAGCAGGCCCTGTTGGAAATCAAGAATGCTTTCTCCACGTAGGACGTTTGGCGTAAGCCAGGCGATTAATACCACCGTGCAGATTGTTGTTTGTATTCTCATGAGTCGAATGGTTGATGATTTTTTTGCAGGGACAATATGGCTGCCCTCGAAGCACTCAAACGCTTTTTGGCAGTCTGTGATTGATCAAAAAAGAGGCGTGCTTTGAAAGCGAACCGTGGGTGATTCCCGCCAGGTGGCGGGAACCTATCCACCCTACTAACCTTCTGAGAGTTAACAAATAATGCCAGCAAAGCACACCACCACCAGCAAAGCCTTTATCGGACTCGACGTCCATCAAAGTTCGGTCTCCGTCGCCATTGCCCAGGACGACGGCTACGATCCGATTCACTACGGAAAATGGGGCGGGTCTAGCCTCTGCACCGAGCGCGGACGCCTCAAACTCATGAAAAAGGGGTGAAAGTCCGAAATTTCGGGTTCAGCCACCGCCGAGCTTGTCTCGGTGGAGCCCTGTTCAACCAACAGATCGAAACCCCTGGCAAACGGCCACCTCTGCGCTCGCCGCAGTGGAGCCATGTCCCATCAAGAACCGGGCAGGCAACTTTGATTTCTCATTGACGGAATCCTGGCGCGGACCCTGCCTGCGAAGCGGAAGCAGGACCCGCGGCAGGGTGGTCCAGTTGCCTGAACGCTTCGTTCACACCCTTGTTCCTGTTTGGCGACCGGAGGTTTGTTCGCTTACCAATCTCCCGTCACGTTGCCTCACAAACTCTAGATATTGGCTCGAATTCAATGTGATATCATATCATCGTCGGACTCTTCCTAATCCGGGCCATAGGACCTAAGCTCATCTGCGGATGTTAGTCCATCCACCGAGTAATGAAATGGAGTTCCCCATCCATCCCTGAAAATTTTCCGGTCGCGGATGAGCTTTACGCCTCGATGGCAGGGGTTCGTAGGCGCGTGCAAGAATCGCGCAGCAGATGGTTGACGAGGCGACCAGTGTTCAATCATTATTCATGATGCATCCCATACTTCGGGATCACAGCTCCGGTAGCTGAAAGAACTGCCCAAGCCTATCCTGTTCTGCAACCATCAAGGATTCCTTGGCTGGGGTGTAGTTGACGGTTGAGAGGCGCTCCTATTTCCGAGCCAAGATTGCCTCGGGGGACTAACCCTTGGTGCGTGACGATCGCTACTCGACAAACTGCGGCGTGAGCTCTGTGATCGTGACCCAGCCCGATCCAAGACTGTCGACGGTGACGCGCAGATACCGCGCTTCGACCTCAAATTCCAAGGACTCATCACGAATTGGGGCGTCCGCTTCATTCTTGTGAACCGGTTTCCATTGCTCGCCGTCGTCGGACACTTCGATGCGGTAATGAATCCAGGTGCGATTTTTGAATCGGAGGTCTAATCCGCTCAGCTCTTTCGGATCGCCAAAGTCCACCTGCAACCACTGAGGCACGGCATCGCCGCTAGCAGCCCAGCGTGTTCCTTCGTCGTGATCCGCGACGTGTTGGGGCCAGTTCCCCGACTGTGCGGAAGATGCGGAGACGCCTCCGATCGGCGTTTTGACCGGTTGGGTGGGATTGCGCTGGCCGCCCTTCGAACGCGTCGGCGCTTGGGCAGTGGAATCGTAGTCCGGATTCGGCGATGGCATCTGGGCATCGACCGATGTTCGCCATTCCTGCAACCGAATCAGCAACTCCTTGGCTTTCTCAGGTTGTGCCGCCGCCAAATTCGTTGTCTCCGCCGGATCGGCCGCCAAATCGTAGAGTTCCAGCTTCCCGTCTTCGAAAAACTCGATCAGCTTCAAGTCACCTTTCCGAATGGCACCATACGGAGGTGTGCGGTGATAATGCGGGTAGTGCCAGAATAAGGCATCGCGGTCCCAACCGTCCTCGCCACGCAACAGCGGCACCAGGCTCTGCCCGTCCGCATGCTGTTCCGGACGCGGATCGAGCCGGGCCATCTCCAGCAGCGTCGGATAGAAGTCCGTTCCGATCACCGGCGTCGCGCATTCCGATCCCGGCTTCGTCACACCGGGCCAATGCACCATCGTCGCCACCCGCGTGCCGCCTTCGTAGGAGAGCGCCTTCGCGCCGCGCAACCCAGCGGAAGCTTTTTCTGACGTGCCGCCATTGTCAGCCGTGAAAATCACAACCGTGTTGTCTGCCAAACCAAGTTCCTCCAGTTTCGACCGAACCCGCCCAACGCTGTCGTCTAAAAGCTCCATCATGGCCGCGAACGCCGGATGCATTCGCTCCGTTTCCGAGGCCTTCATCTCCTTGGCTTTCTTCTCATACTTCGCCACCAATTCCTTGGGCGCCATGATCGGCCCGTGAACGGTGTAATAGGAAAAATAGAGGAAAAACGGATCGTCCTTCGAGTTCTCGATGAATTTCACCGCCTCATCGGTCAGCCGCGTGGTCAGAAAGTCGCCCGGCTCCCCGTCATCGAGCCCCGGCATGCCGAAAGGCGAAAAAAACTTGCCCGGACCTTTCGGCTGACCCCATTCTCGACCGCCGACATTGATTTCAAACCCGTGGTTTTCCGGATAATGCTGATCGAAATCGTCCGCGCCGATTGGCATGAGGTGCCACTTCCCCACAAATTGGCTACGATACCCGCCTTCCGTCAGGGCCTCGGCTAGGGTCGTTTCCTCCAGACCCATCCGCATGTTCCAATCGGGAATCAACAGCTTCGGATTCTTCCGCCCGTGACCGGCAATCCAATCGGTAAGATTCGTGCGTCCCGGATATTGGCCGAGCAGAATCGCGGCGCGGCTCGGAGAACACACGGTGCAGGCAGAGTAGGCTTGCGTGAACTTCATTCCATCGGCGGCGAGCTGATCGATGTTCGGCGTTTCATGGAATTGAGATCCGAAACAGCCCACATCGCCCAAGCCCAAATCGTCCACCAGGAAAAAGACGAAATTCGGTCTCTGCCTGTCCGCATGCGCCTGCGTTATGCCCAGCAAGAGCCCGGTGAGAAGGAGATAGAACAGCATACCGTTCCGAAACCGCCAAAATGGCGACTCGTCAACCCTCGTGGCATCCGGCAGCCCTAGTGCATCGTCCCGAAAATAACCGCACAGATGAATGATTGATCGGCGGTATCGCAAAATTTGCTCGCTGTGCTCGGGAAGTCCAGGATCGCGGCCCTTTTTCCCGATTACTGCGTTGCTCGGTCGGTCATGGAGTCCGCTCCACTCCCTCCCTCTCGCCTTGAAGTCGGGAAAAATAACTCGCGAATCTGCACACTTATTTACGAGACCATGCACTAGACTCTGGTCAATATTCGCTGACGATGAGCCTCATTCTTCAATTCTTCGGCAACCACAGGGCGTGCTCCTCTTTGACCGAGGAAAAACGCTCGTCGCTGGCGAGATTGGTCCATTCGTTGGGATCTTTTCGATGGTCGTAGAGTTCTTCGGTGCCGTCCGAGTAACGAATATAGCGCCAATGTTCGGAACGGGCGCTGTGTTCGTTTTGTCGATAGGTGGTGAGGGCTGGACGTGTCCAATCAGCGGTCGGATTTTTCAGCAAAGGCATCAGACTCTGCCCTTCGAGACTCTCCGGAGACGATAATCCGGCCCATTCGCATAGGGTGGGATACAAGTCGATCAAACCCGCCGGTTTGCCGGTGGTTAGGCCGGGGTCGATGCCGGGCCCAGCGATGATGAGCGGGACGCGCGTGGTTTCTTCCCACAGCGTGCGCTTGGCCCAATGTTGTTTTTCACCGAGGTGGAAACCGTGGTCGCTGAAAAGGACGACAATCGTAGTTTCCCGATTGGGACCTTCGTCCAGACCGCGGAGAACTTCGCCCACGCAGTGATCGACGAAGCTGATGGAGGCGAGGTAGGCTTGGGTCAGGCTTTTCTGAAGGCCGCGCTTCACCAGATCGGCTTGTGCAGGCGCCAAATGCGGTTCCAGGCCGATTTCCGGATGCGGGACGTCGTCGAGATCGTCCGCTGGAATTTCAGGGAGCTGCAGCGATTCGAGCGAATAGAGATCGAACCATTTTTGGGGCACATGCAAGGGGACATGCGGCCGACGGAACCCGGCGGTAACAAAAATGGGTTGGTCGTGCTGCTGACGCAGGACATCCGCCGCGTTTTGGGCAAGAATGAAGTCACCCATCTCTTTCTCGGTGTCCGGAAACGGTCCCCAATCCCAGACTCGGCGTTCCGGCCAATGGATGGCTTCCTTCGGGCGCGGATTGGGTCCACTTGGCAGGACCGTTTCCCAGCACTCCGATACCCAACCCTTGCCGGTGCCGCCGTGAAAGATTTTTCCGCCTCCGAAGGTTGCGTAGCCGCCCTTGCGAAAATGCATGGGAAACGGCGGATGGCCTTCCAGCGTCTTCGCTTGGTCGTAACGCGGTGAGAATTCGTAGCAACCGGTCGTAGACGGCAGTTTCCCGGCGAGCAGGCTGATTCGGGACGGACCGCAGTAAGTGGCTTGGACGTGCGCGTTGGTGAACAGCATGCCGCGCTCGGCCAAACGATCGATATGAGGCGTTTTCACTTGAGGATGGCCATCGAGACAGCCGATCCAATCATTGAGGTCATCGATGGCGATTACGACGACATTAGGACGTTCGTCCGCGCTCCATGAGATGGTTGATAGGGCGAGGGTGACAAGCAGGGAGCAAACGGTTTTCATAGCGTGAGCGTGGAAGACATCACCGCACGGGTCGTTCGTCGAACGTTTTTTCCAAGTCGTCCTATCGATCGCGTGGCGCGTCTGCGGCGTCACTCACTCTCTGCGCAGGAAACCGGGTGGACTGGCCCTCTATCAGGAGGCCTGGATAGATGAAGTAGAAAGTCGAACCACACGCCACCTCATTCGATCCTTCCCTGATGAGACTACCAAACGACTGCGCTGATCCGGTTTCACCGGAACCCTTGAGACGGGGTGATAGGGCAGAAACCACGACTGGTTCCCTGGGGCGATCTTCCTCGTCCGGGATCTTGTGCCCTTTGCCCTGATCCAGCATCTGCTACCGGGTTCCCTTCTCGAATTCGGTTTTAGAATTGAACGATGGCAGGGAATCTTAGACGCGTGATGAAACGCAAGAATCGCGCAGCAGATGGTTCACGAGGCGACGAGTCTTCTACCATTACTACCATCAAGCCGCTTCGATTGACTTTCCAAGTAGAAGGCAAGCGCATTGATTCGCAGGGTGCTTGCGCTCCTGCTTGGGAAGAACCGAAACGATGAATGCCGATCCATCAAAAGTAAAGCTGGGCACCTTCGAAAAGTATTTGATGCTCTGGATCCCCCTTTGCATGGCGGCTGGCGCTTGGTTGTCACGCCACACCAACATCGGTGGCTTGATCGAAGATCTTTCCATCCGCGGGATCTCGATTCCAATCGGTCTCTGCCTCTTCTTCATGATGTATCCCGCGGTTCTGAACCTGAAGGGATCGGAGCTCCGGAAGCTGAAAGACGCGCCCAAGCCTATCCTGTTGACCTTCTTTTCAAATTGGCTCGTGGCGCCTCTGGTCGGATTCGGGCTGGCTAAAATATTCTTGGCGGGCCACGAGGAACTATTCGTGGCTGTCATTCTTCTCAGCGCGAGTCCGTGTACTGCCATGGTTCTGGTATGGGGCGCGATGGCCAATGGAAATCAGGAACAGAATGTCGTCAACACCAGCCTCAACACCATCACGATCATGATCTTCTATGCTCCGCTCGTCGCGCTTTTGACGGGAATCCAGAATATCGAGATCGATCGCTGGGGTTTAGCGATTTCCGTCCTCGTTTTTATCGGATTGCCGATGTTGCTAGGATTGTTGACCCGAAAGATCGTCATTCCCTGGAGGGGAGAAGCTTGGTTTGATGAGGTCTATCGCCCCGTTTTTGGGAAGATCTCGATCGGCGCGTTGCTCGTCACTCTGATCGTGTTGTTCGCGCTGAACGGTAGCACCATCATGGGGAATCCGGAGTACCTACTTCTGATTTCGGTGCCGCTGCTGTTGGGATTTTTCATTGTGGTCGGGTTCAACATCTTCATTACGAAACTTTTCCGATTAAGGTACAAAGAAGCCGTCATCACAGTGATCATTGGATCATCCAGCCACTTCGAGATTGCTATTGCCACCGCGATTGCTACCTATGGTGTGGGTTCGGTCGCGGCTCTCGGGACGACCATGGGGCTCTTCTGGGAAATACCGATCATGTTGGGCCTCGTGTATTTTGCGCGCTATCTCGACAAGAAAGGTTTCTGGAGCGAGGGGCAAAAACCCTCTGCACATCGATGATCAGCGCCAATCCCGTTGCTCCTTTCGGAGCGATGCCCTAAGGAACGGCGCAGAAATAACTCCAGATGATTTGCTTGCCTTTTTCCCAACACCGGCGTTGGAATCCACCTCACGTAGTTCGTAGTTCACTACGCTCCGGTCGATTCCGCCTTGGTGCTGAGAAAAGTTTCGGCG
>CAYGQD010000218.1:0-12146 GCA_964351855.1 uncultured Verrucomicrobiales bacterium
GAGGAAGAGGGGGGGGAATTTAGGGGCTAATCACCGGTGATTGTAACGAGGTTGTCACACTTCAGCGATCTGTGACGCCTCGTTAACTAGGAAATTCCCTACACTCTGTCAACCAAATCGTGTGGCCGCAAAGCAAGCGCCACCGGAGGAAGGCGCGAAATGTTTTTCGGAACGTCGGAAGCTGACTTCCCAACCAACCGCTATCTGAGAATGGACTGGGGAAGACTGCGGAGTAGCGCGCTGAACATTTCTTGACCGGCTTCCGGATTGATGTCGTCCCGCACTTTCCCCTGCGTATTCGGAGCAATGGGCGTTCCATTGGCGTAGTTACCCAACGGGATGGCGTGAGCGCCCCTCCCCCGGATGACCCACTGAGGGACTCCCGTTCCCGGAGGAAGCACCGCAGAGGCCGATTCGACAAGGCCGTCATTCGGGCTGTAGATAAGTGACTGATGATAAACGCGCTCCAGCAAACCGGGGGGCCAGTAGGGCGTATCCCCAATCTTTCCATCCTCGCCATCAGGAATCATGACCAGGCTAACCCAGGTCATTTCCGGATAGGTCTCGATGAGCCAGCGATTGTCTTCTTCCCGGCCCCAGGGAGAGCGGCCCATTTCCCGGATTGCCACAATGCGGCGGTAATAGGGTGGTCTTCCGGCACCAACGCGGACTAAAAACGGGATAAATCGGGGACTGTCCGAAACCCAATTGGCCATGTAAGACCCTTGGAGCGGTCCGGCCAAGGTCAGGACCATCTTGATTCGTGAGCGAAGTTCGGGCTCCAGTTCCTTCCCCTGATGAAAGAGGTAGTAAACCAAGTCCGTGGCCCCTTTTGACGCCGTAACGATGATGATGTTTTCGCGATCGCGAATCGCTTCCTCAAACTGGGGGGCAAAGATCGGCGCATTCATTCGGGCTGGCCCATCCGGCACCGTATCAACGACTTTGGCCGCAAATCCGAATTTGCGACATTCGCCAGCGGCCTTGTCGAGGAGTTCTTTGGAGGTGTGCGGATCATCCACCCCGCGGCGCATTCCCGGGACCATGAGGAACCCCACCTTGGCCCGCTCCGACTTTGGCAGGGTGCGAATCGCATCCGGATACACCTCCCCCGGATTCCGCGTCGCATTCGCGAGCCGAGTTTCCAGGAGACCGTCAGAAGCATCCAACTCGCGCAAGTTGTCCAGCAACTGATCACGCGCATCCGCCAAACCATTCTCCAAGGTGTCTTCCCGCGCTTTTCGCAGGAGGCTCTGTTCAGAGAGGTTTTTGATGTTCTTCCCTTTGGTCATGCGCTTTTGCCAGACGGGTGGGTCCGGATAAACGGCGCAGCTAGTGAGCAGGGAGGCGAGAAGACAAAAGGTGCTGATCAGGCGGAGGGATGGGATCATGGGAGGTGGAAGAGGTTTCGACAGGCTTAGCGGAAAACCTAGTAACTAACAAGTATTTAAAGTTAGACCCACCTAACTGAGAGTTGATCGATTTCCATCGCTTTTTTGCGAAATTCCTCCCGATCAGGAAGTTCCGTCGCCGGACTGCCATTCTCCAACCCAACCCAACACAACCCTCTTTCAGGGATGAAGAATCACTTTGAGCAAATCGCCTTCTTGCCGATAGAGCTTCTGGAACCATTCCCTGCCCTCTGAAATGGGAGCCACGGCACTCATCAGCGGCTTGACGCGGATTTCGCCATCCGCCACGGCCTGGAGCGCTTCGCCGTATTCTCCGGCCGAAGCACAGGAGCCGAGCACGGCAATTTCCCGGGTCACAACCGCTTGAAGCGGAAAATCCACCGTCGCTTTCAAATTCCCCACCGCACCCACTTTGCCACCTTTGCGGACGGAGTGAACCGCGAGATTGATGGTCGGCGTGATCCCGACGACCTCCATGGCGATGTCCGCCCCATCACCGCCTGCCCAAGCACGGATTTGCTCCAAGGCATCGTCAGAACTCGAATTGACGGAAGCGTCAGCACCCAACTCTTTCGCCAGTTTCAGCCGCTTCTCATCCAGATCGACCGCAAGAACGCGCGAGCATCCGGCCCGCTTGAGAGCTTGCACGACGAGGAGACCGATCAAGCCAGCGCCAACCACCACGGCGGTATCTCCCTGCTTCGGAGCTACCAGACTGACCGCGTGGAGCGCGACTCCAACTGGCTCGCCAAAGGCAGCTTCTTCAAAACTGAGCCCTTCAGGCATCGCGACAAGAATGTGTTGGGGAATCTGAACGAACTCCGCAAAGGCTCCATGACGGCGGTATTCCTCGCAGGAAACCCCAATCACCCGTCGCTCCGGGCACAAGTTCGTCTGGCCGGCCTGACACGCCTCGCACTTCCCGCAGAAAATCATCGAATCAAAGGCGACCCGATCGCCAACCTTCCACGCCGTGACGTTTTCACCGACCTTGACGATTTCGCCGCTCGCCTCGTGCCCCATGATGATCGGAGGAATGCGCCGTCCGCTGGAGCCATCCATTCCGTGAATATCGCTGCCGCAAATTCCACACGCTTTCACGCCGATGAGCACATCATTCGAGCCGATCTCCGGCTCGGGAGCGTCTTCGTAGGAGAACTCATTATAGGCAGTCAGGGTCAGCGCTTTCATCGTGGCGGACGCTAGCGATGAGACCGATGAGGTTCAACCCCGAACTTTTCGTTGACCCTCGCTCCGGGCGAATGGACACCTTGCCTCGCCATGACCGAGCCGCGCCCGAAGCCCAACTACCTTTTCGACATCGGAAACGTGATTTTGCACTTCGACTTCGGGAAATTCGTTCGCGCGATTCAGCCGGATTGCGACGTGGCGGCAGAAACGATGATGGAGCTGATCAGAGATCCGCAATCTGAGTTGGAAGTTTCCACGATGGAGACGGATGACTTCCTCAAATTCTCGTTCGAGGCCACCGGTTATCGAGGTACACGGGAGCAGTTCATCTTCGCTTGGCAGAACATTTTTTCGCCGAATGAGCCGGTGATCCAATTCATCAAAAAGCTCCATCAGCGCGGCCATCCCCTCTATCTGCTTTCGAATACGAATCAGCTTCACGTGGACCATTTCATGACGGGATATCCCATCTTCGCCCTGTTTGACAACTGGGTCTTCAGTCACGAAGCGGGTTCAGCCAAGCCAAATCCGGCGATTTTCGAACACGCGATCGCCAAGTTCGGGATTGATCCCACGGAAACGGTTTATATCGATGATTTGCAGCCGAACGTGGAGGCGGGCAAGGCCTTCGGGTTCCAAGCGATTCATTACGTCGGGCAAGATCTCGAAGCTTGAGTTTCCCCGGTGTCCTCGCTAATCTCGCTCCCATGCCCAACGTTGCTTTCGCCATCTTTGCTCACCCGGACGATATCGAATTCGTCGCTGCGGGCACCTTACTCCGGCTCAAAAATACTGGCTGGGAAACGCATTATCTAACGATCAGCGGGGGGGACTGTGGAAGCATGGTTTTCAACCCGCAGCAAACGAGTGAGATTCGAGGAAAAGAGGCCCGGACTGCGGCTTCGATTCTCGGTGCCAAATTTCACGGTTCGCCGGGCAAGGATTTGCAGATTATGTACGATGTCGATGCCGTGAGGCGTCTGGCTGCGGTGATTCGCGAAGTCAAACCCAACATCATCCTCACCCATTCGCCGGTGGACTACATGGAGGACCACATGAACACGTCCCGACTCGCGGTGACGGCAGCCTTTACTCGGGGAATGCCGAATTTTGGCACCCATCCGCCCAGTGAAGCGGTCAGTCACGATGTGACGATTTACCACGCCCTCCCCCACGGTCTGCGGGATCAGCTCCGCCGCCGCGTCATCCCCGGATCATTCGTCGATACCACCGAAGTCCACGAAACCAAGCGAACCGCTCTCGCTGCTCACATGAGCCAGAAAGACTGGCTCGACAAGACCCAGGGAATGGATAGCTACCTCGCCTCGATGGATGAAATGTCGCTCGAAGTCGGGCGGATGTCGGGAAAATACCAACATGCTGAAGGCTGGCGTCGCCATCTTCATCTCGGGTTCACGGCCAAAGATATCGATCCGCTGGCGGAGGCACTGGGCGAGCATCACTCGATCAATGCAGCCTACGAAGCGGCCTTGGAACGCGGCGAATTCCCGACCATCGGCTGACCATGGACCTGCAAATCGCCGGAAGAATCGCCCTCGTCACCGGAGCCTCGCAGGGAATCGGCTACGCCATTGCCAAAGGTTTGGTCGCGGAAGGAGCGAAGGTGGTGATTTCATCGCGAGATCGCGAGAAACTGTCGGCAGCCGGTCAGGAAATCGGAGCCACGGCCAGCATTGCGGCCGATGTCAGCGATCCCGAGGCCATTGCACGACTTTTGAGCGAAACGCGCTCCAAGGTTGGCGATCCCGAAATTCTGGTGGTGAACGCGGGCGGACCTCCCCCGGGGTTGGCCGCAGAATTGGACGATGCGGCTTGGGCACGCGGCTATGATTTAACCCTGATGCCTGCGGTTCGCCTGGCACGCGCCTGCCTGCCTACGATGCGGCAACAAGGCTGGGGGCGCATCATCCACGTGACGAGCCTCTCTGTGAAGGAGCCGATCGCCAATCTCACACTTTCGAACGCGTTCCGAGCGGCGGTGACCGGTTTCGCCCGCACCTTGGCGACCGAAGTCGCGGCGGAAGGAATCACGGTCAACAATGTCGCTCCCGGAGCGACCGATACCCAGCGACTTCGTCAGTTGCAACCGACCGCCAAAGCCTTGCAAGCAGCGGCCCAAATAGTCCCGGCAAAACGGCTCGCGACTGCCGATGAGGTGGCCGCAGCCACCCTTTTTCTGGCAAGCATTCCCGCCGCCATGATTACCGGGCAAACGCTCTTGGTCGATGGCGGTGCCGTCGGGACGTTACTCTAAACCGCTACTTCTTTTTCATCGCCGCGACCTGCCCCTCGATCCATTCGATTAGAAAGAGGAAGCGCTGCTCGAGTTCGGGCTCTTCCAAAAGGATGTGCCGAGCATGGATATCGCTGATAAAGTAGTTGGCGATCCAATCCGCCAGAATCACCGGATTGAGGTCATTCCACTCTTCATCGCTGAAGAGTGCGGGAAGGTTGACATTCGCCTGTTGGACTTCGCGAACGAGTTCCCTCAGCCGGGCGATTGCATCAACGACGGACGTGCCTTCTTCATCCAGAATGGTCGCCACCGGATCAATCGCGGCGATGCGGAACGGCTCTAATTGTTCCCAAGTCCGGAAGCGAACTCGCTCCAAGCCTTCCAGAATCAAGTGAGACGTCCCATCATCGTTTTTCACGCAAGCCCGAACCAACCCCAGGGTCCCATAGCGATAGAGACCCGATACTTCGTCGATCTCAGCTTCGCTTTCCCCTTCCGCCGCCGTTCCCACACAGAACATCCGATCGGTCTGGAGTGCATGGGCCAGCATGTCCCGGTAACGCTGTTCAAAAATGAAGAGGGTGAGAGGCGTCTGCGGAAAGAAATTGCAGCTAGGCAGGGCCATGACGGGGACGGATGCTGGTAGGTGGATTTCTTGACTGCTCACAGGTGGGGATATGAAGCGTTTTACGGCCAGAAACAGAAAGAGGACGCTGCCTGAAATCTGCAAGCAGCGTCCTCTCGGACTTCAAATAGGAGCGTGTTCGCTCTTAGAATGCCTTTTGCCAACCGACAACGAACCAATAATCCGTCTCCAGAATCGGGCCGCCCGTCTCTTCGTAGATGGGGATGACGGCTTCGAGCGCGAGCCGATGCCCTTCCAGCAAGCCCTTGGCGGCCATGAAATTCAGCCCGACGGCTCCTTCCAGACGATGCCGCTCATAATTTCCCGGGACCGCCGTGGGAACCAGATTGGGGTTCAAGGCCGCATCCGCACCGTCGATCGCCCCCTGATATTGCCAGCCCAGACGCGTGGAAAAGCTCAGCGTATCGAGAATCGGCATCGCGGCCCAAATCGTGGAGGTGTAGACATCGCCGAGGGAGTAATCGCGATCATTTTCGCCCAGACGCCACATGCCGATGGCCTGCGCCCCCCAAGACCAGGCATCGTATTGCTTCAGATAGGTCGGCCCGAAGATCAGATCCCAGGTCCCCGAGCCTGTCTGCATGGCGTAGGGCAGTTGATTGGGATCCTCCTGAGTGATTGACCCCGTCGGCGCGGAAATGCCGAGCTGAAAATGAGCCCGAGAGCAGTCGCGATCCAAGAATTTGACCAAGGCGCTCAAGCGGGTGTCTCCCCAAGCTTCACCACGGGTGGTGAAGGTCTCACCCCGCATCATCCGAGGCATGGTTCCGGGTCGAGTCGCGTGATCCATCTCAATGCTCTGGTAATTGCCCATCAGCATCAGAGTGATCCAGTCACTGGGAGCATACATCAGGCTTGCCATGTGCATTTCCATGGTCATCCGCGTCGGCGAAACGGGAAACCCCAGGGCGAAGACTTCCGCAGTCGAGAGGCGATCGGTTCCATTTTGCATCCCGTCCATATCCATGAACATGTAGCGGTAGGAGACCATGAATTCGCCCGCGTGGTGGGTGTGATCACCCATCACCCCAATCGGTGCATGGCTATCGACCCGATGACAATCCCACTCACAGATTTCCGGAATGGGTGCTTTCGGATTGGTAATGGCATCGTGGGCCAAATCGCCCGCGATCAGAGTAGAAGAAGTCAATGCCACGAGGGCAGCAGTCATAAAGGGTATGTTTTTCATGAAAATAATCCGGCTGAGAAGGTTTGAAAGGTCGTCTCTCCCCGAAAATGGGAGGTTCGGACGGCGAAATCTCGGCGCACGTCAGCCTTGCATGCGCGGTTTCGACTAAGGAATGAATAAGAATGAGGAGCAATCAGACCAAGCGCGGCGGCGGCTTGGGGATCTCCTGCCAGGCGTTCATTCCCGGAACTTGTCGCTCGAGTTGCCAGGTCGCAATGAGCGGCTGCCGGACGGGGACGAATCCATCCAGGTTGGAACAAAAGATCTCGATCTTTTTCCCGGACTTCAGAAGCGAAGCAGGTGAATCGTTCCGATCATCGCGATGTTCGCGGATCGTAAGACAGCGATCACAGGGCTCCACTCCGCCAAAAACGGAAGTCAAGGCTTCGGAGACGCCCATCGTGGGAACCCGCTCCTGCATCATCTTGGCCCAGGCTAGCACCTGCAAAACATGCCAGTGACCGCCGAGACTTAGGATCAGGGCGGTGACCAAGCACAGTTTCGCGTAGCGATTCACCGTGCATCCTGTGAGGCGGAAAGGCGAAATCGTCAATCTCTAATTCCGCGAAATCGCCGATTCCGTGGCTCTGAAAATCTCCCCGAACGTTCCCAAGTCGTTGATCTCATTCCATTTGGGAATCCGAACTATCATCAGCTGAAAAATTCTTGGCTATATTTATTGTGATTATGGTATTTTTTGATAAATTTCGAAGCGCTCTCCGTTCCAGCCTCTGATTCAAGAATTTCGTCCGCGATTCTCTCAACGGCTCGATCGGCAAACGCCTCCGGCTATGATGTCCCGCTTTCCGCTTTCAGTGCGCCAAATGGTGCTAACGATCTCGCTGGTAATAACTTCCAGCCTGACGCTGGTCGCCGTGGTCTATTTTACCCAAAAAGGTCGCATCGAACTGGATCAGGCCCACTCGTTGTTCTCCCAGGTCCAGCACGCCGCTCAAGCGATCTCCCAGAACGACAGCTTTTCGGACCCCAGCCCCGGCATTCAGGACCAAGTCATTTCCAACCTCCAAGCGCGGTTTGAAGACCAGCCCTCCACCAAAGTGGCGATCTTCCGGGTCGATCCGACCACCAAGCAGCTGAAATTGCTCCCCAGCGACCTCACCGCAATCGAGCTAACCTCCATTCGTTCGACGCTGGCCATTCAGCGGGCTTTTTTGGGAGACGCCGCTCATCAAGTGGAATACGTGGATTCCCAGACCAAAATGCCGACCCTTCCCAACTTGGGAAATCGCTTGGGTACGTCCTGGGGCCAGCCCCGCTTGATCACCGCCGCCTGTCCCATCTACCAGAAGGATGTGGAAGGCATTCAGGGAATTGTCGCCGCTCGCCAAATTCGATCGGCCAAAGTGATCGACTGGCGCCCTTTTACCGGCACGGTTTTTCTGGGGATTCTGGCCGGAGCCATTCCCGCGATTTTCCTGGGGGGCGGCTTCGTCCGGAGCATCGGAAGAGAAGTCGCCAAGATTATGCACGGCATTAACGAGGTGAGAAACGGCCGTTACGAGTATCGAATTCGCGTTCAAACTGATGACGAAATCGGCATGACCCAAAAGGGCGTCAATCAACTCGCGGAGTGCCTCGAAACCGTTCAGAAAAACAACGACGCTGCCAAGAAAGAAGCCTTGGAAGCGCAAGATAAAGCCAACAAAGCAATGCAAGCCAAATCCGACTTCCTGGCGAATATGAGCCACGAGATTCGCACGCCGATGAACGGAATCATCGGCACCACCAGTTTAATGCTGGAAGCTGATCTGGAACCGGAGCACATGGACATGCTCCAGATCATCCGCGCCAGCGGGCAGTCTCTGCTTCACGTCATCAATGACGTGCTGGATTACTCGAAGCTGGAGTCCGCCCAGATGGTGCTCGATGTCGCTTCCATGGAGATGCGGGAATTGCTCCAGGAGGTTGCTGACATGTTCGCCTTCCGCGCTGCGGAGAAGAATCTGGAGATCATGCAATACGTTGACCCGATCATCCCCGAGGTGGTCTTCGGCGACTACGAGCGACTACGTCAGATCCTCGTTAACGTGGTTGGAAACGCGCTGAAGTTCACCGAAGATGGCGGAGAAATCACCCTCCAAGCGCTCGTGATCGAAGGAGAAAACTCCAATCCATTGATTCAGTTTTCGGTCAAGGACACGGGAATCGGAATCCCGGATGAAATTAAAGATAAGATCTTCGAAGCGTTCCAACAGGCCGACAACTCCACCACTCGCAAATTTGGCGGCTCCGGACTGGGACTGGCTATTTGCAGCAAGCTGTGTGAGTTGATGAACGGTGACCTCAAGGTCGACAGCACCGTGGGCGAAGGCTCCACCTTCACCTTTCAGATTCCTCTCCGAATCGATCCCGAGCAGCCCCGCTTAGAAGAGTTGTTCACCTATTATGAAGCGATTCGGGACAAAAGCGTGGCCATCGTCAGCCTACGTCCCAGTGTATCAGAGCACATCCACCAGTACCTGGATCGTTGGTCGATGAAGGTGGAAATGATCGATGGTCTGAACGACGAAACCTACGGAAAATTGGGCCAGTTCAATCCCGAAGGGGTCATCCTCGACGCCACCGGTCAGGACATGAAGCAACTCACCGCCTTCGTGGAGCAGCTCTCTTCGCATTCCGTGCCGACCATGGTCCTGAACCGTTCGGGCGACGAAATCGACGTCAAACCACGCCACAAAGTCTGCGTCATTCCCAAACCTCTCCAAGAGCGCAAACTGCTGCGCAACCTCGGCCGCATCTACTCGGACGACGTCGTCGCGGCGGAAGAGAAAGAAGCGAATGACGGATCGAAGGACATGGGCAAGCACTATCCTGCCAAGTTCTTGCTCGTCGAAGATCAGCCATTGAATCAGAAGATCGTGTCGCTGATGCTCAAGAAATTGGGTTACGAAGTGGAGATCGCTTCAAACGGCCTCGAAGGGGCCAACGCCGTCAATGATGGCGGAGACTTCGACATGGTGATCATGGATTTGCAGATGCCGGTCCTCGGCGGAATCGACTCCACCAAGCTGATTCGCAGCAACTTCGAACTCGCCAAGCAACCCGTCATCGTCGCCATGACTGGCCACGCCCTCACCGGCGTGCGGGAGAGCTGCTTGGAAGTGGGAATGGATGACTTCTTGACCAAGCCAGTTGCGATTGACGAACTCCGCGAAGCGATTATGCGGAATCACAAGAAACTCGCCGTGGCGGCCTAACGCGGAACTCAAGCTTAGATCGCGATTCGTGCCCATTCATCAAATTCGTGGAAGCGAAGCGCATTCGTGTTCCGATTTTTCGAGCGCCGAGCCCTTAACAATGATGCCCTAGTCCTCGATCACGATCTTGGATTCGTTCGCGTTGCCGACCAACTCCGGAGCATACATCCCCAAAATCTGGGTCGGTAACGCACTGAACTTCCCGGGGATCTCCGCCTTCATCCGATAGGTGAGCGTATGCTCTCCTTGTGGCAATCGACGAAGGAAGAATGCGACTTTCTCATCGCGAAGCTCGCGATACGCCCCCAGTTGGCCAATATAACCACTTCGGACATCGACCGGCTCCATTCCTGCGGCCTTTCGATCTTCGATCATGATATATTCGTAATCGTTTTTGCTCTCCAGGATCAACTCGATCTCGACGAGATCACCACTCTGAAGAATCGTTCCGGGCTCGATCCGCACTCGGTCATACGCCTCGACGGCCTGCTCCACGACTTGGCCTCGATCTCCAGAGACTGTGCTCTGCGAATCTTTCGGCGTCAGTTTCCAAAACCGACGCGCGATCTTCACTTCCAATCCGGTTGCCGTGATCGGATCTTCTTTGGTGAAATTGGTGAGGTAGGCATTGAAATAGAGTGGGCCGGTTCCTTGCTTGCGGAATTCCAGGACATGCTCGCCATCGCTCAATGCATCAGGCCCCAAAACGAACTGGTGGTTGAAATCGAAGATATTAGCCGGACCGATTTCCACGTTTTGCCGAACTTGTCCATCGATCAAAATCTGAAGTGTAAAGTCGGGTTTCGATTCACCGCTCTTCACGAAGTAGTCCGCAATTGCATCGATACAGATGGCCGTGTCTCGGGTGTTGTTCCAATAACTGCCATTACGACGGTTGTTGAGCAGATACTTGACCAAGCCTGAAGCGACTTCGGATTTCGGGTCCACTGCCACCAGCAAACGAAGATAAGCGGCCTGGGTTTCAATCTGATTCCCATACCAGTGCCACCAGTAATTCCGATTCTCCAACTTCAGGTAGGCACTTTGATTTTCCTCATCCGCTACCAAAAACTGAGCCAGATTGCGCTCAACCATTTCTCGTTCTTCGACTCGTCCCGCAAGATGCAGGGAGATTCCCAACAAGGCATTCGAATAGAGCGATAGGCCTTTCCGGTCTCGATAGAGATAGTCGAGCATTTTCGCTTCTTGTCGTTGGGCCGGAGCGAGGATCGAAGCCACGTAGGCGTCCAGGTGGTCCGCATTCGGTTTGTGATTGCGCTCGGTGTCCGGAAGCTCGATCCGACGGATCTGTTCCCGTTGATGACGCATCAGCCACTGCAAACCCCGTTCGTAAACGCCTTGATCGATGTTGGCTCCCGCTTCGATCCCCCGTTGCAGCCCATACACCACCACCGAAGTCGTGTGAGGATGGGATTGATCGGTAAACCAGCCCCAACCACCATCGGCGTTCTGCATGTCCGTCAGTTTCTGGACGCCCTTGGTGATGAGACGATCCAGTTTTCGCTCGCTGAACACCGGGGAATCTTCGATCGATTGTTTCCATTGCGTCGCTCGCTCCTGCGCTTCTCCCAATTGCTGGGGATTGAGATTCGTCGCCTTGTCACGGATGTCCTTGAGCGAGATCCCGACGTCATCCAGGGCTTTGCGAGTCAAGATACTCGGGATGAACCGATTCACGGTTTGCTCGGTGCAACCGTAAGGATAGTCGATCAGATACGGCAGAGCATCGACCATCGCCGCAGCAATGCTGGGCGAGTAACGCACTTCCAACTTCGATTGCTCGGGCTTGCGCTCGGCGGGAACCGTCAGCGTCACCGTTGCCGTGGTTTCCTCGGGGCGAAGCACCCCACTCCAGGACTCCGTTTTGAGAATTCCGTAAACGTAAACGGGATAGCTCAATTCCACGGCATCCGACTCGACTTCCGTTAAGGCCTTCATCCGCACGATCGCCTCACCTTCGCGCAATGCTTTGACCCGCCAATCAAGACGCTGCTCGCCCCCCGGCTCCAAAAGAACGGTTTGAGTGAGGGATTCCGCCGACATGGTTCCCAGCGCATCTCCGTCTAATTCCAGTAAAACCTTCACGTTCGCCGCTTGATCAAGATAATTATGCACGTTGGCCGATAAGACCACTTCGTCCTTCTCTACAAAGAATCGAGGAGCCTGTTGGCGCAGGACCAGCTTTTTGCTCGTGGTAAACTCACTTTCCCCC
>CAYGQD010000219.1:0-12058 GCA_964351855.1 uncultured Verrucomicrobiales bacterium
TGGCGAAGGGGAACGTGGCGCTTTCCGTGTCGATGACGGCGTGCTCGACGATGGTTTCGCCTATCGTGACGCCGCTGCTGATGAAGCTGTATGCGGGGACGCTGATCCCGATTTCGTTCACGGCGATGTTGCTTTCCATCCTGAATATGATCATTGCGCCGATCGTGGCTGGGTTGATCGCGAATCGGATCCTGTTTGGGACCGGGCCGGGATCGAGCCGGGTTCCGCGCCTGGTGGGGACCTTCGCCCTGGCGGTAGGGGTTGCGGTGCTGGCATTTTTTCTGACGGAGTCGCTGCTCGGGGCTCTGATCGCGGTGCGGCCCGGGCTGATGGTGGGGAGCCTGCTGGTGGCGCTGGTGAGCGGGGTTCGGCTGGTCGCGGTGTTGCGCGATCACCCGGATCAGAGCTGGGTCTTGCGGCTGCTGCCTTTCATCTCAATGGCGGGGATCTGGATCATCATTGCGATCATCACGGCTCGTTCCCGGGAGACGTTGCTTGCGGTGGGGGGCGCGTTGATCATCGTGGGTGTGTTGCACAATGCGATTGGCTACGCCCTCGGATATTGGTCGGCGCGGCTGGCTCGATTAGAGGAGGCGGAATGCCGGACGGTGGCGTTCGAGGTGGGGATGCAGAATTCCGGGATGGCGGCGGGACTGGCGATCGATACCTTGAAGAGCGCGGCGGCGGGACTGGCCCCGGCGATTTTCAGCGTGTGGATGAACGTGTCCGGCTCGTTTCTGGCCAGCTGGTGGGGAAAGCGGACGCCGGAAGCTTCCAAGCGGAGCCCAGATTCTTCGAAGGACGCTTAATCCGCGTAGACGAATTGGCTGGAGTTAAAGAGGACGACGGCGAGATCCGCGAGGGCGAGTGTTTGGGCCTCGTCCCGGGATTGGCGGGCTTCCAAACGCTCGGCGACAAAGGCCTCGGCTTCGGCGAGTTGTTCGGGTGAAACCGGCTGGGCCCAGACCCGCTCCATCATCGATCGAACGGCATTCCCGGAATCCTCTGCCATGACGCGATCCGCGAGAGAGTGGGCCTGCTGGTTGACGAATTCATCGTTGAGCAACGCCAGGGCTTGGGTGGGCGTGGTGCTAGAGAAGCGGACGGCGCAACTGAGGGTGGCGTCGGGCGCATCGAAGAGGGTGAGCATGGGCATGGGCAACTGACGCTTGAGATAGACGTAGACGCTGCGTCGCCAGTGTTGGGAGGATTCCTGATCGATCTTGGGCCAGCCGTTGCGCTTGCTTTGGTCGAGAATTTCGGGCGGGACGCGGGGCTTGATGCCGGGGCCGCCGATGGTGAGGTTCAGGTTTCCGCTCGCGGCGAGGATCCCATCGCGAATGACTTCAGCCTGGAGACGGTGAGGTGGGTAGCGCCAGAGTTTCCGGATTTCGGGATCGATGTCGGCGGCGATGGCTCGAAACGCGGAGTCCTGCTGATAGGTCCGGGAGAGGACGATGCGTTTATGGAGTGGCTTAAGTCGGCCGCCGTTGTCACGCAGTTCACAGGCTAACCATTCGAGCAACTTCGGATGAGTCGGGATGGCACCGCTTTCGCCGAGATTGCTCGGGGTATCGACCAAACCACGGGCAAAGTGATATTGCCAAACGCGGTTCGCCATGACGCGCCAGGTCAGCGGATTCTGGGGCGAGGCGATCCACTCGGCAAGGGCGGTGCGGCTTCCTTCGGCAAAGTCGGCGGCGAAGTGGCTCAGGACTTCGGGAACGTCGGGCAGGACGACTTCGCCGGGGCTTTGCGGGTTGCCACGGAGCAGGACGCGCGTGACTGCCGGCTTTCCGGGGCCATTAGTGAGGGCGCGGATGTGGGGTTCCTTCGCCAGTTTGTTTTTCGCGCGGGCACGAGGCGGGATCAGGGTGGGCTCGCGCATCTGCCGATCCGCGAACGGGATGTAGGCAGGGACGGTGGGGGCGAAAACGGCGAGCATTCGGTAATAGTCCTTGGCGGAGAACGGCTCGGTCTTGTGATCGTGACAACGGGCGCATTGCAGGGTTTGGCCGAGGAAAACCTGGGATGTGGTCGCGAGGATGTCATCAAGCTGATCGAGCTTATAGAGTTCCAGCTCGTTCGCGGCGATGTTCTCTTCGTTGGAAGGGCCGTTGCGGCAAAAACCGGTCGCAATCCAGGCTTCCGGATTTTCCGGATCGATCTCATCTCCAGCCAATTGCTCGCGAATGAACTGTCCATACGGCTTGTCCGCATTGAAACTGGCGATGACGTAATCGCGGTAACGCCAGGCGTGCGGTCGATCGCTATCCTCGTGTAAGCCGTTCGAATCCGCGTAGCGCGCCAGATCCAGCCAATGACGTCCCCAGCGTTCGCCGTATTGGGGACGCGAAAGCAGGTCATCGACGATCGCCTCAAACCGTTCCGGTGACGGATCGGCCGCGAAGTTGGCTGATTCCTCCGGGGTCGGCGGCAACCCGATCAAATCCAAAAAGACGCGGCGGAGGAGACGGCTTGGCTCCGCAGGAGGCGAAAACGTCAATTGCGCGCTCTCCAGCTCTCGCTCAACGAAGGCATCCACGCTCTCCCCATCGGGCCGTTGCAAAGGCTCAAAAGCCCAATGTCGCGTTTCGCCAACGGCAACGACGATCGAACACCACAACAACCAAGCGTGCAAAAGGGGTTTCACGAGGCATCACGAAGTCGCGAAACTGAACTTCAGGCAAGCACAAAGTTTCCTCGGATGGGTCGAGGGATGCTTCTAGCCTGCCTTATTCATGAAGCTGGCCAGCGATTGGCGCGAAATGGCATTCAAAACCAGGAAAACGCCGATTTTTCGAACGAGGCGTGTCCCGAGACACGGTCAGTGTCCCGAGACACGGTCAGTTGCGCAACATCAAGTTTGACGCCGTTATGGATGCTATTTCGTGCCAATCGGGCTTGTGCTCATGAATAAGGCAGGCTAGTCGCCGCCTTCCAGCTTTTTTTCGAATCCGCTACGCAGATGGAGGTCGCGCTGGGGGAAGGGAATCTCGATCCCGTGTTTCTTGAGCGAGGTTTCGATCTCCCAGAGAAAATCCGATTGGACGGCCGCAGGTCGCTTAACGGCTTCGGGCGTGAGCCAGACCACGAGTTCGAAATCGAGACTGCTATCGCCAAAGCCGACGAGCCAGACCACGGGCTTGCGGCGAGGATGATCGAGCCCCCAGGGGACGCGATCCGCCGCTTCCAGAACCGCTTTTTTGACGAGGTCCTTATCCGTGCCGTAGGCGACGCCAAAGGGAACGTGAATGCGACGAAAGGCTTCGCGCAAGGTCCAGTTGGTCACTCGGGTGCTGACGAACTCGGAATTGGGAACGAGGATGTCGATGTTATCGTTCGTCGTGATCAGGGTGCTGCGCATGTTGATCTCATTGACCTCACCGGTGAGTCCGGATTCCAGCTCCACGAAGTCGCCCACATTGAGGCTCCGCTCAAAGAGGATAATGAGGCCAGCGACGAAGTTACTGACGAGGTTCTGCAGGCCAAAACCGAGACCGACGCCAAGGGCGCTGGCAAAGAGGGCGAATTTGGTGAGGTCCAGTCCGATCGAGGTCAGTCCGATGAGAATCCCCATCGCGATAATGACATAGTGGATGATCCGCTGGACCATGTAGAGCGAAGTCTTGCTAACCCGCTTCTGGCTCCCTCCAAAGCGTTCCAGACCGCGGCGAAGGAACCTTGAGGCCCAGACGGCGATGAAGAGGATGAGAACGATGCGGAGGATGCCGAGCCCGTTGACCGGGGTCTCGTTAATCTCGAACAGAGTGTAGCGGAACGTGTTCGCGATGGCACCCCAGATCGTTTCCGCAACATTCTTGGTCTGGCTGGTGGCGCGTTCCCAGGTCCCCAGCCCTCCTTCGCGCAGGGTCTCGAGCAAGCCGGAGAGAAAGTTGTTCGAACTGAGTTCGACTTCCAAGCGGCGCTGTTCCTGATCCATGGTATCGGCCAAGGCGAGCGTGCTTTCCAGGAGTTGGCGCGAGGGATTGGCCGAGTCCATCGCGGCGAGCTGATCGCTGATGATCGTACGAATTCGAGAGGTGGAACGGGCGGCACGGACGATGAGCAGGTTCGTTGCCGAGGCCCAATCCTGGTAGTTCTGAAGGGCAACGCCGACCGCATCCCAGTCCGGGATTTCTTCTTCGCCATTCTGGAGATGAGGTGGCTCAATGAGAAGTTGGGCCAATTCCGCCCGCTTGATATCGCTTTCGGCCAACGCGATATTCAGCTCTTTCTCGATCCCATCAAGCACGGCCTGGCGCGCAAGCGTGGCGCTGTCCACTTCGGCGGCGGGAGGCGACTTAGTGGGAGCTACGGCGTTTTCGCGCTGCCAGGCTACCAAGGCGGCTCGCGCTTCCACTTCCCGGAGTTGCCAGGCTTCGAGACTGGATGCCTGGGGCTGAAGTCGATTGGGAATCAGGTCTAGCTCGTCTTGCAGCTGTTTCAGTTCCGCCTCACCGAGCTGAACGGCGACCTGTTGGCGCGCAAGCCGAAGAGCGCTTTCCTCCAGTTGCGCCCGTGAGACCATCAGACTGAGTCCGAGCGAAAACCGATTCGCATCATCGGATCGCAAATCAAGGTAGGCCGCCCGTTGCTGACTTTGCTGACGGCGCGATTGCTCGATGACCGGCCTCTGCCATTCCACTTCTTCACGAATGGCCCGCAGTTGCAGATCGCGCTGCCGCCAAGCCTTGAATCGCTCCAAGGCATGATCAACGGTGTAGCTGGCCGCCGGCGAAACGGCTCCCTTCGCCTCGACCGAATCCATTGCGACGAGGGCGGCATAGGCGCTGAGGCTGGATTGAAGGCGATCCGCCTGTGCGGCCAACCGCTCCTGACCTTCGGCGCTACTCGCTTCGATCTCTTGTTGGACCCGATCGATCGTAAGCTGGATTCGGGTCTCCAGATCCACCTGGCTGAGGGCTTCTGAGGGCGCGAAATAGGTCCACCAATCTGCCGCAAGGCGATCCGGCTCCGGCGCAGAAGGAGCAGCAGCCTCTTGCGCGGAGGAATGAACCACCCCACAGAGCAACAGGACGAGAATCCATCGACGAAGACTCATCATAACCATTTGCGCCGATGAAAGATGACCAGGGAACCCGTGGCAATGGCCGCCATGGCCCCAAGAAGAATGAAGTATCCGGATCGCGAATTCAGCTCAGGCATGTTTTCAAAATTCATTCCGTAAATCCCAGCAAGAAAACTCAAGGGCACGAAGACCGCCGTGACAATCGTCAGGACCTTCATGATTTGGTTGAGTCGATGAGAGGAGAGGGACAAATAGCCATCAATCAGGTCCGATGCCAGCTCGTAATAGAGTAAGGTTAGGCTACTGGCCCGCTCTTGCTGCTCGTAAACGTCGGTGAGCTCGTGCTTCCGCTTTTCGGTAAAACCGGGATGCGGCTTGAGGCGCATTTCGCCCAGAATCTGTTGATGATAGACGAAGATGCGGCGGAGTTTCTTGAGATCGGTTTTGTGACCAATCAGCTCCGCCAGAACCGCGTCATCCGTTTGACCGAGCAACCCTTCTTCAATGCTTTCGAGCTGGGGCTCCAATTTCAAGAGAATCCCGAGATAGCGATCGACGAAAAGTCGAATGAGACGCGCCGCGAGAAAATCCGGACCGGTCGCCATCCCCGAGGGATCGCCCTTCAGTTCTTTGGCAAGGCGTTCCACGCTGCGGCTAGGTTCTGACGAGCGGGTGATCAGAAAGCGCTCACCGATGAACAACGCCAGCTGAATCGTGGAGAAATCGGTATCTTTGGTGTCGCGCGAGAGCGTTTTGAAAAGCAGAAAGGTGTGGTCATCGAAGGCTTCGAATTTGGGCGGATGGCGATCGCGCGTTGCATCTTGCAAGGCCAGGGGATGGAGGCCGAAATCGGTTTTAAGGATTTCGAGGTCTGATTCCGCCACCGGCCCAACAAAATTGATCCAAATGATGGCGGAGGAATCGTTCGCACACGTCTACAACAGGGCGTGCTCGCCGGTGAGAAGATCCGGGGAACCGGGACGAATGAGGAAACACTGCATGGAATTTTTCAAGGAGATACGATCATCGAACGAACTTTCCGCGAATTCGAACTTCAACTGGACAAAGGAGCCTTACGACTGCAAACGGCAGGGACCCTGACGTGCCCCTCAACCATGGAAGCTTTTTGGAAAAACTACAAGATCCCGGAAGGAGAAACCCTGCACTGGCAGCTCGGCCCTCTGGAACTGTGGGTGCGCCGACTGCCCGGGGAGTGGCAAGTCGCCTCAAGAAGCGATGACGACAACTCGTTGGATGATCGGTGGGTGCTGGGTGACTCTGCCACCTTTCCAACCGATCTCCCGTTCAAGCGGTTCGCCTTCGATTCCGAAGGAGAGGATGACCTCTTGACGTTGCGCCCCAGTCTGCCGGATCGCTCTGTGGTTTCCCGCCCGGCCATCAGTCTGGAGGTTCCTCCCGGTGCCAAGGCCAGCTTCTTCTGTGGGGTCCCGTTATGGGTCGAAATCCTGGCGGGGACCTTGGAGAAACCCATGGCGCTGATGAAAATTCCGACGCGCCCGATGTCCCGCACCTTTTTCGGAACCGCCCAGGAGGGAGAACCCTGCTATGCTTCGACCACGCGAGCGATGCGCAGTTACCAGCAGCTCCCGCCCTACGGCTTCCGGGTCCTCTGTCCGGTCAACATTCACAACCAGACTAATCAGGGGCTTCCGGTTGAGCGCATCTGCATCCGGGTCAAGCACCTGAGAATTTTCCAAGGCGCTGAATACCTCTGGACCAATGAGATCCGGGTGACCAAGTCGAATCCCAACGAGGCGAGCAAGGTAACGTTCTCACCCAAAGCGCCCAGTTTCGAACCGGACGCAGAAATGATCACGAAACCTCAAGAGAAACCGACTCCCGGGGGCATCCTGTTACGCACCTTCACGAACTTGTGGGACTTGATCGATATTTGAAGATGACTCTAACAAACCTCCTGGCCGAATTCAGCCTCTCTGAAGAATGGAACATCGTCTCCGAAGCGATCCTTTCCCGATCAAATGCCATTCTCACGAGCTTTTTCATCGTTGGACTCGGCCTCCTGCTTCACCTGGTTTTCCGGCTCGCGATTCGCCCTTGGCGACGCCGCCTATCGCTTCAAGCGATGCTGATCCTGCGCAAGAGCATCGCTTATACGATCACGATCATCGTCGCGATCACCATCCTTCAGCAGTTCGGCCTCAAGATCACCGCGCTCCTCGGGGCAGCTGGTATTCTGGGTATCGCAATTGGTTTCGCGGCGCAAACCAGCCTCTCCAATATCATTAGCGGGATCTTTCTGGTCTGGGAGAAGCCGTTCAAAGTCGGAGATATTATCCAGGTGGGTCAGCATAAGGGCGTGGTTCAATCGATCGATCTTCTCAGCTTATCCTTACGGACGTTCGACAATCTCGTGGTCCGCCTCCCCAATGAAACCCTGGTCAAAGGCGAACTCGTCAATATCACCAAGTATCCCATTCGCCGCTATGATATTAAGCTAGGCGTCGCCTATCGCGAAAACCCGGAACGCGTCCTTGCTGTCCTCAAAGATGTTTCGACACGGAACACCCATGTGCTCGAAGAACCAGAACCGCTGGTCGCCTTCACTGGCTTTGGGGAGTCGCAGCTCGAATTCTTCCTCGGAGTCTGGCATGAGCGCGATGACTTTATTCCCATGCGGAATTCGATCCTCAACGATATCAAGCTGCGCTTCGATCAAGAAGGAATCGAAATTCCCTTCCCTCACCGCGTTTTGGTGACCCGAACGGAAGAACCTCCGTCGGTGGTTGCTCAGATTGAGCCCGCCACTGCTGAAGACTCCACCAACGAACCGTAGCGCCGTTCCTCAACCAAACGTCTTCCCGTCCCAGCCCCAATGGGAGCGTTCGGTATCCAAGAAGCGGACATATACGCGATTCCCGGGAATTCCCAGGTGGGAAAGAGTCGATGCGCAGATGAGTTCCGTGAGCTGCCGGAGCGCCTCTGCGGGTAATCCCAGACCAGCGAATTCGACCATTGCACACGGCTCCTCGCTTCCCGCGAAATTCATCGATACACCGTCTTCCATCGCCGCCATGAAGACGTTTTCCGGTTTGCCCAAGGCTTGGGAGAGGGACTTGGCGACGTCTTGGAAGAAGGCGCTTTTGGCCTCGTCAGAGACCGAGGCATTGGTTTGGAGATTGAGATGAGGCATGTAAAGTCCAACTTAAAACGGAGGCCAGTGTAGGAGAGAGTTCAGCCCGCGCAACACCCTATCGCGGCTTGCCATGTTGTCCGGATTCAGAAAAAGCCGGATTGACCTTCCCGGCACCCCTCCTATGGTCTTGTCCCTGAATCAAAAAAACCCTACATCCATGAAGTTCATTTTTCCCCTATTCTTCACCGGCATCCTCTGCACTCAGCTCGTCTCTGCGAACGACAATACCCTGTCCGAAGACCAAGTCGCGACGGGTTGGCAGCTGCTCTTCGACGGCAAATCCATCGACGAAGGCTGGAGCCCCAAGAGCGGATTCGCCACGTTCAAGGTCGAAGACGGCGCGATTGTCGGCACCACCATCAAAGGCAGCCCGAACACCTTTCTCTGCAGCGAGCAGATCTTTGCCGATTTCGAGCTGACGTTCGAAGTGAAATTCGACCAATTCTTCAACTCCGGCTGCCAGATCCGCTCCAAGCTGAAGGGGGAAGAACACGGAGGCCGGGTTTACGGTCCGCAGGTTGAAATTGAGCAAAGCCCGGGCCAGGCCGGATTCATCTACGGCGAAGCCGCCGGAGGATGGCAGTCGCCCGAACCGCAGTCCAAAGACAAAGCCGTCAACACCCACAGCCACTACAAGAACGAAGACTGGAATCACTACCGCATCCTCGCCGTCGGCCGCCGCATCCAAACCTGGATCAACGGTCAAATGGTCGCCGACCTCGAATACGACGAGCAACGTTACCAGGACAATTCCGAAGGCTTCATCGGCCTCCAGGTTCACGGAGTCGGGAACAACGAAACGCCAATGAGCGTGCGGTGGAAGAACCTCTACATCCGGCCGATCAAGTCGGCTGGGGAGTGAGGCGGTAGGTAGCACTGCTTCCTCACTTTCTAAAACTCCGCATGCCGCGGGGTCCGCGGGAACGGAATGACGTCGCGAATGTTCTCCACCCCGGTCACGAACATCAGCATCCGCTCGAATCCGAGTCCGAATCCGGCGTGAGGCACGGTGCCGTAGCGGCGGAGGTCGGTGTACCACCAGTATTCCTCGGGATTCAGGCCGTCGTGCTCGAGGTTCTTTTCGAGGACGTCGAGTCGTTCTTCACGCTGACTTCCTCCAATGATTTCCCCGATATGGGGAACGAGTAGGTCCATCGCGGTCACGGTTTCGCGGTCGCCGCCTTCATCGTTGCTGCGCATGTAGAAGGGTTTGATCGCTTTCGGGTAGTTGAAAACCGTGACCGGGCTTTTGAAATGCTCTTCGCTGAGAAAGTGTTCGTGTTCGCTTTGGAGGTTGATCCCCCATTCCACGGGATACTCAAATTTCTGACCGGATTTCCGGAGGATTTCGACGGCATCCGTGTAGGTCACCCGTTCAAAGGCTTTTTCCCGGAGATGTTGGAGTCTGGGAAGTAGACCTTTATCGACGAAGCCGCCGAAAAACCCGAGATCTTCTTCGCAGTTCTCCAGCACGTCATTGACGAGGTATTGGATCATTTCCTCGGCCAGATCCATGTCGCCTTCGAGGTCGCAAAACGCCATTTCCGGCTCGATCATCCAGAACTCCGCCGCGTGACGACTCGTGTTCGAGTTCTCGGCGCGGAACGTTGGACCGAAGGTGTAGATATTGCTGAGGGCGCAGGCAAAGGTTTCCCCTTCCAGCTGGCCACTGACCGTCAGATAGGTGGGTTTGCCGAAGAAATCGAGCTCGCCCGCGTTCTTTGCCGCCATCTCCTTCGCATCGAGAGTCGTGACGCGAAACATCTCGCCCGCTCCTTCGCAATCGCTCGCCGTGATGATCGGCGTGTGGACGTAGACGAAGTGGCGCTCCTGGAAAAACTGATGGATGGCGTAGGCGAGGCGGCTGCGAACGCGAAACACGGCACCGAGCAGATTCGTCCGAGGACGCAAATGGGCGATCTCCCGCAAAAACTCCCGGGAGTGGCGTTTTTTCTGAAGCGGATAGGATTCGTCCGCGTTGCCGAGCAGCTCGACCTTGGAAGCCTGGACTTCCCACAATTGCCCTTTGCCCTGGGACTTCACCATCTTCCCTTCGATCCGGACCGAAGCCCCCGTCTGGATGTGGACGATTTCATCGGCGTAGTTCGGCAAATCCGCATCAGCCACGACCTGGAGGCTACCAAGGCATGAGCCATCGTTAATCTCCAGAAAGCTGAAAGCCTTCGAGTCACGGCGAGTTCGTACCCAGCCATGAATGGTGACGGATTCTTCGGGTTGTTCAGCAGCGAGAAGCGCTTTGATTCTCATGCGAGAGGTTGGACCAGAATCCGGACTCTCACAATGCGAAACCGCAACCACTGGCGAACGAATCCCCCTCCGGAAGGAATTCCGAATCGCCAGATAGTTCGGAAAATCAAAATTTTCGAAAATTCCAACTCCAGACGATTGAACGCGGGCGGCTTCCGGGTATGATGAGGCCGCCCTAACCATGCCGCAGCTCGTTTTTCGATATGATGACGGCGGGGAAGAAGCGTTTGCTCTCAATGCCGATCAAATCGGGGTCGGGCGCGATGCGGACAATCCGATCGTCATCAACAATGACTATATCTCGACTCACCATGCTCGGTTGAAACGAGAGGAGGATGGCTCGTACAGTCTTTTCGACCTCGGCTCGAACAACGGGACCTACGTCAATGATCGAGCGATCAGCAGCGCCCACCTCAAACATGGGGACACGATTCGATTTGGCGTTTGTGAGGTCACCTATTTGGAAGAGGAGAATGCGGAAACAAATGGCAATCCCCTCAAAACCACTCAGCGGATCACCCTGGAGGCGATGGCCCAGCAGAGCGCGGGCTACTGGAGCGCCACGGTCGAAAACAAGCGAAAAGAGCTCGTCGAACTCGAACAGCGGATTCAGGAGCTGGAGGCAGAGCGGGACGAAGCTCGGGCGGAAGCTGCGCGTTCTCAGCAGGCTCGGAGTGAAGACCCGGCCCAGAAGCATCAGGATTTGACCGAGGAAATCGCGCAGTTGGAAGCTCGGCATGAGGAGATCCAGGGCAGTCTTTCGAAGAAGACTGAGAAGCTGGAAGAGATCACCGAAGTCGAAATCCCTGCCGCAAAGCTGGAGTTAGAGAATTTTCGACGGGAAGTCACCACCGCCACGGAAGACCTGCGGAAGATGGAGACGCGTTTGGCCGAGGCACAGGCCCAGATTGACGGCTTGGCGAAGCTGGAAGACGAGACGCAGAAGCTGAAGAGCACCGTGGAAGGGCTCTACCGGGAACATGACGCCAAGAAAGTGGCGCTGGGCTCGACGGTGGATGAATTGGGCCGCACCGAGTCCAAGCTTGAGGAAATGCGCCGGGAGATGGAGGAGATCAAACTGGCGGAAACGGCTTCCGTGGAGTTGCGAGATCAGGCAGAAGGCGAGCACCGTCAGTTGGTCGAGCAGAACACGGAATTGCGGGCTACGATCAAGGACAACGAAGCCCAACTGGCCGAAACCGCCCGAAAAATTGAGGTGGCGAATGAAGAACGCGGGACCCTGGAAACGAAGAATCAGGACGTCGCCGGCCTGATCGCCCGAAATGAAGACAAACTGGCCGCCGTCGAAGCCAAGCTCGAAGGAAAGTTCGAGGGCTGGGACGAGGTCGAGCGTAACCAGCGCGATCAAATCGTGGAGCAGAAGAACCAGCTCCTCGAAGAATGCACCACGACCGAGAAAAAGCTCGGCAGTGCCCGCCGCGAGCTGGAAGACATGCGCGGAAGAATCCGCCAGGAAGCGGATGAAGCGGAAAAAGCGCTCGAAGATCTTCGTCTGAATCACTACGAGCCCACCCAGGAGCTGCACGAGGAGTTGACCCTCCGGAATGAGGACTTGGCCAATG
>CAYGQD010000220.1:0-11973 GCA_964351855.1 uncultured Verrucomicrobiales bacterium
GTTAAGGTGCATCGGATTTCCGGTCCCGGCGGGCCGACTCTTCGTGCTTTTTCTATGAAAAAAGGCCCAGCTACATCGAATACCAAAAAAGAGACTGCGTCAGAAGCCCAAGAAGGACCAACGGATGCTGAACTGGTAAAACGGAGCCAGGAAGGCGACATGGCAGCCTTCGATATGTTAGTGACTCGTTATCGCGGCAAGGTTTATGCCATGATTGTGAATATGATCCACAACGAAGCGGATGCTTGGGATCTTGCCCAAGACGCGTTCGTAAAGGCATGGAAAGCCCTGCCTCGATTTGAAGCACGATCAAACTTCTACACCTGGCTGTATCGCATCGCTCACAACGTGACTTACGATTGGCTACGCAAAAAGAAGGTTCGCGGAGATGGAACCGAGTTTGACGACAACGTCCGCTCATCCATGGAACTCAGCGCTCCAACTGCACCCAAAAACGAAGACCAACCGGATGAGAATGCCCAGAAAGGTGAACTTCGGCAGAAAATCGAAGACGCGATCGAGAAGCTATCCCCGGATCACCGCGCGGTGATCCTTTTGAAAGAGGTCGACGGCCTGAAGTATCAGGAAATTGCGGACCATGTCGGTTGCTCCATCGGCACCGTGATGTCACGCCTCTTTTACGCACGCAAGAAACTCCAAGTCTTACTCAAGGACTCTTACACACCAAGTACACAATGAAGAACCCAACCGACGAAGAATTCCGCATGATGCGGTGGATCGACGGCGAACTAACGGATGATGATGTTGCAGACCTTCTCAAAGCAGATCCCAGCCTCATCAATCAAAAGCAGTCGTCACTAGAAGTCGGTGCACTCTTGAAGAGTGCGCTCCCGAAGGATCAGGAAGTCCCTTATGGGGATTTCTTCAACCATCGGATTCTCAATCGAATCGAAAATCTGCAATCGGAGAACGAAGCGACTCACCACGAGACTTCTGAAGCCGGATTGTTCAGTTTTTCGAAATTCCTAGCCTCTCTATTCACCACGCAAACGATGGTTTTGGGAGGAGCCGCAGCCATGGGTGTGGCGATGCTTTGCACCGGACTCTTGTTAGTCGCAAGCCAGAGTGGTAGCCACACTCAGGTGACGAGCACCTATGTTCCGGACGATCAAACCTTCCAAGCCTCTTCCCGGTTCGATAGCAGTGCAAATGCCGCTGTTTTCGAAATTGACGGAATGTTGACGGAAGGGCAAACGGTAGCCGGATATTTCCCTGGCAACGCCGAAGTCGATCCACTTTCTGGAACGACGACCATCTACTCTCCTGAGGGACAACCGATGCTGATGCTGACAACCGACGCAAACGGGACCCCCACGATTCATGACCTTGTCTTAACAACCGGACTGTGAATCGAACTCTGACGCTTTTTGTGGCTGCTTGGCTGGCTTCTTTCGCCAGCCTTGCAGCCCAGGATCTTGATCCCAGCGATCCCACCGTAGGCACGCTCCTCTGGGGGGCGGTCATTCGTGGGACGGAAGTTGCCCCTTCGGAACCAACCCATCTTGTTCCGGCAGACCTGGCTGAGCGGTTGTCGAAATCGTTCGATTTTCCTCACTTCGAAATCATCGGTCAACACACACAACCCGTTGGGAAAGAGATCCATTCGTGGGTCGTTCCTTCAGGAAGCCTGTTTTTGCGCGTCGATTACAAGGGAGAAGACGGTGACGGAAGAAGCCTCCATCTCCAGCTTTGGAAGACCGAAAAGGTGATCTTGAAGACAGATGTCATTCTCCGACCCAACAGCCCGATTTTTTTTTCCGAGGATGATCTCGTCTTTGTCGTTGAGTTGAAGCAATAATCCTGGGACAACTCTGCGGGATGTTGACTCAAATAACCCAGGTTTGTGAATCCGCATCCCAGCAGGGCGCGGAAGATGTCTTTCTGACTGCCGGAGAATTTCCCCGCCTCCGTTTGGTCGGTCAGTTGGTGCTTCTTAAGCCATCTGGTCTTGTTTCTCCGCAGGAAATGGCCCATTTTTGGGAAGTTTGTGGGGCTGACCCGGTAACCCTCCAGGAATTTGATGCGACTTGGAAGAGCCCTTCCGGAGCTCGGTTCCGGGTAAATCTCTTCCGCCAACTTGGTGTTTTGGCGGCCGCGCTGCGTCCCGTGAAGACGGAGATTCCGGAACTGGAAACTCTGGGCGTTCCCGTGGAGCGACTTCAATCTTGGGGCAGTGCCTCGGGTGGTCTCGTTCTGCTGGCGGGAGGGACTGGCTCCGGCAAATCAACGACAATCGCCTCGCTCCTGAATTGGATCAATCACCAGCGAGCGCTTCATATCGTGACAATTGAAGATCCCATCGAGTATCTCATTCCTTCGGCGCAGTCGTTTGTGACGCAACGCGGCATTGGAACCGATACGGAGTCGTTTGCTTCCGGGTTGAGATCCGCCTTGCGCCAAAGCCCGGATGTCATTCTCGTTGGCGAAATACGGGATACGGAGACCGCCCGCATTGCTCTCCAAGCGAGCGAAACCGGGCATTTGGTCTTGGCGACGCTTCACTCGGTCAACGTTTCCGAAACGTTCGATCGCTTGATGAGCCTCTTCCCTGCTCCGGAGCGACAGAGCGCGTTGATGGTATTAGGAAGCCAACTAGTTGGAATCCTCAGTCAAAAACTGCTTCCAACCGTCGATGGTAGGCTCTGTCTCGTCACCGAACACTTGGAGAATTCCGGCGCGGTCCGCCGATGGGCCAGCCGAGGTGAGTTTGATCAGATTTCGGAATTCATGGAACGAGACACGGATCGCGGGAACCAACGGTTCGTCGATTCGGTCATGGAGCGCTTTGATCACGGCCTGATTACAGAAGAAATCGCTCGGCAGAGTTGCTCGAATCCTCTTGAATTTGATCAGCGAAGAGCTGGCGTTCGCCGTGGATCGCGCTAGTGTGGTTGGCCTAACCGGGGAACGTTGTCGAAAACGGCCTAACAACGATCAAGTTTTTGCTATCTATACTTGAATATCTGGATTTCTTCTGGAAAATTCCGGAAATTCCAATGCCGCTAGATGGGTCAGAATAACCAAATTTTCATCAGTGCGTCCGGGGCTGACGCAGATGCTGCGAAGGCTCTGTTCAAGGCCTTAAAGCGGTTTCGCGTGCCGCCACTTCTCAATGTCCCCCGACCCTACCAGCCCTTTAAATCTTTTCGGGCGCTCTTTCTCCATGACGAGGAAGATCCACGGCAGTCCACGCTCACCGGACCGATTGTCGAGCAAATTCAGCGTAGCTCGACCATGATGGTGGTGTGCAGTCCACATACTGCGGTTTCGAAGTGGATTCAGGCGGAGATTCGGGAGTTCTATGCGCACCATCCCCGCGGCCGGGTAATTCCCATCGTGATGGATGGGGAGCCTGAACCAGAGTTGGCGATCGAAGCCTATGTGAAACCGTGCTTACCCGAAGGGTTGAAGCACAGCGACGCTCAGTATTGGGTCGATGCTCGGGAATGTGACTGGGAATACGCGGCACCTGTGGCTGCGATGGCGGCGCTCCTCGGAGTTCGTATTGAGGAACTCGTTCAGCATCTTTCTCGAAGGGCAGAAACTACCCGGAAAAGGTCAGTTGCTGCAGTCGTGGTCGCGATGACAACCGTTGGTTTGGCTGTGCTATGGACCTTTCGAAGCCCCTTCCAAGAGTGGACGGGAATCCAAGTTCCGGGATTCAGCGAGAATCCAGGAGCCCTAGCTGAACGTGGAGAGGAAATCTACTCGGGGGACGAATCCTTAATTCCGCCCGGACCGGTGGCTTTTGAAGCGGTGGTTCCGTCTCCCCATTTGACTCCAGCTACTGCAAATTCAGCCAAGACCAACTCAGTACTGGTTCCGGTGGAATCTCCGGAAGCGATCGAACTCGCGCTCGCGGCGTGGTTGGACCGAGCCGAAAGCTGCCTGCCTGATCAGACTCGGGACGCTCGCTTCTGGTTGGATACCTGCGAAGCGAAACTGGATCTGGAGGGACCTCGCGAATTGGTAAAATCGCGTTACCGCTTCCATGCGATATCGGCCGCCCTTGCAAAAAATCTCGGTGAAGAAGAAGCTGCCAATCGGCACCTTTTGAACGCCATCGATCGTTGGACGGAGATTCCCATCGAGAATCCCGTAGGACAAGAGCGGGAAGCGTTCGAGATTCTGGCGACCCTGGCGCCGAATGAGGAGTGGCGAGAGAGTGCCTTGCGGCTGGTCATCTGGATTTCTCAGCTGAAGGGGGACAAAAACCGGGTCCTCGCGAGGGCCCAGAATTTCATCGCGTTTGCCAGTCGATTTCCGTTCTTGGTTGAACCGGTGGACGCGTGGCTCGCCGGTGCCGTTTCTCGGATGACCCCGCCGGCGAAGGATGCGTTGGAACTCGGAGGCCGTTTTGCGATCCTGAGATCCAAGCTCGCTGAAGGAGTTGGCGATTTGGAAGGGGCTCGTAAACTGCTCCAAGAGGGGCGGCTGAATCTCGCCTCCGCGAATCAGGGCGTTTCGCCGGTCGCCGCAGGACTGGCCGCGCAAATGGGAGTTCGCCAAATCTTGCTCCGGGACCGTTTTGATCGCATGCGGACGGCCGAAGAACTGGATGGAGCGATTCCGCTGCTTCAGGAAGGGATGATTGACGAAGAATGGACAGGGTGGTTTGGTGCGGATCTTGCTGCGGCCTGGTCCATTCGTGGAGATTTATATCTGGCGGATGACGTCTTTCAAACCGCTTCACAGGCTTATGGATTTGCCTTGGAACACTTGCCTTCAGAGGCAGAAGTGGGCTCTGTATTGCTTAAAATGGGCTGTGCGTATCGCTACGCAGGGCTGCATCGTGAAGCTTGGGAAGCTTTCTCAATGGCGCAGACGCTGCTCAACGATGAATCTGAAATCCACGATCGCATCACCGCCTTTTTGGGGGTGTCCCTTGCTGCGGGGCAGACCAAAACAGCCAGCGATGCCGAGAAATTACTGGCTCAAGCCAATGTTTTGATGACCAGCGCAAAGCCGCCATATCAGCTGCCTACCTATTGGCGAGAGTCGCTCGATCAAATCAATCAGGCTGAAGTAGGAACTGCTTTGGTTCCGGATGAGAGCGCCGAATTGTCGCGGCTTCAACAGCACCTTCAAGCGGTCGAACATGACTTCGAAAAGAACTCGGTCGCCGATCTCGAAGCGTTGCGGGGGCTGCACCTGGCCTTGGAGCGACTGGCCGTCTCGCAACTGAACGGGAATTAGAGCTGAAGGATTCCTACGCGAAGGGAAGCCCCGGCTTCCGCGCCCATCAGAATCACGAAGGCATCTTGCTCGTCTTCTATGTGGATCAGGTAAACATGTTCGATGCGGAGTTGCTCCAATTTCACATCTCCCTCTAATCCTTCCGGTCTTTCGAAATTCCGCAGTGCTTGATTGGCTCCCTCCGTGACTTTTGCCAGCTCTTTGGAGAATTCAAAGCGAAGCGCTCGGGAAAGCTCATTGCGCAGTCCCGGCTTGAGAAGCCAAACGGCCGACCGTTCGAGAAGGCCCTGTGTCTCCAACGTAAAATCCAGATTAGAAAACGCCAATTGCTGATTTTCCAGATCGATGATTGGATGACCTCGCAGGAATAAGACGCCTTCCGCTTTTCGATTGAGTAAGCCTCGAGTTGCAGAGAAGTCCGCTCGCACCAAGACATCCTGAGAGTCCAAGACCTGGAGATGGAGATTGTTGAGGTAGAGATGATCTGATGAACCGAGTTCGATTTCGATGGTCTCTTGTTTGAGATGTTCGTTGACGGCAGAGAGCGGTAGAACCGTGGGGATTTTCAGATTGGAGCGAGGGCTCAATGCTTGATCGATCTTTAAATTGGGAAGAGGATGAAAGATTGGCAGAGGAGGCTCGGTCAGGTGAGCGGTTACTTCGACATCGATCCCGAAGACCGCCTGAATTTGCGATTTGTTGGAATAGTCGAGCGGCCGCATCGCGATTTCCGTGGGGCGGACCGAGACCCACAAAGGCGGTTTGCTGTCGATGGCCTCCACCCGATGCAAGTCCCCCCAAATCTGAGCCAGACTGCGTTTCCATCCGCTCTCCTTGTTCAATTCCGGCTTCAGTTGCTCCAAGATTTTCGCGATCTCCGGTTGGATCGCGTTCTCTAGAATATGGCTGACATCGACGGAGGCTAGATTTGCCAGATTGAGGGACGCTTTTTCGATCTCCAAATTGGCGGTGAGATTCGGTTCAATGGACCAAACTTCGTCCAAAACAGGGGCGAGGTTTCCGCTCACGCCGGCTTTGAGATCAATCGTTCCGCGAACGGGGGTATCGCCCAAGAAAGGGATTTTCAGATTCCCGCCCCCGCTGACTCTCCCCCCGAGTGGCGTTTTCATGAAGAGGCGCTCACCATTGCTGGCCAGCGAAATGGCTCCGCGAGTGATGTCGAATTCGATCCAACCGTCTTTCATCGCACTCATCAGATTTTGATCCTGCTTTCCCTGAAAGCGTTGAGGCGCTTGCTGATTGAGGATCTCCTGGAGCGTCGCTAATGGAATGCTGGCCTTGAGAGCTACCCTGGAAACGGCTGACTCCAGGGCCGTTTCACGAGCCAGCGGAAACCCTTCGGGTTCTGGTGGGGCGATGAACACGGTTCCAAACGTGCGAAACGCCAGCGGTAAAGCAATGAGCAGAACGAGAAAAATGAGGATCCCATAGCGGCGTTTTCCCCGGCGACGCGAGATCGGGGCGACAGCCTCCGGGGATGGTGAGGAGTAGTCGTTAAGGTCACGCCAATTTTGCTTGCGGGCCATTGAAAAGTTAGACTGCGGATTCGCTCCAAAAATCGCCTTTGATCGCAGGAATGGGAAAATAATGGCGCACCGATGGCAATCCCGTCAACCCGATAGCTCGAAATTGCTTAATCCCGGTTGAATCGGTCGGTGATGGACTCCGTAATGCCGGTGAGAGGATTTCGCTTGGGGGACAACAGTGGTTGATGCTGAGGTTTGATGCGATACACAGGAAAAGGCGCACTGGTGGAGTCTTGGCCCCCGTTGTAGACTGCGGACCGGTGGATCTGGCTGCAGAAAAAATATAGCCTCCCGTCATTGCCAAATGTCAGTCCGTCAGGCCAGGAAAGCTTGGGATCTTTGAGGTAGGTTTCCATGCGACGGTCCTTTGGCTGAATTACTCGAATCGCGCTTTCGGTAAGGTCCGCAACGTAAATGAAGTCTCGCGCATCGATGGCGATTGAATCGCAAATGGGTTTCGCGGAATACGATTCCACGCCCTGTTCGATCTCGGCTGCGGGGGCAGAATCGTTCTGCAGTAGTGTGGTGGAAATGCGATACAGTTGCTGCCCTTTCATCGGTCCGTAATAGAGCCAACGGCCCCGGCGATCGATCGTGATGGGGTTAACCCCCGCCAGGGGTTCCGCGATGGATCCGTCCGGACGTAAGACCTGGAGCTTCTGGTTCTGAACAATCAGGGGAATGTTTTCCGGAACCACACTGGAGTGACCCTGAAGAACCCGCCGACTCATTCCTGTCTGAAGATTGAGAACAATAATTGCCGCGTCATCTCCTGACGCGGGGTCGCTGATATAGATAAAGGGTTCGACCGGATCGACCGCGAAATCGGCAACGAAGGAGGTGGGTAAGGTAGCTGGGGAAGGGAGATAGCGGATTTGGTGAAGTCGATTGATCGCCGGATCCCAGCCCACCACTTTCGCGAGCGTTTCTCCCCGCCGCCCGTTGTCCAGCATCCAGACCATTCCGCCCTGACCGCCGCGAATTCCCATCACGGCGTCCAACGTTGGCAACGAATCTCCGAGACGACCCGTGCTAATTTCTTCCGAAGGAAACGCGGAAATCTCTCCGCCGCGATCGACTCGAACGACTCGTTCACGGGTTTCATAAAATTGATGGAGACTGAAGAAGAGCGAGCCGTCTGTCCCCACCACCATTCCTGCCGGGCCATGCATTAACTCTGCCGCGATGTCAAGCGATGTTCCATCTCCCGCACGAACCGGTCTATCGCAAAAAAACGAAAACACGAGGATCGGAAATACCATGTGAGGGTGAGAAAACTTCATTCGCGGAAGAGACTTAAGCGGGCGGGTGCGTAGTAGAGGCGTGTTTGGAAAGTGGGTCAAACGAAAGCAACTGACCAGGTCATCCCACAGATCCTAACGTGTTTCAACTCAGTCATCGCGAAGAATGTGAACATTCTTAACCACGTATCCAATCCCCGACCAGACCGTAAGAATGAGAGAGAGCGCGAGTAATACTCGACCGGTGATCTCCAGGCTGGTCGGTTTCCAAGCATAGAGCCCACTGATCCATCCAAACAGCCATTCCTGAGAGGCCAAAAACAAAAGGAAGTAGATCAGGGTAACGATTTGCCAAATCGTTTTTTGTTTTCCTAGGGAGTCCGCCGAAACCACTTTGCCGTTTCCCGCTGCCAGCAGTCGCAAGCCGGTCACCAGAAACTCGCGGGCCAGAATCGTAACCACCAGCCAACCCGGGACTAAGCCGATTTCGGCCAGAAGGACAAATCCGGCGCACATCAGCACTTTGTCCGCCAGTGGATCCATCAGTTTCCCGAAGTTCGTAATTTGATTGTGTTTCCGGGCCAGGTATCCATCGAGGAAATCGGTGAAGGCCGCGACCGAGAAGACGAGCAGGCTAGCGGAGTGGCAACCGGGAAACTCGAACGACATCAGCGCGACAAACACGCCGGTGAGGATTAGACGCAGAACGGTGAGTTGGTTCGGAACATTCATTCTTGGAATACAGGATGTTTCCAGATGGGCACGGTTGTTTTGATGGATTTCAGGTAGGTTTCACAAAGGGTGAATCCTTCCGCGCTGTGCGGAGTTTGGACTCGAATCAGGATCGAAGGTTCACCTGCGGCTACGAATCCGATTCGGTGGTGAATCCAGGCGGCGTGGTTGGGGTGCTGATGAGACAGTGATCGCCAAAGTTTGACGAGTTGCCGCATCGCCATGGTTTCATAACAACTGTATTCGATTCCTAGGATCGGTTGATCGTGTTCCAGGTGTCGAACGACTCCCAAAAACCGAAGATCCGCTCCGTAGCGTCGATCACAGAAAAGGGTAGCCTCGAATTCTTCGGTGGTTTGCCGGGAAATCGAAAGATTTGCCGGCACCAATTCTGATTCCATCATGCGAGCTAGGAGTGGTGATCGCGAAAGAGAAGATGTTTTCCGTTAGGAAGCGCCATCCGCGACTTGAGCTAACTGAAGTAAGGCCAAGAGGCGCTGGCGGTCCGTCGCGGTCGTCTTGGCCACAAATCCGCGCATGTGGGCGAAGTGGACATCGCTACAGGTGTCCAGCATGGAAAAATCCAGTGATAGGCAGCCATTGTAACGCGACATCCCATAGCCGGAACCGCGTCGATCCGGGTAAATCATCGCGGCAACGCAATCGCCTTTGCCGCTCTCATCAATGAACCGCTGCAACCCGAGTGAAGAATCATCGGGTACGGGTTCGGTTCGTGGCATAAAGAGAACTTCGAACTCGCCGTGAGGGCCATCCACGGTCCAGAACTCAGAATGCACGCTGATGAATTCGAGTCGTTGGCGCAACAACGTCAAATAGCTTATCAAATCCTCTCCGATGTAGCGCATGATGTGCCAAAGCGGTTGATCCTGAGTGAGTCGTGATGTGAGCGCGAATCGCCGCAAAAGCGTGAGGTCGATCGGCGAGTTTAACTGGCTCAGCAACTCCCGTTCGACGCCTAACCACTCTGCCGTTTCGGTCGGTCCACGAGAATCAAACCACTCTGCGGTCTCCAGCCAATCACAGAATTTCAGTGCATCGTCGTAGACTCCCAAATGCTGAAGAACCAAGCTCAGGGCACAAACCGGAGGATGATCTTTCGGAAACTGGTGATGGTCGAAGTTTCCCAATTCAGGATCATGGGATCCCCCCACATCCACCACCAGAATGCCTGGATCACTGAGGTCCGATTGACTCGGCTCCCGGCGAACAACATCCACCTGGTGTTGATGAATGAGCACACTGCACGCCATGAAGTCGTCCTTATGGGCGCTTCCAGGGTGCGTAAGGATCTGCTTGATGTTCATGCAATCTCTGTCCCACACGCTGCTGCATTCCTCCAAGGATTTCTTTTTGCTTGTGGCAGGACCAATCGGTAGCCAGCGTGGATACCATGAATGTTGAACGCGTCAAGTATGTGATCTGGGCGGCTGAAATGCCCCGAGCCCTTCGGTTTTACCAAGAAGCCTTGGGTGCAAAGATCATCAAGAACTCTGAAGTCATTAGTGAAGTGCAAATTTGCGACGCCGTGATCGGCATCCATGGAGGTGGGGAGGGGAAGCGAACCTGGACTGGCCTGAGCTTTCAAGTGGCCGACGTGATTGAAGGGGCCAAGGATGTGGTGGCGGCAGGCGGCGAGCTAAAACGCGAGCCTGAGCCGGAGAACGGAGAACCGCCGCACCTGGCAATGTGCGTGGATTCTGAGGGGAACGAAATCATGCTCACGCGAAAGCGCGGTTGAGGGACCCATGCCGAGAAGCTGGAAAATGGTCCTATCTCGGCCCGATCTGTGCTCGCGCGCGGAAAATTCCGATTGACCAATCGGTCGCTCCCCCGGTAAGATTCGCAAAAAGTGTGTGAAGCGAGTGGGGCTTGCCTTCGTCCACGTTTTACCCAACTACCATGTTATCGCATGAAGATTCGGAGGCTTGGTCCGTCGCGATGGAGCTCCACGATCAGCCCAATGCCGAGCAACAACTCGGATCAGCCATTCAAACCGCCCTCGACGATCAAAACACCGAGCTGGAAGGCCAAGCTCGGACCGCGCTTGGAATTTATTACCAGCATCAAGGACGGATAGACGACGCGCGCGCTTTTTTGGAGCACGCCGTAACCGTGGTGGCACCTACCGATGCGGACTACGCCGCGGCTCAATTCCACCTGGATTCGCTCAATTCTGATGTGAGCTGCGGCTGCCGGGAACACGAATCGGAAGTCGCTCGCTACATTCGCCATTTCGTTCTCTCCCGCATTCCCGAGGGGTTGATCAGCCATTTTGCCGCCGATGTGAAAGCAGATGGCAATGTGACGCTCGATGTGGAAGTGACGCGAGAGCTGAATGACGAGGAAGAGCAACTCGTCAACGCCACGATTGATGAGGCGCTCGCGATTTGCTCCGAGTAGCCGTGCCCCACTGCGTCAATCGAGAGGCATCACCTCGAAACCGTCTTTCGAGTCCTTGATCTGCCAACCCGATTTCGCCAAATCGTCACGAATGGCGTCTGCGGCGGCCCAGTCCTTGGTCTGCTTGGCATCCCAACGGTCCTGAGCCTTCTGCAAAATTTCTTCTGGAACGGTAACAGTTGTCTCGACGGGAAGCACCAGTCCCATCGCGGCGAGAATGAAGTGCAGGGCGATCCAGGATTTTTTCGGATCTGGGTGGAGGGATTTCAATGCTGTGAACGTTTTTCCCAGCGCATCCGGAGTATTGAGATCATTGAGGAGCGCTTCCCAAGCGGGTTCGAATTCTCCGAGATCCACTCCGTTGCAAAGTTCCCTAAAAGTGGGTATCGCCGGTTCTTCGGCAGCTTCGCGCAGTTCCTTCTCTGCCCGGGCCAATCGCAGCAGAGCTTGTCGGGCACCGTGAAGCGATTCGAAGGTTTCATTGCCAGTTTTATCCTTCGCGACGAAGTTCAGCGGCTGTCGGTAGTGTGCACTGGCAAGTACGTAGCGCAAATCCGCAGGGGAGAATCCGGCGTTCTCAAGGTCGGCAAGGGTGTAGAAATTGCCCTGGCTTTTTGCCATTTTACCCCCGTTCACCATCAGATGGGTGGTGTGAAACCAGTGATGGCACATCAGCTTTCCGGTCGATGCCTCGCTTTGAGCGATCTCGTTGTCGTGATGGGGAAAGCAGAGATCGATTCCGCCGGAGTGAAGATCAAATGTTTCACCCAGATACTCCAGACTCATCGCCGAGCACTCGAGATGCCATCCGGGGC
>CAYGQD010000221.1:0-11901 GCA_964351855.1 uncultured Verrucomicrobiales bacterium
TCACACTGGCGATCTCAAAGGCATTCGCGCCCATTACGAAGGTCTTTTCGAGGAGGCCGAAACCGCGTTGGCCGCTGCCGTCAACAAGGATCCGAAGACCAAGACGCTCTCTGACGAACGGCTCGAACCCGCCCGAGCCGCGCTCTACGATCTGTCGGGATTTTTGACCGTTCCGGCGAAACCAGATCATGCCTTCGATGCTGAGACCCTGGCAGAATACCATCGCCTCATGGAGGAGGCGCGAATCGTCGAGAGCAAGGCACCAGACAACGCCGGAGCGATGGGGGTGAGTGAGGCTGAAGTCGTTTCCGAATTACCGCTCCACATTCGGGGAAGCTACAAAAACCTGGGTGATCCGGTAGCGCGAGAATTCCCCGAAGTCATGCGAGTCTCTCTCACACGTCCCAAGTTCCCTGCCGACCAAAGCGGCCGCCTCCAGCTTGCCAGTTGGATGGCCAGCCCCCAGCACCCGCTCACTGCCAGGGTGATCGTGAATCGCATATGGGGTTGGCATTTTGGACAAGGCATCGTCAAGACGACCGAAAATTTCGGCAAATTGGGCGACCAACCTTCGCATCCGGAGTTGCTGGATTGGCTGGCGAGTCACTTCATGGAATCAGGCTGGTCGATCAAGGATCTGCATCGCTTGATCCTGCTTTCCAGCACCTACCAAGTCGCCTCCTCCCATCCGAACGCCATCGCCGCGGCTAACATCGATCCCGAAAACCGACTGCTGTGGCGTGCGAACCTTCAACGGCTCGAAGCTGAGGCGATTCGCGATTCCATTCTGGCCGTGTCAGGACGGCTCGACCTGACCATGGGCGGCAAGACGCTCCCGCTTCGCAACCGCCAGTTTGTCTTCAATCACACATCGGAGGATCACACCAAGTATGACAGCCTGCGACGCGCTGCATACCTGCCCGTCATCCGCAATAACCTCTACACGTTCTTCGAGCAGTTCGACTATCCGGACCCGACCATGCCGACCGGTCGGCGCAACTCCACCGTGGTCGCACCGCAAGCCTTGCTCATGTTGAACGCCGACCTCGTCATGGATTCCGCCGAGAACCTCGCAACCAACGTTCTCGAAAAGACCGTAAGTGATGAGGATCGGGTCGAATTCGCTTACCTTCAAACGCTAGGAAGGGAACCGACCGACTCGGAAAGACGACGGGCGCTGGCCTTCGTTCACGAGATCGCATCCACCGCGCTCACCAACGCGGCCAGCATCGATCCGGAGGAAGAGCAGCGTGCCTGGTCGCTTCTTTGTCAAAGCTTGCTCGCCTCCAACGAATTCATCTATCTTCGCTGAGCGCATGACGACCCCCGACTCCATTCTGGCAACTCGCCGCCGACTGCTGAAAACCTCGGCGGTTGGATTCGGACATTTGGCTTTGACCTCAATGCTGGGATCCCAAGCGCAGGCCGAATTGCCGTCTCTGCGCAATCCCTTGGCGCCGCAAAAGCCGCAGTTCCCGGCTCGGGCCAAGCGAATCGTCTTTCTGTTCATGAAAGGCGGTCCATCGCATGTCGACACCTTTGATCCAAAGCCGCTGTTGGATCGCGATCACGGAAAGCCGCTTCCTTTCGATCTCCCGAAAGTCACTTTCGCAAAGCAAGGCAACCTCTTGAAGTCTCCGTGGAAGTTCAAGCAACACGGCGAAAGCGGCCTTCCCGTCAGCGAGCTGTTTCCCAACGTCGCGAAGCACATCGACGACCTCTGCGTCTTGCGCTCCGTCCACGGAACCAATCCCGCTCACGGAGGAGCCCTCCTCAAGCTCCACACAGGGTCTGACCAATTTGTTCGCCCCAGCATGGGCTCGTGGGTGGTCTACGGTTTGGGAACCGACAACCAGAACCTGCCCGCCTTTGTCACCATCTGCCCGACCCTCGCCCATGGCGGCGTGAACAACTGGGGATCCGCATTTCTCCCCGCTCACTGTCAGGGTACGCCGATCGGCAACGCCAGTCTCGCGGCAACTCAGGCCAAAGTGAAGCATATCCGCAATTCCCGGATCGATCATAAGTTAGAGCGTCGGCAGCTGGATCTCATCGGTGCCATGAATCGGGACCACCTCGCAGCCACCGGTCGCGATCAGGCGCTGGAAGGCCGACTGAACTCCTTCGAGTTAGCCTTTCGCATGCAAAGCGCGATGCCCGAAGTCCAGGATCTCGCTGGCGAGACGGAAGCGACGAAGAAGATCTACGGAATCGACAATCCGGTCACAGAAGACTTCGGTCGCCAATGCCTGATGGCGCGCCGCTTTCTCGAGCGTGGCGTGCGCTTTGTTCAAGTCACCCACAGCGACAGCGAAGTGCAATGGGATCAGCACAGCAATCTCTACCAGGGCCACACCAAAAACTCCGCTGAAGTCGACAAACCGATCGCCGGGTTTCTCACCGATCTGAAAGCCCGCGGCTTACTCGATGACACGCTGGTTTTGTGGGGAGGAGAATTCGGACGAACCCCAACCGCCCAAGGCAACAACGGTCGCGATCACAATCCTCACGGCTTCACGATGTGGATGGCCGGAGGCGGTGTCAAAGGCGGCCATGCCTACGGAGCCACGGACGACTACGGCTACTACGCCGCCGAACACAAAATGCACGTCCACGATCTCCACGCCACCATCCTTCATTTGCTGGGTTTAGATCACGAACGATTGACCTTCCGCTACGCCGGTCGCGACTTCCGACTGACGGATGTTGAAGGACACGTCGCCAAGGACATCTTAGCGTAAACCCGTTCTACGCAACGTCGCTCAATAGACCGCTCGCCCGCCGGTCAGGTCAAAGGTAAATCCAGTGTTGAAGCTGGCTTCGGGTGAGACGATCCAACAACTGAGTGCGGCCACTTCTTCCAGCGTGCCACAGCGCTTCATCGGAATTTTGTCGGTCATGTACTTCATTTGCGCATCGTCAATCGCATCGACCATCGGCGTGCGAATCACCGCTGGGGCGATCGCGTTGATCGTGATTCCGCTTTCCGCGTATTCTTTCCCCACCGATTTCACAAGGCCGATGACGGCAGCTTTGGAGGCGGAATAGGCATGCATTCCGGCGTTTCCTTCCTTGCCCGCGATCGACGCGAAATGGAGAATGCGGCCGTAGTTGCGCGGCTGCATCACTTTCAGCGCATGCTTCGTCATGAGAAAGGTTCCGCGCACATTCACGGCAGTCACCCGATCGAAGTCTTTAACGGACACATCAACCACGTTCGTCGAAGTCGGCCCCACGATTCCCGCGCAATGCACGAGAACATCGAGCCTGCCACCATGGCGCTGACAAACGTCCCCAATCCCCGCTTCCACCTCTGATTCTCTGGTGATATCAGCCAAATGCGCTTCCGCTATCAGGCCCTCAGTCTCTAGCTCGCAAAGTGTATCTACAGAACGTTCGGCATCGAGGTCAAAAAGAGTGACACACGCTCCTTCGCGAGCCAACCGCTGAACAATCGCCTTCCCGATTCCCGCCGCCCCGCCCGTGACGATTGCAACCTGGTTTTCAAAACGTTTTTCCATTCCCCACCCTAGTCTCTTCCGCAGCCGAAACACAACGCTTCGATCCTCAAAAACTGCCACGGCGACCTGCCTGAGAACAGAATACAAACCCGCCTCAGAATTGTAATTCCAACGCAGCGAGGGACTTCCTAGTGTAGGCGAATGCCCAGTTACGTCCTCATCATTGACCTGTTTGTGATGGGTATCCTTGCCGCCTGGCTGTCGAAAGATGGAATGTCTGCGATCCTGACTCCGTTGGTCCAGTTCGTCTCCATCGGCTTCCTCGTCGGCTGCTTCACACCCGCGTCCAAGATCGGTGCCCTCTTTGCCCTCGACGCCGATTGGAAACTGCCCGTCGTCCTCTCCGTCGCATTGGCCAACCTCATCGGCCTCTTCCTCGCCTATTTGTTTGGTCGCGGCCATGAGGGCGAACGCCACGATCCCGCCATCCTCGATCACAAGCCCGGGACTTGGGGGCTTAAAAAGCGCTTTCCGCAGAAGTGACGTTCCGGCAATGCAGGGTGACTCTCATCGTTGGGCGTTCAGATCTTAAGCCAGTCGCAGTTTCCCAGCACATCCGCCAAGGTGTGGAGTCCACAGCCTTCCAATTCATTCCCGATATAGAGATAATCGGACGCTGGGTTGTGGGGATCGCGGTTCGCTCCAAGCCAGTCTAGAATCTGTTGAAGAACCGCTCGTGAGTCCGGATCGACTTCGTAAATCCGACTGAAGGGAGCCATCTTTTCTCGAGCCCAGGCATGGGGCCGCCCCACCGAGGTCAGAAATCGCGCAGCGACAAACGGTTGATCCTGGAGTGGTGCGATTTCGAGTTGCTCCCGAACCGATGGCATGTGTGTCCACTGATTGTAAATGTGGGCAACGCCGTGATGGCTCAGCATCTCAAAGTAGGCGGGATGAAGCAGGTTTCGATTCCTTACCTCCACTCCGAATTGCCATCCATCGGGCATTTCCTCGAAAAACCGGTCGAGGGCTTCGACGAACTCGCGCCCCCGTTCAAAGTCCCCGTGACCAAAATGGGAAAACTCGAAGACAATCAACCCCACTTGATCGCGAAGAGGCTCTAACATCCGCAAAAACCCGAATCGAGCCATGGCCACATCCAGAAAATCGGGGTTGGGTTTGCCCGCCCGTCCGCCAAACGCTTTCAATTCCGGGTAGGTTTTGATGGTGATATCGTCCGGCACTTTGAACGACAGCTTGAAATCCTCAGGCACCTGTTCGGCGAGACCGTGAAGGTAAGACTCCTTGGGATAGCGATAGTAGGTGGCATCCACACAGACGCTGCGAAACGTTTGCGCATACTCGCGAAGACATTCCCGCTCAAACCTCGCTTTGGAGAATCGGCGATTGTGGAGATAATTCTCTTCATCGTAGAGCAGGCCGCACCAATCCGGGTATTTCCACGACGAGGTTCCCAGATAGATTCCGTGATCGTCCGCAAGCCGGTTCATCATTTGGCGCACATGGTCCCGCTGAAAGAGCATAGGCTCATTCTAGCATCGTCCGCCCCCCTGATGCCAGCCGATCTGAACCTTCCTGCGAGATTCCCTCTTCAGCCTGCATCAACCTGAAAAAACCTTCAATTTTGCCGAACGAGCGGTCCGATCGAAAGGCGGGATACGATTGCCGCGTGAATCTACCACAGTTTTGACTTTGAACCCCTTTACCAACCTCCACCCTTGCCACAAGCGGACCGCTCCCGCTCGTGTCATGTTGCTTGGAATGATTGCGTGCTTGAGCGCAACGGAGAATCACGCGGTGGAGTTTAGCCGGGACGTGCAGCCGATTCTGGCGGAGAATTGCCTTCATTGCCACGGTCCTGATGCGGCAGAACGCAAGGCGGATCTACGATTGGATACGGCAGACGGTGCGGCGGAGGTTCTTGAAACCGAACTGATCACACGAGTCGGATCGAACGATCCGGATACGGTCATGCCTCCACCCGACTCCGGCAAGCAATTGACGGCGACTGAGATTGAAATGCTTCGTAAATGGATCGAAAACGGCGCCGAATATGAAGCGCATTGGGCGTTTCGGCCAATTCAAACCTTCTCCGCTCCTGCGACTGACGTCTCGACACTGTCCGAAATCGATCGATTCATCGTTGCTTCACTAAAGGAGCGAGGTCTCACGCTCTCGCCGCCAACTTCGCGCCGCAAATTGATCCGCCGTGCAACCTTCGATTTAACCGGACTGCCACCGAGTTGGGCCGACGTGGAAGCGTTCGATAATGACCCAGATCCGAATGCGTTTGAGAAGGTGGTTGATCGCCTCCTCGCTTCACCAACCTACGGCGAACGTTGGGGACGACATTGGTTGGATCTCGCCCGCTATGCGGATACGCATGGTGGCAGCGCGATCGGGTTTACGCGCTTTCCGTTCTCATATACCTACCGGGATTATGTGATTTCAGCGTTCAACGCGGATTTGCCGTATAACCGGTTTATCCTGGAACAACTCGCCGCAGACCAACTCCAGCTCGAAGAAAACGACCCTGCGCTTGCTGCTTTGGGATTTCTCACGGTTGGCCGCCAATTCCGCAATCGCCACGATCTTCTCGACGACCAAATCGATGTCATCACTCGTGGCTTGCTCGGATTAACGGTCTCCTGCGCTCGGTGTCACGATCACAAATTCGACCCGATTCCGACGACCGACTACTATTCGCTCCACGCGACCTTGGCAGCTAGTCACCCACCACGAGAATTGCCCTTGGTAGGCGATCCTGAGGTGACCGCGCAATATCAAGAAGAATTGGAAAAGCGAAACCGTCTCCGGAACGACTTGGTTCGTGAGCAAGGCGAAGTCATGCGGGGTCGGCTTCGGATGCAGGTCGGGCTGTATCTTCGGGAACTGGCCAAAGGCGTCCCCGAGCAGGATACTTCGACGACTTTTCTCTCTTACCGAACGGAAGATCTGCGACCCGTGGTTTTGGAACAATGGCGAACGTATCTCAAGGCTCATGACGAAAACGATCCTGTATTTGGTCCATGGCATCGCCTGTCACAACTCGATGGGAAGGAATTTTTGTCGCAGTGTCAGGAGGTCGTTCAAACGCTGATTCTTGAGAATGGGGACCAAAAAGCTTTTGCTGATGAGCACCGCTTGGCAACCCAACCGCCGAAATGGAATCCCCGTATCCTCGAAGCACTCGAAGAAGGGAAGCCAGAGACCTTCATCGAAGTGGCGGATGTCTACGGTACCGTTTTTGCTCAAGTCCATCGCAATTGGTTGTCCTCACTGCTGGACGCATCGCTCGAAGCGGGTCCGGGAGGGACTCTCGTGCCTGACCAGGATGCGAAACACAAAATCGTCAACAGCAGCATCGAGCGCCAACTACGACATCATCTCTATGACGAGGCTTCTCCAACGTCGCTCTCCTTCGATGATCCACGAAATCTCACGATGCTCAATCGCGGCGTGCGCGATCCGGTCGGCGGAACGTTGGGCGCGGTGGAAAATCTGAACCGGACGGCCGGCGCACCGCCACGGGCCATGACGTTGGTGGAAGCGAAGGACGAGACTCGGGAAGCCTTCGTTTTTCTGCGGGGGAATCCGGTCGCGCGTGGCGAGCAAGTCCAACCTCGGTTTCTTACGGCTCTATCCACTGAGAAACCCCCGCACTTTTCCGAGGGTGAGCATCGACTGGGATTGGCAATGGCGATTACGGAACCGTCAAATCCGCTGACGCGCCGAGTCTTCGTCAATTGGGTTTGGCAACACCACTTCGGTCAAGGGTTGGTAAACACGCCTGACGACTTTGGATCCCGGGGCAATCCGCCGAGTCATCCCGAGCTGCTCGATTTTCTGGCGCAGAAACTTGAAGAGGATGGATGGTTACTCAAAAAGCTTCACCGCCGCATCATGCTCACTTCAGCCTATCAACAAGCCGCTACCGAAAACGCTACCGCCAGGAAGATCGATCCAGACAATGCCCTGATTTGGCGGATGCCGACGCGCAGGTTGGAAATGGAAGCCATGCGTGACGCCATGCTCGCGGTGAGCGGCGAACTGGATCTCAACCCCGCGACGATGGGAGGCCAACCGTTCGAAGAAAAAGCGGACAAAGCCATTCCCCGCCGCAGCGTGTATTCCTTCGTCAATCGCGACGTGATTTCCAAACTGGCAAGCACCTTTGACGTTGCCAACCCCAGTTCCTGCACCGTGCAACGACCCGAAACGACGGTTCCTCAGCAAACCCTGTTTGCCCTCAATTCCGACTTCATTCAGAATCGGGCGAAGGCGTTGCTCCAGTTACCCGAGATCAAGAAGGCAACTACGGATGACGAACGCCTCCGCCTGATTTACCAACGCGTTTATTCCAGACCACCCGAAGCAGACGAAGTCCGCCTGGGACTGGAATACATCCGAAACTCGAAAGATCCGGATGCAGCCTGGAGCCAATTCGTTCACGCCCTTCTCGCCTCCAACGAGTTCCATTTTGTCGATTGACCCCTCCCAGCACTATCACCAACCTCGATTTTAGCCGCCGCCGTTTTCTCAGCCGATCCGCTCTCGGCATGGGTTCCCTTGGCTTGGCCCAATTGCTGACCCAGGAAGGTCATGCTGGAATTCACGCCCCGGGCAAAGCCAAATCCGTCATCCAGGTTTTCCTCAACGGAGGCATGTCGCAGGTTGATACCTTTGACCCCAAGCCAGAGCTGACCCGGCGCGGCGGCCAGGAACTCCCCTACGAGAATCTTCAAACCGAACGCCGAACCGGAGTCGCCCTACCCTCGCCTTTCGAATTCAAGCAACACGGCAAGAGCGGGATTCCGGTAAGCGACTTGTTCCCTCGTCTGGCAACCTGTGTCGATAAGCTGGCCGTGATTCGTTCGATGCACGCCGAACTTCCGAGCCACGAGATGTCGCTCATGCTCATGAATTCCGGGGATCAGCGATTGGTTCGACCCAGCCTCGGTTCCTGGTTGAACTGGGGGATGGGCTCGGAAAACCAGAACTTGCCAGGTTACGTCGCGCTCTGCCCCGGGGGCCTTCCCGTGGGTGGCACGAACAACTGGCGTGCTGCGTTTTTACCCGGCGTCTACCAAGGCACGCTCGTCGATACCGCGGAATCGGACCCCAAAAAACTCATCTCCCATATCCGTAATCGTCAGCTCAACAGCCATGAGCAGCTGCGACAATTTGAGCTGCTACGCAAACTGAACGCCCGTCATCTTGGAGCGCGCCCGGGCGAATCCGCCCTCGAGGCACGCATTCAATCGTTTGAACTCGCCTACCGCATGCAGGTGGAAGCGACCGACGCCTTTGATATTAGTCGAGAGCCCCAAGCGATTCAGCAAATGTACGGGGAAGGGCCTCAAAATCAGCAGTTGCTGATGGCCCGCCGCTTGGTCGAACGAGGCGTTCGATTTGTCCAGGTCTGGCACGGAAAAGGGCAACCGTGGGACAGTCACAACAACATCAAGAATGCCCATCGCTCCGTCGCCAAAGCCTGCGACCAAGGCCTTGCCGCGCTCCTCACCGATCTGGAACAACGCGGGATGTTGGAGGAAACCTTGATCGTTTGTTCCGGGGAGTTTGGGCGGACGCCAACGGTCGAACTCGGGACGCAGGGCGGAGGAGCAACGTTAGGAAGGGACCACAATCATTGGGGCTTTTCGCTCTGGATGGCGGGCGGTGGCATCAAAGGGGGGACCATCTATGGAGCCACTGACGAATTCGGGTTCAAAGCGGTCGAGAATCCCGTTTCCATTCACGATCTCCATGCCACGATTCTCCACCTGCTGGGCATTGACCACAAGCGCCTCACCTATCGCTACGCCGGCCGCGATTTTCGGCTGACGGATGTGAAGGGTGTCGTGGTGAAAGATGTCCTGGCCTAGCGCTTCACCCAACTTCATCATCCACTGACTCAACGACGCACCCCTACACGCTATTCTCACTATGAAACCCCTCGCCCTCTACGTCGCTTTCATTGCGATCGCTTTCCCTTCGTTTGTCCTCTCGCAGGACAAGAAACCCGATCCCAACATCAACGCGGCCAAACGACCGCTGGCGATCCTCGAGTCCGCGCAATGGACCGATCTGTTCAACGGGCAAGACCTCACCGGCTGGACGGGTGATACGGAAGGCTACGTCGCCAAGGATGGATTGCTGATCTGCAACAAAGGCGCCAAGGTTCTTCAGACCGACAAGGACTACAGCGACTATGCCTTCAGTTTTGAGTTCAAGCTGGAAGAGAGCGGGAACAATGGAATCGGGATTCGCGTGCCCGAAAACGGACATGCTTCGGGTGCGGGAATGGAGATTCAAATCCTCGATCACAACGGAAAAAAATATCAAGGCGAGGCGGAGATCGATGGGAAGAAGCGCAAGGTCAGCTGGCTCAAGCCCTGGCAATATCATGGCTCCATCTACGGGATCTACCCAGCCAAAACCGGTTACCTCAACCCACCGGGCGAATGGAACACCGAGACCATCATCGTCATCGAAAATCATATCATGGTCATCCTCAACGGTGCCGTGATCGTGGATGCGTTCTTGGACCAACTCACGCCAATGGATGGCAGACCGCGCCCGGGGTTGAAAGCCAAAACGGGCCGGATTCAATTCGCGGGGCATAGCGACTATGCGGAATTTCGGAACATCAAGCTGGCCGACTTTTCACCGAGCCCCCCGAAGCCGAAGACGGATGCCGACAACACCCCACCGCCGGGATTCGCCGCCTTGTTCAACGGGACGGATTTGACCGGCTGGAAAGGCCTCGCCGATGGAAACGCGCCCAAGCGTAGAGCTCTAAAAGGTGAAGCGTTAAAGCAGGCACAGGCTACCGCCGACGAACTCATGAACGCCCACTGGTCGGTCGTCGACGGGGTTCTCACCTACGACGGCTTGGGAAAAAGCCTCTGCACCGCGAAGGATTACGGCGATTTTGAAATGTATATCGATTGGAAAATTCCGCCGGGCGCCGACAGTGGAATCTACCTGCGCGGCACGCCACAAGTTCAGATCTGGGATCCATTCAAGCCCCAATCGAAAAACCAGACGGAACCGACGACCACCGAGGAGTGGCTCACAGCATATCGCAATGGGGTGAACCTGGGTTCCGGTGGTTTGTGGAATAATCGACAGGCCAGAAATGCACCGCTGACCAGAGCGGACCATCCGGCCAACGAGTGGAACACCTTCCTGATTCGGATGGTCGGCGATAACGTGACGATCTGGCTGAATGAAAAGCTGATCGTAGACAGGACCCGCCTCGAGAATTTCTGGGACAAAACCCGCGTGGAGCCGCTGGCAAGAGCCGATCAAATTGAGCTCCAGCACCACGGCAGCGAGTTGTTTTTCAAGAACATCTATATTCGTGAGTTGCCTTATTAGCCGGTGGACTTCAGCGATCTCTTCCCTTCAGGCGACTATCGCTTCCACATGGGGCTACGACGAAGGGAATTGCCAGCCTACTTCGAATCCTCACCTTCGCCGATTCACGAGCAGTTGCTCGTGGAACGGAACAAGTGGCTCGACCATGATCCTTCAACCTATGCAGCCGTCTTGGATGACGGCGTGCCGATGATTGAGGAAACGGTTAGGCTGGCGCGATCGTGGGGAACCGAGCTACCTGACACCGAAGATTCGTGTCTCGAGCTGGGCCGCCGTTGGGAACCCGATTTCCTCCTGCTCGACAACCAATTACGCCTCCAAGCCGGCTGCGTCTGCTTTCCAACTGGCTGGAGTCTGGAAGAAAAAGTGGGCAAGCCTATCGACTGGATTCATGCGGTCGTTCCCGGCTTGAATGAGGAGATCGGATCCAAGGTGGAGCGCTTCCTCCAGACGCTTTCGCCTGGTCATTCTTGGGAACGCGCCAACTGGGGCTTGAGCCGATCGCCGGAATTGAACCTGCATCCGAAACGTGAACTCCCCCGCCTCGACGCGACGGTGACGTGTGATGAGGTTTGGTTGCGGGTCGAGCGACAGGCACTCGTTGCCTTGCCGGAGACGGGCGGAATCTTGTTTGGGATTCGGCTGGAGATTGGTTCATTGGCCGAGCTTTGTGAGAATCGCGATGCGCGGATCGGCCTACGGAATGCGCTGGAGACGATGCCCGAGCCAATCGCCGCCTACAAAAACATCGCCTCCGCTCGGAACCAGTTGCTGCGTTTTCTGGAGTCGCCGTCTATCTAAACGCACAGTCTGTTGGACGGGATACACTAGGGTGCGTTTGAAAATTGGGACGGACGCCCAATGTGGTTTCAAGGTTCAGAGAATCGCTGCGCATTTTTTGGAGATGCGGCGCTTTTTCCAGCCGAGAATGCTGTTCGGGGCTCTGTGAGGAAACTCATCGACGCCTCGAGCCATCATCCTCAGCCGAAAAAATCACTCGCAGCGCGCCTCGCCCCAATTTTCAAACGCACCCTAG
>CAYGQD010000222.1:0-11848 GCA_964351855.1 uncultured Verrucomicrobiales bacterium
TAGTTTTCCTGGATCGTGCAGCGGCCGCTGGCAATGGTGAGGCTATGAACCTGCTGGGGATTGCCTACGGAAGTGGGCTCGGAGTGACTAAGGACGGGAGACTGGCGTTCGAGTGGTTTGAAGGCGCTGCGGCGCTGGGATCGGCCAATGCCTGTTTTCAGTTGGGGCGTTCCTACGAAGCGGGGATTGGGACGGATCGAGATCTTGAGCAAGCGGCAAAATGGTATGTCGCGGGTGCGCAAAAGGGAGATGCCGAGAGTATGGTCGCGCTTGCTGCATGCTTTGAATCGGGTCGGGGAATGCCACAAAATTCGGCACAAGCGGAGTTCTGGTATCGGCGTGGGGCCGCGATGGGCAACGAAGTCGCGGCGGCTTGGTGTCGAAAAATGGGTCTCTCGATTGAAGTGTCTTCTTCGTCTTGATCCGTTGCTGAGTCTGTGAATTTCAGGACTTTACAAGTTCCTGGTAAAACAAGGCATTGAATTCCCGCTTCTCTCTCCCTACACTAGGGGAACATGGCTGCTGAAAAGGATCATCGCATGAACGATCAAGAATCCGGGACTCAGGGAGAGGATTCGGGGTTGCGTTCGTTGAAGCGGCCACGACCGCGTTCCTCAGAAATAGCCAGTTCTGTGGGACCTAGTTTCCATGTGAAGTTAGGCGAGCAATCCAAAGATTCGGGGACTCGCGGTTCGATCGGGATGATGTTGGCGCTTACCGTTCTCATCGCGGCCATTTGCTATCTGGTGTTTGTCTTCAGTCGGCCGGGTGCGGGGCCAGACGTGGCCTCCTTGCCTGGACTCGACAACGAACCCGCTGATGTGATCCAACCGGCTTTTGCCCTAGCGGAACGTGAGAGCAGGGAAGCGAATCTGGTGGCCGCAAAAAATCCTTCGATCTCGGAATCCTCCCTGCAGACGAAGCTGGACTACTTGGTCGCTGATTCACTGCCGATGGCTCAACTGGATTTGGGTCATCATTTGGATCCGATCGAGTCGCTACTGGCTTATCACCAGTTTGGGGATTCGATCCGTTATCTTTTGGGTCTGGAAAGGCGATTCACCGATGCCACCGGTGCTCTCTCTGGTCAGATTCAAGTGATCCTCAAAGAGTGGTTGGCCTCCGGAGAATCTCCCACCGTTCACGACCAGGAAATCATCGCCATTCTTGCGGAGCGTGGTTATGAGAAGAAAGTTGAAGGATTGGTATTTCGAGGGGCCGAAGAAATGCCGAATGATGCTGTCTGGATGCGAGCGGCGGCGGAACGGGGGCACCTTGATTCGATGCTTCGTTTAGCCAGTCGATTGGAAAATGAACTGAGTCGATCAACCTCTGCGGAAAAATGGTATCGAAAGGCCGCAGAAGCGGGAAGCCTGGAAGCGATTGAATGGTTCCAGAAAAAGGGGATAACCCTCCCGCCGGGATCGTGAGTTTACTCTGAAGGCGTCGCCTTCAAGGTTTCAAATTTGTAAACCGTCGTCTGAGTGTAGGTTTCGCCCGGTTTTAATAGAGCTTGGGTATATCCTTCGCCCTTATTCTGGGGATTGGGTGAGTCCGGGAAGATCTGAGCTTCGAGACAGAATCCGGTCCGGTGCTCGTAAGCTTTCCCGCTTTTGCCAACATTGGTTCCATCCAGGAAGTTGCCACTATAGAATTGAAGGCCGGGTTCCGTCGTCAATACTGTGAGGACTCTCCCGGAAACGGGTTCCGTCACTTGAGCCACCAGCTTCGGCTTCTCGGATTTGCCTGCTCCTACCACAAAGTTGTGATCGTAGCCCAATCCGAACTTCAACTGCTCGTGGTCTTCTCCAATCCGCTTGCCGATCGGAGTTGCCTTTCGAAAATCTAAAGGGGTCCCATCAAGCGAAGCAATGCCTGTCGGAATCAGCGTTTCGTTAACTGGAGTAAACCGGTCAGCCAGGATTTTCATCCGATGACCGAGGATGTCGTTTCCGCTGCCCTCACCGGTCAGGTTGAAGTAGGTATGATTGGTGAGATTGACGACGGTGGTTTGGTCCGTTTCCGCAAAATATTGGATTCTCAGCGCGTTCTGATCCGTCAAGGAATAGACCACCCGCATCGTGAGATTCCCGGGATAGCCTTCGTCCCCGTCAGGACTCGTGTGCGTAAGGGTAAGGGTGGGCTGGCCGTTGTTGGAAAATGCTCGGGCCATCCAAATCTGCTTGTCGAATCCCTTCACTCCACCATGAAGGTGGTTCGGTTCATTGTTGATGGCGAGGGAGTATTCCTTTCCATCAATCGTGAACCTTCCTTCCGCGATTCGGTTGGCGTAGCGTCCTGTGATCGATCCGAAGTATGGACTTCCCGCCACATAATCCTCCGCGTTGTTGTAGCCGAGGGTGACGTCTGCCATTCGGCCGTCCTTGTCGGGAACCACGATGGAGGTCACGATACCCCCGTAGTTGGTGATCGACACTTTCATGCCGTTTGCGTTGGTCAGCGTATAGAGTTGCACCTCCTGCTCGTCCACGGATCCAAACGGAACCCATGCAATGGAACCGGAAGCCTCGGTAGTTGGTGTAGTCATGACACTGACAGAAAGGACAAGGGTAAAAAGGGATATCGCAAATGGTGTGGCATTCATGGCTTCATGCTTTCTAACAACTTTACCGTTTCAACGCAAGGCGGCAAACAATGGGGATTTGGTGGCAACGTGGTGGTTGATATGAACTGCAAATCGACGTCTCACCCGATCTGCACACTCCACACATATCGGACCATCAGGAGAACGAGCAGAGGAAGGGTCACCACCTGGGCCAGCATCAGAATCCTGGACGGAAGACGGAGGCGCTTAGGCACATTCACCCGAAGGATGGAAAAGGCAATCATCAGGCCGATGACGGCTTCGGTGAACAAAAAGATCTGATCCGACATCGTCGCCGTCTCTGAATCCATCTTCGGAATCGCAAGATACAGCGCGATGGTCGATAAGAGGGCGGTGACCTGAATCGCAATCACACTGTCGAACTTGGAGTTTGGGATGAAGACGGAAAAATAGGCCACTACCATGATTAACGCCAGCGGGATGACCACTCTCAGATAGTAGTCCAGGACATAGCGCTCCGCCGTCCAGGTGAAGTTGAACTTGTGGAAGGCGAGGATGCTTCGACCGGAGCCGTAGTCTTGAAAGGTGGAGATAATATCTTCTTCCGTACCGACGTATCCTGGCTCCTTTGCTTGTGTCCAACCATCAATATCGAACCGATCTTCCCGTAAGCCAGGGCGGGGCGGTTGGATCAGGAACGGGCTGGTCGTATTGGTAGGCTGAAACGAGATCGAAAACCTCTGTTCGTCGAACGGGTAATCTCCCAGGTCCGGATCAAACAAGAAGCGTCCGGAAACCTTGTAGAGCCGCCGTACTTCACTGCTGTCGGGACTTCGACTCGTCTTGAGATTTCGAATCGCAATCAAGGGTGACCCACTTCCGCTGCTTCGATAGGCATTTGTGAATTCAAAGTCTTCCAGATCGATTTGCTGGTTGCTAGTCATGGAAACGTAGAAATCTGCGTCGAAGGTCTTTGCCATGCTATCCACCGAACGGATCTGTTCCATGTCGATATTCATATACACGACGGGCACCGGAATAAGGCCAGCGGCTTTCGCCTGGAACTGAGCCGGAAACAGTTTCAGATCAGGACTGCCTTGAGGTCGCCAATGCAACACCTTGTCTTGAGACACGGCTCGGTTCTCGTTAAACGACCAGTTTCGCCACATTCCTTCGTAGACTTGTTGGCCTGCTTTGATCTGGCGGAGTTGGCTGCCGATGTGAGAGCGCAGGCTGACCGGGCTAGGGTCGGGAGCGTCCTTGGCTGCAGCAGCAATCATCGCTAGCATGTCGCTATAGGTCACCCCATAGGCCAAGTCATCGTTAGAATACTCATTTCCCAATGCCCCGAAGTCCGGATGACGCCGCAGTTCCGCCAGTCGTTCATTATCCACGTGTGGTATATCTGTGCCGTTTTGAAAAAGAGCACCCTGGTAGTCAATTCCGTCCAGATTGCGCAACACCCGCTGAATCGTGCCTGTGGCAAAGTAGACTGGTGTATCGATTCCCGCTTCCGCCAGTGCTTGTAAAATCACTCCTCCCCGAAAACTGCCTGCTGCCATACAAATGATGGAAGGCTGCCGCTCGTTGATCGCCGTGACAATGTAGTTGAGCGCTTCGCGAGAAATCTCTTCGGAAGAATCCACCCAAAGTTCATCCATCAGTTTCAACTGGTTTTCCATTCCCTGAAGCGCCTGGTGAAATTCCAGGGTGAACAGATCGTCGTTGACTCCCACGAATTGAACGCTGGAGAAATTGTCGGCCAAAAAGCGCTGAAACAAAGCGATGTCGTCACTGACGGAGGTCGTCAGAGTGAAAATATTTTCGTGTTCTCGAAACAGCTGATCCAGCGAAATCTCCGAGATGAATGGCACCCCACTCTGACCAACACGCGCCACGACCTCAGCTCCTCGCGAAGAACTCCACAGTCCCAACATGGCGATCAGTCGCTCTTCACCCACCGCTTCCTCAATCCGCCTTTTGGTCTCCTCCGCGTCCTCGTGATCGTCGTAAAAAACCAGTTTCACAGGATTTCCCAGAATTCCACCGGCACGATTCAATTCGCGTGCCTGCGCTTCGAGAAACCGCTTGATCGCTTCGATCGTCGTCGAAATTGATCCTTTCTGGGAACTAACGATGATTGCAACCTGATAAAATCCATCAGATCCCTTGCTTTGGTTTTGCGGCTCATCCGCCGCCATGGCGAACCCTAGCAGGATGGCGGTGGTTAAGAGGATCCTCTTCCATTCGTGGTGGAAGAATCGCGAAAAAGGCGAAGGATCGTGATCTGGATGAGAAAGCATGTTCACTCGTGGTCCGCCATTATGAAGGGCGCGAGCAGAGTGAGTGGCTAGATTACCCTTGTCAAGCCAAGGAAGTGTTGATGAAGGTCGGCAGATGGCTGACTGTCCCGAACTCTGATTTCAGGACAGTCAGCCGAAAATCGTAAATCCGATTCAGGGAATTCGGAACACTTGGTTGGTGGTAGGATCGACAGCCAGTTCTCCACTGCGAAATCCCGTCACATCAATCACGTTATGAGGAGGGAAGGGGCTCTTGACGAAATTCGGATTGTTGGTCCGGCTTCCTGTCGGGTAGCTTTGGTCCCCTTGGGGTGAACCGCCAGCCCCTTGGTAGCGTTTTGCTTTGACCAAGGCTCCGGCGGCAGCTCCGGCTGCAGCACCAATAATGGCACCTTTGTAGAGATCATCACTGCTGTTTCCAGCCGTACCACCGATAATTCCCCCAATGATCGCCCCAGCCACGGCCCCGGTTCCCGCATTAGGTTCTATACAACTGGTTGTGGAAAAGGCCAACGCGGTGAGTCCGACCGAAGAGACGAAGCAGCGTAGTTTGGAGGAGAAAAAAGGAACATTCATAAATGAGGGAGTGTCAGATGTCAGGAAAAGGTGCGATCGGAGATCAAATCAAGGAACGCGAAAGACCTTGTCGGTCTTCGGGTCGATCGCGAGTTCTCCCCGGGAAAATCCGCGCACATCAACCTGATGACCGCCGTAAGGACTGAGGACAATGTCCGGATTGTTAGTCGACTTCCCGTAAGGATAGCTGCTCGCAGGATCTCCACCGGTATTTTTATAGCGTCTGGCCTTGATGATGTAACCAGTCGCGGCACCTACCGCAGCGCCGGCGGCGGCACCTTTCCAAACCGCACCATCACCTCCTCGGGCGGCACCAATCGCCGCACCAGCTACCGCGCCGACAAGAGCGCCGCTCTTCGCGTCGGTTTCACAACTAGTCGAACTAAAGCTGACCGCAGCAACGCCCACAGCTAGGGTTCCCGTCTGGATGGACTTGGGTAAATCACGGAATTTCATGAGTTTGTCGTAGAGAAGTTTGAGGGTAGGAAGGACCGATGGATCCTGTTTCGAGGTATAAGATGGTTGAGTTATTCAAACATCAAACCTTTTGCAGATATTTTTCCTAGCAAACTTCTCAGACAAACGCACCAAGAATTTTTGCGACGAAAGTGGAAAATTCCTTCGATTCAGCGCCCGGGAGTGGGGATGAAAACAGTTTCCATTCCGGCGGCGGCGGCTGCTTCCAAACCCGACTTCCCATCTTCGTAGACGAGGCAATCGGTGGGGTTGACTCCCATCCGTTCGGCAGCGAGAAGAAACATGTCAGGGGCCGGTTTGCCGCGCTCAACCAGTTCCGGAGTCACAATCACGGGAAAGAAATCGAGAAGTCCCACGGTTTCAAGAGACGGTCGCACGATGACCAGTTCGCTGCCGGAAGCGACCGCCATGGGCATTTTCGTCATCGCTAAGTTCCTAACGATATGCTCGACCGCAGGTACGGATTTGAGCTCATGCATATGGTTGATGAACCATTCCTGTTTCGTACGGACCACGCCCTCAGGATCCAATTGACTGCCGTGTTCACGGTTTAGGTTCCGGGTAACATCCGCTTCGGCAATTCCGGCGGATCCGTAGAAGTAGGCTTCGGTGAACTCGAAGGGGGCTTGATGAGCTTCCAGTGCGGCGACCCAGGCCCGAAAATGAAGCGGCATCGAATCAACGACGGTGCCGTCGCAATCAAAAATGTGTCCGGCAAATTCGCGGTCGGGAATATCGAGCGTCATGGCGTGCCATGCAACTCCGTCCCTCGTTCAAGTCAAGCGACGGTTTTTGTGGAGGCACAACCGCTAGCCGGTTCCGCGATCAATTCGCTGCCGCTTCTTCGCGATCAGGTCGATTGTGATTGGCGGTTCCTTCTTCGGGGAGCAGCTCTGCGCTGGCTTCCTTCACCGAGCCACCTTTGAGGAATTTTCGGAAAATTCGGCGAGGCAGACTTTTCCCGCGTTCTTCCTCTAACACTTCATCCATGGCGACGGATTTGGCCGATTCCCATGCTTGGGCGAATCCGGGAGCATTCAGAATCATCGCCTTTTCGGCACGCGCAAAAATTTCCAATTCGCGCTCCAATTCTTTGGAAGGGCTATCTTTGGTGCTTCCTACTTTGATCCGAAGGTTCTCGTTTTCTTGAGCCAGCTTCTCTTTGTCGCTTTTGATCTTGGTGAACTGGTCTGCCTCGATCTCCATCTTATCGCTGAGATGCTTGCGGTAGCGCGAGAACTCCAACTTCACTTTCCAGTAATTCCACAGCGTCATGCCGAAGAAAAGGAGGCCGAGGAGGAGGCCCCAAGTGAATGGAGCCTTGAAAATAGTTAGAATGGTTTCCATGTCTCTAAATTTGGTTTGGGTGGGTGCGGAGCTTATCCAGGGTTAGGACGTGTTAGGATTCAACTCGCAATTGGCAGTTTGATCCGCTGCTCTCCATAGAATGGCGCAGAAAACCGACTCCGCACCCGGGAATTTTTCAGAGATTTTGAATCGCGCCGTCTCTCGTTGCATTGTGCGAAATTCTGGTTGTTGTTAGGATTTTGATCTTGTGAAACCTAATAATCCCTTTCTGGACGATCGTTATGTTCCTGGATGTGTCAGCATGGAGGGAATTCATGAGGGCGTTTTCCAAGAGCTGACAACGCAATTGGAGCGATGGAGCCAAGCCGAAGACGCGAATCCGAGTCGCTTGGTCGCGCTCCTGGCTCCCCGAGCAGGCTTTGGGAAGTCCCATCTCATCGCCCGATTGACGGAACGCGGAGCGGGAAACTCCCTTTTTGTCCCTCTTCAGTTTGAACCGGAAACGGCGATTTCCCGGGATGGACTGACCCGGGATTTCCTGGACGCGCTCAAAGCCACTCCACTCTCGGAATCGGATGCTAAGCGGAGTCTATTGGACTTGGTAGCGCGAGGGTTCTTCGCGCAAATGGTCAATCTGGGGATCGAACGCGGTTTCGTCGAAGTCTCGGATCCGGAAGCGAGCAAGCGCTACCTCACTGAGCATTGTTTGACCCTGTTTGATCCTCATGCTCCTGATGCCTTCAGCCGGGTTTCCTGGTTTTGCGAGGCTTTCGAGAGTCTGCTGGAGGAGATCGCGGAACCGCTTTCCCAACGGCTCGGAGTGGAGCGGCGTGGGGTCGATGTCTGGGCGCGGTTCTTCTTCGATCACACCTATTCCCGGAATCCCTCCGGTGCGCACTTCGATTCTCGGGAGCGATTTCGGGAGTTGGGTTGCCTCGTCGCCGCCCACCGTCCGATGGTTTTTGTAGCGGATCGACTCGATGGCTGGTTCGGGGACACCATCGGCGGATTGCGGATTGCTCAAATCCTCGTTGAGTTGAGCGAAACGATTCCCCGGAGCCTCACGATCCTTTCTGCAAACCAAGATCTCTGGAAGTCGCTCTTTGGCTCCTCGCTTCCTTCCGCGCTTCGGGATCGGCTGTCCTGGAAGCCGTTGACCTTGGAGACCCTAAGCATGAGCCAAGCACAACACTTGATTGCTCATCGGATTTCGGATCAGGGAATGTCGGATCGCCAGGCCCACGCCTTCCTTGATAGCGTAAACCTGACCGCGCTTTCATCAACGGCTCAGGAAAATGCCTTCACGCCGCGCACCTTGATTCGCTATGCCCGACGGATGTGGGAGGATTTCGATCCTGCTGCGGTTACCGATCCAATGGCTGAATCCGATGGCAAAACGGTTCCGTTTCCTGCCAAACCCGCCGAAGCCAAGCAGAGCACCGCTGATCTCGATCCTGCGGAAAAACTGGCGGCAGTGGCGGAAGCGATCCGAAAACAGGGCGTAAGTCGGGTTCACCACGAGGTCTCCTTCCTGGTTCCGCCTTCCAAGGAGGGCACCGGAACGACGCTTTCCGAAGTCTACCAGTCGTATCGCCTGCAATCGGTGGACCGGGACGGGCTCTCTTACGACGCGAAAAAGGTGTTTCAGTTGCTGCGAGAGATCGGGCGAAATTTCAGCACGATTTCTCAGACGGAGCTGGAGCCGCCTCTCGATATCGGTGGCGAAGCCTTGCAGTGGGATTTGCCAGGAAGAGAGATTTTGCTCGGATTTGCTCCTCATTCGAACGAGCGATTTTGGCGCAATCTGGCGAGTTTGGCCCAGAGCCATCAAGAAAAGCACGAAGCGGAAGATCCCGGGAAGACGTGGGTGAAGCTCGCCTTGCTGTCTCCTCACGATGATCCGTTTCCGCTGGAACGCCATTTCTCGGAAGTGGTGAAAGACCCGGCTAACCATGTCATTTTCGACCCGATCGAGGTCAATCGTGAATTGCTGGCGAGCTTGTTGGCGGCGGCTGATTTCTTGGCGGCGAGCCAGTCGGAAACGACTTCTGCCTCACCGAACGAAGTTTCTGCGTTTCTGGCTTCCGAGTTGGACTATTTTTGGAAGAAACTGACCCGGAAAACTCATTCTTCCGCCGGGAAAGCGGCAACCGGATAAGCTATGAAAGACTTGACGGGGAAAGCTGCTCTGGTCACCGGAGCTTCCAGTGGAATTGGCCGAGCGATCGCTCTCGCCTTGGGTGAAGCAGGTGTTCGGGTCAGCCTCACGGCTCGGCGGGAAGAGCGTTTGAAAGAGGTCGCCGATCAATTGAAAGATGCTCATTGGAAAACCGCAGATTTCCGTCAGGAAGACGCGATCGTTGCGGCGGTCAAATCGGCTGCCGATCACTGGGGCGGGCTCGATATCCTCATCAATTCTGCCGGCTTGGCTAAACAAGCTTCTCTGACCGATGGCCAAACCGAAGACTGGCGCGCAATGCTGGAAATCAATGTGTTGGGAGTTGCCATTGCCACCCGAGAAGCGGTCGCGCATTTCGACCCCAAAGAGGGCGGGCATGTGGTCAATGTTTGCAGCATGTCAGGGCATCGCGTGCCGGGAAAAGGGGGCTTTTATGCGCCGACGAAGTTTGCCCTCCGAGCGATGACCGAAGGATTGAGACAAGAACTCCGTGCGGCGGGAAATCCCACCCGAGTCAGTCAGGTTTCTCCGGGTTTCGTCGAAACCGAACTCCTGGATATCTATTTTCAGGGTACCGGCGCGAACCGGTATTCCGCCGCAGATTATCCGATTCTCCAACCGGAAGACGTCGCCAGCACCGTTCTTCACATGCTCACGGCACCGGATCACATGGACGTGACGGACGTGTTAATGCGGCCCACGGGACAAGCGACTTGAGCAGGATCAGCGTAAGACTAATCCCGGCGGCAAGGCTTCGCCAAACAGACTGGCTTGTTCGGATCGCTCCACTGGAACGAACGACTCGAGCGGAGCCAGTTTCACCGGAGGAACCTCAGCGCCTTTCAGCTTCTTCAGGATTTCATTGCGGAGCGGCTTCGGAAGATCGAGCGCGCGGTTATCGACGTTCCTTCCCGCTCGCAGAAAGGCTGGCACCAGAGCAGAATAGCTCTGAGATTTCCAGTCGATGTCGCGAACCCGCTCGAACGCAGATTCCACCACCTCGGGAGGAAGAACCGCTTCCGGTCCAGCGTAAGTGGGAACGCGATTGAGGAGCAGGGTGAGAGCGACCCAATAGGGCTCCGCATAGCTGTTTTCGGCGGCCAACGCAAGACCACGGTCCAGTAGCAGATCCGTCGTCTGATGCTTCGCTTCGAGAGGGATGCGTTCGAGCGAACCCATGAGGCGGACGAGCTCCGGGCTGGGCTTGGTTTGGCGCTGGATGATCGGAAACGCATGCTCGAAGAGTTCGATTTGGCGATCGCGCCCCAACCCGCCAGATACCCGACGCCAGAGCACATAGGTCTGTTGTTCGATCCGTTTGCCAGGAAACCAAAACGCCTCTTCCTGCAGACGCCAAAGCTGATCCATCCGGGCATCGTCGAGGGGAACTCCATAGCCTGGGCGGAGAAGAAAACCGGCCAAAGTGATCCAACTCTCCTCGTGATCGACCGACTGATAGCGCCAGTCGAAACAATCCGCGTGCGTGGTCCAGAGTTGGCGCAGGAGCTGAGCGTTCCAGTCTTGTTTGGGTAAGGACAGGATGTTCTCAAGGCTGGACACGAGCCGAGTCGAAGTCAGCTTGTCGCGCTTGTTGTAGGGCTTGCCAAAGAGATCGGTGATGCGTTCCCGGGCTTCGGTCAGCACCGCATCATCGACGCCGGAATCAGCGGCTTTGGGATCAAACGTGGAATGACCGCCACCTTGCCTGAGGTCGAATTCGAGCGGCCAACGCTGGGTGGGATCGTCTTCCCGGACACATTCCACTTGGAGTAGGCCGATCGCGTTGAGCTTGGTGCTGAGATTGACGGGGATTGGCGTCTGATCGTCCGCCGTGGCCACGGTCTGAAGGGGCGGAAGGGCATGATAGTGCGCCGAATCCTGTGGGACGAGATCTCCGGAGCGATGCTTGGCTTCCCGGTTCGAGCTGTGGATCTGAAACTGAACCGGTTGGTTGACCACGAGGCTGAGGTCGAGGTCGTCGATGACGATTTCTTTTTCTTGCGGCGTTCCCTTCGGCAAGAGGCAGACGAGCGATTCGTTCTCTCCGCGCCGCACTTGAAGGTAAAACGTGCGAGCCGCTCCGGCTTCAATCCGGCTGGCGTCGTGCTTGAGAAGGTACCCATAATTGGCCGCTCCTCGGGCTACGGCCAGATCCGGTTCCGGATTTTCGAGGATGATGGGCGTTGCGCCTTCTTGCCAAACGGCGATCTGCTCGACGATCCGTTGGCGCAGTCGCAAGGGTTTCAGACTGCCGCCATTGAAAAGAACCGCGTCGATGGTTGGCCGATTGGCTAGAAATTCGGCCAGGTGACGAGTGATCGCGCTGTCGGCAGCGTAGGGCAGGCCAAATTCACGCAAGCCGGTCGCGGTACGCTCCGGAATCGCGTCAGCAGCGCATTCCGGGTAGAAACCTTCGAACAAAACGGCGTTGATTTCGGC
>CAYGQD010000223.1:0-7080 GCA_964351855.1 uncultured Verrucomicrobiales bacterium
CTTCGGCTGGCGCGCGAGATCGAACCCTTTCCGGAAACCAGTCCCGCGCCTGGCCATGCTCGCAAAATCGGCTTGTAACGCTTCAGGCAACGGCTGTTTAGTTCGCCGGAAATAGCGCGCTCCACGCGCTTGGCCCTGGTCGGTTGCAGTGGATCGCCATTCGCAACCGAAACCGGGCCGTCTGCGTCGCGCTCGCCTGATTTAATCGCGTCCATGAGGATGGAATGTTTGCGCTCAATATGCCGATACCCAATACCTAGCGATGGGTGTTTCTTTGAGTTTTTGGCTCCAGCTCGCGGCGGTAGGCTCTCGCTATTGTAGAACCCGATAACGCCTTGCGTTTTTACCTCATCCTGGTAGCGGTTGCTCCGCCAGCGCGTTACGCGCATTGCTGTTTCGCGGGCTTCCATTTTTACGCGGCCAGGGCGGCGGTTTCAGCTTTGAGTTTTTGCAGGATCGACTTTACGGCGTTCGCGCTAAGAGGGGTCCAGCCGTTCTGTTCCGCAATGGTAGCGTATGGAACAGGCTGGTGCATAGGCTTGGCCAGGTTGTGAATATGCCAAAGCCAAACGCGCGCCTGCGTTAGCGAGTGAATGTTCTCAACCGGGAATGCCGCCAAGTGAGTTTCGAAATGATTCTCGCAAGCTGGGCAACCTTGCGGGCCGCTCAACAGGACGCGCGCCAAGACTTTCAACGCTTGAATTACCTGAAGATTCACCGAATCGCCAGTCAGCGCCAGGTTAGCCAACTCCCAAAAATTTCGGCTCCAGCGCATCTTCGGCGCGATCTCCGGGGCAGGGCCATTGAATGACTCAAATTGTGGGCGCGGCTCAACCACGCGCGACGGGTCGCGAGCCTTCCAGATTTCGTTTGCCCATTGCCGAATCGCTTGTCGCAAGCCGTTCGTGAGCTGGACGCCAGCGCGCTCTAGCGCGAAGAAAATACCGTCCAGCGGCTCATTCCAGCGCTGGCCTGGCCAGGTCGCGTCGCGGTAAGAAGTTTGGACTTCTGGCGGGATACGGGCGTCGATCAGCAATCCCTTCAGCGTCCAGCCGCCTTTCGGCGGGACGTCTGCGGGGAAAATGCTGGGAATCCAGTTCCCGTGATTTCCATGGCAATTTCCAGAACTACAACCCATATTGATAATACAGTCTTCATGATAGTTACAGAAATTTACTGAGTTGCAAGCGGTAATTTACTGCCCGTTATTCAGCGCCGAATCTGTCAAAAGTTTGAGACGTGGCAAAAACCGTTCGGCCCAACGGTCGCGAACCTCTCCACTGGCGCGGCAAATCTCGCGTAGTGTCTCGGGCCATTCTCTGTGCTTCTTGGCGTGGGAATCCTGAAGGGCCGCTCTTGCTGGAAAGGTTGAATTTCGCTGAGCCTGGCGGGCCGCCTCTTCGTCTGAGCGGCCTCGGTAGTGGCAGCAACGAATGAATTCAACGGATCGGGGCGGGGTGTTTCCGCAACTCGGCTCTCCGTTTTCAAACGGCCTGACCAGGTCCGAGTAATATTGCCAGCCGTCCTTTATCAAGGGGCGATGAACTCCGTTAATGATGCGAACGGCTTGCGGCCTGAAGATGGATTTGAAAACCTCGTTTTGCTGGTAGGTCAAGGGGCGTTTTTGGCAACGCTCTAACAAAAGCCGCCCATCGGGGGGCGCGCCGAATGAGAAGAATGCCCATTGCATGAGGATTGCGCCAGCGTCGCTTGGAGCGGATTCCAGTAAGTCGGCCAGGCTGAACTGGTTGACCGGGTCAATGAATTCGTCGTCGTCGATGTGGGCTAGCCAGTCGAATTTTTCTTCGAGTGCTATTTCAAAGCCTTTCGATAGACACTGTTCTTGTAGGGGGCGCGAGTCAGCTTCGGACGGCTGCCAGGAAACCCTCTCATAGCGCAATAATCCTAACGCCTCCATAGATCGCGCCAGGCTCGGCGTCTCGTCGGTTGACTGATCATCGTAGAGCAAAATTTCTGACACTCCTATCATGCGGTGATAGAGCGTCCATTCAAGCAACCAGGGGGCGACGTTCTTCTGGAGAGAGACTATGCCGATTTTCATTTTAGCGAGGATTGTAACATGGCACAAACTTTAGACGGCGAGCGATGGTTCAATCAGGTGGGTGCATCGAACGCTTCCGTCTAGGTGCATTTCCCATCCCTCAGTGTGAAGCGCCCTGGAGAGATTTCCGTCCCATCCCAGCATTTCGCTGGGCGTCTGGCGCGCGCCTTGGAACGGGACGCTCTCCAGCGCTTGGCGAACGTAGAGTGTGAACCCTCCTGCGAGCATGCCGACTCTCATCGGTTTAGGGGGTATCTCGGCCATGGTGTAGGGTATCCAGGCGTCAGAGCTACGGCTGGCAACTGCGGCGTCGCTATTCTGGCGGGCGCAATAGAGCGCGCCAACGGCGGCAATGACGCGGTTAGGGAGTAGGCGACCAGCCAGGCGGGCCAGGGCCTCGTCGGTGCGGGGAATGGTATCGTCCTCCCAGCTCAAGACTAATTGTTCCGGCGTCGCGGCAAGGGCGCGGCTGTAGTAGCGGGCGACCAGGTTATGCAGGGCCTCGAAATTGTGGCGCGCGCGCGGATCGTTGCGCCAGGATTGCAAGGGCGGTTCTCCCTTCAGGACGGTGACGCGCTGGAAACGGTCTTCAATTTGAGCAATTCCGCGATTCATTTTCTTGAGAAATTCCGGGGTGTCGTCGTCCACGACGATCGTTAGGCCGCATTGCTCTGGAAGTAGGATTGTCTTAACGCGCTCCAACCATTTCTCGAACAGGAACGCATTCCCTCTCAACAGCGTGATAATACCGATCGAGCGCGCGGACCAAAGCTTCTTGTCGAGCGCCATTGTCTTCGAGCGCTGGCCTGGGTGGTTAGAAATAACGATCGGGTGAGCGAGCGGCAGCGGGTCGATCGTCCAGCCAGCGGCGAAGAGCTTGTTGGCTAAATGCCAATCTTCGAGCCAGGTCTGCGGCCAGCCTCCAACGTGGCGAAGGGCCTGCTTCCGCCAAAGGCTGGCCGTATCCACAATAAAACGGTGGCGCGGATCAGCTTGCGGGTGGTCTACGAATTGGCTCAACACTCCAGCTTGAGAATCCGCTCCAGCGGCGGCCTGGGCGATTCCGGCGTAAATGAGCGACGGCGGGACATTGTCCGCGTCCCAATACAAGATCCAGTCAACCTCGTCACCGATTGCATCCAGGGCCGCGTTGCGAGCTGGGCCAGGGTGTCCGAATGATCCTTCGATGGTCTTCCAGTTTGGGAACCGTCGCGCCAGCTCGGCGGGGAAGCGGCAGTTGTCGAGAACCAACACGCGCCTAACAGCGTTAGGCAAGTGGCTTTCCCAGCTCTGCAACAGGTGTTGAATATGTCCCATGTAGGCCGGGTGGACGGTGATCGCGACGGCCAGCGTCTCCGGTGCTGCGGCCTTCCCGTGCGGAATGAATTCGGCAGCCTGGCGGCGCTTGTTACGAAACAGGGGTGACGGGTTCGCCTCTGCGAGTTGTTGTTGTAATTGTGCGGCTTGCATAGTGAAAGGTCGTGCCGGTCTTTCCCGGCTGTCAGATATTCGTTCTCTCCTGGTGGCTCGCGCCATTTCTTGCCATCTTCCTTCCGTTGCCTAGGACGTTAGGAATAGCCAGGTGCATACCAGAATATCAGAGTCGATGCAGCATTCGCGCCTTCGGCCTGGCGACTTAAATCTTGTAAATCTCGAAGTGTTGATTCCATTTTTGAAGGCGTTGCATGTAGCGCCAGCCTGCAATGATGAAATCAGCGTAAGCGCGTGAGTCATCTTGCGAGCCATACCAGCCAACGGCGTACGGGTGACAGGCTTCGACTAGCGCCAGGCGTCCATCGGGAAGTGTGCCGAAATCAATCGCTCCGCAATAGCCTGGCGGAATTTGTAGTCCGCTCGGTAGTTGTGGGGCCTGGGGGTAGTCGCTGATGCCAGGGGCCTGGTCGGCTTCGCCTTTATACCATTCGGCCATAATGACTTTACCGTGTGCGATATAATAGCGCCATTCCTCGGTGAACTTCACGATCTGGCTTAACCAAAACGGCCCGAAATGCTTTTGACTGATCGCCTGGCCTTGCGGCCCTCCATAGTGGATAAACGCCTCGAATCGTTTATAGCGATCAGCGGGCTTCACAAAACAGCCGATCGAAATCAACGAATCGCGGCGAGCAACCTGGCGATAAAGAAACGGCCAGGCGAATTCAGGGTAGTAGTCAGGTTCCGGCGAGTAGCCTAGCATTTCCTCAATAAACTCGATCGAGCCTAGTGGGATTTCATCTTCTGCAATAGTAGATGCTTTGCGGAAGCTCCAGCCGTCCGTCGCGTTGCAAGCCAGGGCGATCGCGCTGGCTTCCCTTCCTTCATAGCCTGTTTGAATTACGAATTTCAAATCCCGCCTCCTTCCTTGTGTTCGGCGGCTGGCGGCAGCGCTGGGATCTGCAATTCCCAGCCGCATTGAGATACTGCGAAGCGGATCAAGTTCTGTAAAACCAGCGACTCTAGATAGATCGCTGACGCCTCGTTGTCGTGGCTGTCAACGGTCAAGACAACGGCGTCGGCGTGGTCCTGGCGGACATAAACAGCATCTCCAAGGTGTTGAGCTTTGATGGTTTCAGGCATTTCAGTTAGCGTTTTGGTCCTTGCATTTGCGTCGCTCTATCTCGCGATTCGCTTCGATCTGTAGAACCGTGTTCTCGTAGGCTGCCTTGACAACTTCGACGGCGGATTCGCTGAAATTCTCGCGCGCGAGAATTTCAACCTGGGCGTCGGATACCTCCGAAACGTCCTTGATCATTTTAATGACTTGATTGCTGGGGTATCTTTGGAGCCAATCCTGTAGAACAGGCTTCCAAAATTGATCCATCATGTGGTCGAACGCCTTTTGGTTGTCGCGGTGTTCCGTAAGTTTACGGCGCAACCCTGGCGGCAGCGCCTCAATAGGTATTTCCATTGTCGTTTTTTTGTTAGGGTGTGGTACTGGTGATTGATTCGGTGATTCCTAAGCGATCCAGATCAGCGCGAACGCTCGCTCCGACTTGCCGGTGGTAGTCCCTGGTCCTGTTTACCAGGCGCGGAAAATATTGATCCTCACCGTTGACGTGCCGGTGTCTGATCGTCCCGCAACGCGAACACCAGAACACGTAGTCAACGATTGCTTGCATCGTGTGATCGCAAGTAGGGCAAGCCATGGCTAGTTCTGGTTGGTGGTCGTTTTGTCTGTGGTGATCGGCTTATTGGCCAGCGCTTTCAGCTCTGCCGCAATCGACTCGTCATCGTTTCCGCCTTGCAAAAGAATGGTAACGCCTGCCAGCTCGCCCTTGAAACCCGCCTCCGACAAGTGAATCGTGATAGGCTTTCGCGCTTTCAATCGGCTCAACTGCTCGCGCGACAGGCCAATGAAAACGGTATTAATTTCTTCGCTGCTTAGAGCGATTCCTGAGATAACCATGATGCTAGTTTTGAGGGTTTGGGAGTTCTGGAAAATCGCGGAAATGCGTCGGTTGCGGCTTGCAGAGTGAGCCTTCTACCCAACGCCACGGCCCTTCGATTCCTTCCTCGTCATGCTCTTCGTCCAGGTAGCCAGGCCAGACAGGTTCGTCCCAGTCAGGATGACAGAGCAAGACAGTTCGATCGACGTCAATATCAGGCAATTCGCCGTTTTTGATCGGGGTCCATTCGTCGATCAGTTCGCCTGGCCCTGGTGCTGTGTCTTCTGTCGTTTTCATGATTTAGCTTGATTATTAAGCCCTGCTGATTAAGCAGTAAATTACTGCCAAAGCAACCTGGAAGTCAAAAAAAAGAATGAGCGCCGTCCATTACCACCTTAAAGAGCGGCAGATTTTAGAGCGGGTCTATCGACAAATGATTCCGCAATTCGAGCTTTACGATCCGGTTTTAACGGAATGGATGGTCCTCGAAATGCGCGAGCGGCTGAATGATCCGCGCGAGCCTGCGCTCTTTCTGATGGACTTGTTATTCCGGGACGAATTGCCAGGGCCTTGCCGTGTCGGCGATCAGCTCCAGCCTGTTCCGAACTGCCCGAAAGAGCCGCATTTTTGGATTTGGCTTTGTTCCCAGCTCTGGCCTGAATGCTCCATTGATCCGCTCTTTGAAGTGAAGTGGTGGATTTGGGAGGTTCATCGGGGGCAAAGCACGGTCGCGGCTTTATGGGGTCATCAAAACAGCGGTAAGACGGCGTTCAGCGTCTTCTTCGCGCTGACGCAAGCGGTCGTCTGGCAGCGGCATTTCACGGGTTACATTGCTGGGCCGTGGATGGTCAACGCGGAAGACAAGGTCTGGGAAGAGCTGACGTATGCGGTAGAACAGGGAGCGAACCAGGCCCTTCTTTCGGCGGCTGGTGTCACGCTGGTCATTGGCAAAACAGAATTCACGGCGACGGGTCCGCGCGGTCGGGCGCTGCTGCGGTTTGTGGCGATCGACAAAGCGAGTGCGATCCAAGGCAAGAAAACGCGCGAGCATGTGAATCCGCGAATTGGCTGTTTCTACGTGACGACTGACGAATACCTGGAAAACCCGCATTGTCAGAATGCTCTGGCGAAAGGCGTGGGGAACAATAAATCGAACCTGAATTTCTTCGCGACGTTCAACTGCAATCCGCATCCTCGCGATTGCGCGCTGAACGCTGGGGCGAAGCGCTGGCATGATCCGGTCGAAGTGGACGTCAAAAGTTTGCGGCGCGAAACCTCCTTCGAGTGGGTCACAAGCGAGGGTCATTGTTATCGGTTTTCCTGGCGGAATAATCCGAATAACATCCTGGGAAAGACGCTGTTTCATTACCTCTTCGATGAACGGCGAAGCAAAATCCAAGGGAAGCGCTCCAGGGAAGAGAGCGACGCGCAAATGGACGCCTGGGGCTTCGGGAATAGCGGGGAAGGGTTTTTCACGGATCTCTACAAACAGCGCAAAGCGGGAGTGAAGGACGCGTTTACACTGACGCGCCTGGTTGCCAAGGTGGGAACGATTGATCCATCTCACGGCGGAAGCGATGACTGCCTTTTCACGGAGTTACACGTCGGCGACGTGCTGCGAAACCGCGAAAA
>CAYGQD010000223.1:7090-11703 GCA_964351855.1 uncultured Verrucomicrobiales bacterium
GTTGTTGCGGAAAGTGGGCGGGTCATTGGAATCGAGCAAAAGGTTCTCGAAGACATTGATTCAGAATTTCGAGCTGACGCGGAATTTTGCGCGAACGTCCGTCGAGTCCTACGCTATCGCCAGGAAACGCTGGGTCACTCTGAAGACGCTGTCCGAATGCTGAAGGGTTACGCGCATTGCGAGGGCCGCGAAGTGGGGGCGCATATCCAGGTGGCGATCATGGCGGCGCGGGAATGCCTGGATCGCGGCATTCCGTTTGACCATTTCACGTTCGACGGCTCGCTCTGGACGGGTAGCGCTGACGCGTTTTGGACGGTGTTTGGGCGCGAAACGATTCGCTGGTATTACGATGGGACGCGAAAAGCGGCGCAAGAAGAGGGCGATTTCAACTTCTGGCCTGGCGAGCTGCGCGACGGCCAGCCGCTACGCTGGAGCCAGGCTTGCCGGGAAAGCTCCAGCCTGATTTGGTGGTGTGCGTGTAACCTGATCAATGAAGGGTATTTGCTGGGCGGCCAGAACGTCGAAGAGGGTTTGACAGAACTGGCGGGGCGGCCAATGCGGAAGAGCGGGGTCGGTATGGTGGACGTCCTGGGGAAAGAGGAATTGAAGGCCAGTGGCCAGAAATCGCCAGCTCGCGGCGAGACGCTGGCGATCGGTCTTTACTTCATCGCGCGCGTGTTGCGCTATCTGCCGATTTATAACGCGGTCCATGCCTTCGCTCAGAACCAAGCGGGCGCGGATCTGTCTGGCCTGGTTGAAATGTGGGGCGAACTCGATGACGGGCGGGATTTTGACATTGTGGATTAAGCTGACTCATGAACACCGAACTAACGACTACCGAAAAACCAAAGGCCTTGTTAGACGCTCTTCTTAGGAGGTCGTTCGCGAAGCATTAAAATACTTGCTAATTCTGATAATTTTGGGGAATCTTAATTATCATGAAATTTTTACTACCAGTTACCGACTGGAATCCGCACTATGTAGGGGTGGAAACGGAGCTGCATCCAGACGCGGCGATGTTGTATCCATTTAGCGATGATCCGCGCGACGATACAAGCCGATGGGGGGGCATCGAAATCCTGGAAGACACCACTGGCTGGCGAGTCAGCCAAACATGCGGCCTGGTCCATGAAGACGTCAGGGATCTCGAAGAAGCGGTTGATCTGGCGATCGAGCTGGCTGCCGAAACGCTGGACTGTCTAGAGGGTGATTTATTGGATTTGCGCGAGGGGATCTTGGACGGGATGCGGCGATCCGCTCAAGAGGTGGACGCGTTGACCATGTTACGAATCGACGAATTAGTGGACTCGCTTAGCCAGCCGGAAATTTTCAGGCCAGTCGTCTTGGCTGACTTTGAGCTGGTGAGCGACTATGACGCTCCCGATTTGTGGAATCCTTACCATGAAGCCGCCTAAGATGACAAACGCGCAATTTACCCAACTGCTGGACCATCTGGCGACTCCGCAACCCGTCCAGCCAGTGGTGTCGGAATCAAGCCGAAATAACAGTCTCATTCTCGCGGTCGTTACAGCCGCAATCATTTCGATCGTCACCAGTTACATCTCGCGAGGGGCGTCAACTACCAGCGAAGTCGCTGAATTCCGAAGTCGCATTGAAATATTGCAAGATACGACTGGCGAGGTGAAGGCTGAGCTGAAAAGCTTGCGCTCAGAGTTGGCAACTGCGCGGATTGATCCCTTCACGGGAGCGATGGGGGTCGCGCTAGAGCGTAGGATCGAGGAACGAATCCGCAATGAACACTCATCACTGATGCAGATCGTCGAAGCGAATCGGGCGGATATTCGGGCGATAACCTCATCATACCGTGAACCCTCTCAGTAGTTACGCTCAACTTCCGGCTCCATTGCCTGAGCCGCTAAATCGGCAGTTGCCGCCAGTTTACGTGAAGAAATGGCGGCTGTTTGGCGCGATTAAAGAAATGCGCTGTTTGCGCCGACTGGAAGAGGACTATCTGTTGCCGCTGCCAGGCGACCAGGGCCAGATTTTGATTCCTCAAGGCATTGAGTGGGATTTTGCCAGCGTCCCGCGCTGCCTGTGGGATCGCGGATTTGCTCCATTCGAGTTGTCTCCGCTCGCTACGTTGCTTCATGATCTGCTCTGTGATTACGAGGGTTGCCTGCCTGACTGGTGGTGGCAGGATTGCGAGCCGCGCGAATACGATTCCCAACAAGCCGCTGACCTATTCCTGGCGCTCATGGAGAGACAGGGGATCAACGGGCGGCGATTCCTGGCGCATCGGGCTGTCGTAAGGTTTGGGCCAAAGTTTGATCCTCGCGCGCCTGATGATGATCCGCCTGCGCCAGGGCCTTCCGTCTGGGAGCTGTTCACTCCCTTGAGCAAGCTGGTTCCTGCTTAGTCTTCGGCTGAGGCGTGGGCGTGCCTCTTAGCCAATGAAAACCCTTTACTGCTGTCGCGCTCTGCTTTTTCCAGAACTGCTGCGACGATAAAATCTTCGAACGAAGCGTAACCTTGCTCACGGCTGACAATGTCAGCCTGGTTAAACTGCTCCTGCGTCAGGTGGCTTAAAATTCCGCTTCCGTTAGGGGCTTTTTTTACGATTCTGTTGGACTGCCTAGCCTTTTCCTCTCTCAGTATCGACGACAGAACATTTTGTAACGGTCTGGTCCTCTTATGCTTGCCTTGCGCTGACGCAGCGGCGGGCTGAAGGGCTTGCGTGACGGATTGATATTTGTAGCCGCGCGGAAAACGAGGGTCGTTGGTTTGCTCCGCGAGCCAGCGCCTGGTTTTTCCCAAGGTCGCCAGCCAGTCATCCATTTCGTCCCAAGGAATGGGGGTATCATCTGGCGGATTCATGTTCAAAAATATTAAGAGAACCCTATAATGTGGCAGGAACCAAGTAATAGCAACGGCAGAGAATCAGGAAATTTAACAAAAGCTTATAAATACTGTTGCGATTGCAGTAATTTACGGCATAATTCCGCTATGTCATTCGCGAAGCTAACCAAGCCTCTCCCTCTACTGGATCGGATTCGCAAAAAAGTAGGCCCTGCGAAATGGGCCGTCATCAAGAAGTGCGCGAGCAACGCGGGAATCTCTGTGACTGAATACCTAGCGGAAAGTGTCCGCGAAAAGACGGGGTTACATCTCCGCGAAAAAAACTGATAAACCCAAGATCAATGACCGTAGCACCAAAACAACCCGACGACCTAACCACTGTGTTAGGAGATATTTTCAATTCCGAGCCTGAAGCAACAGCTCCCTCCTTGCGTCCTCCGGTTGGTCCTGTTGAACAATCGGACGATAATCGGCGAATGGTTTCTTTTCACGCTAGCGGCGCGGCTATCAGTGCTGACGGTGACGGAAATTTGCTGGTTACGGTTCAATTTAGCGATGAACTGCTTTTCCTGGCCGCTCTGGAGCGATTTCGAGCGGCTAACCGATCTTCTTCGCGTGTGGCGCGCCTGTAGGAAGAACCGTTTGCGCCCTGAGCATAGGAGTCGCTGGAGAACAGCGGACCAGGCGGGGAACCTCATTGAACAGGTAGGGGCGCAAGCATTCCCTTTTTTTGCCCAAAATTGTTAAGATATGTCAGATATAAAGCCAGGCTATTATTTCGATCTTCCTGAAGAAACGCACCATTCGATTCAGGCGTTGTCGAAATCAGGGGTAAAGAAATTGATCGTTGATCCGCTGGATTATTGGGAGAGCGCTCCCTGGAACTACGATCCTGCTGCGGAAGCTGAGAGCGAGACGAATGATCGGCTAATTGGTTCAGGGCGACATAAGCTTCTGATGGAAGGGGAAGCGGCCTTTGATCAAGCCTATCGACGAAGATTGACGGCGGAAGATCATCCTGGCGCGTTGGTTGGCATGGAAGATTTAAAGGGTTGGTTGCGCGAGCGTGGCCTCAAGGTGGGCGGGAGTAAGCAAGATTTGATTGAGCGTTGCGTCGCGGCTGATCCTGAAGTCTTGATCCTCGATCGACTCCAGGCGCTCCAGGGAGAAAGTCTGGAGCCTGGCCAGCGAATTCTGGCTCCAGCGATCTACGAGGAAATCAACCGGGTGAGGCCGCTTGCGGATCGGGTGACGGGCTGGATGGGTAAAGGGCGTAGTGAGGTCACGCTGGTATGGGAAGACGAAGATTGGGGTTGTCTCTGCAAGGCGCGGATCGACTGGATCGGCAACGCGCCAGTCAAAGGGAAGGGCAAGAAAGGCAATGGTCCGGCGCGCCTGGTGGATCTGAAGGATTTTACCAGGAAGCGCGGCTTTCGTTCTGAGCGCGCAATTCATGACGCGGTAGGCTATGAGCGCTACGATATTGACGGCCTGTTCTATCTGCGGGCGATCGAGAAAACGCCTCGGATAGCGAACGATCAAACGCGCGGCGCGGCGGCCTTCTTCAAGGGGCTTGATCAGTTGCCTGAGTGGCTGGCTCACCCGGAATTTGTCCTCTTGTTCTTCGACAAGGCTGGCACGTTTCCGCGCTTCTGGCCGAAGCGGATTACCTACCGCTACGCGACGGGCGGCTCGCGCGATCTCCCGATCAATCAGACGGCGCGGGCGAGCTGCGACTACGCGGCCAGCCTCTATAATGCGTTCATGGAGAGTCACGGGACTGAAAAGCCATGGTG